>PFRX01000040.1 GCA_002788775.1 Candidatus Peregrinibacteria bacterium CG_4_9_14_0_2_um_filter_53_11 | reverse complement strand
GGATGACGATCTCGGTGCGGTACTTCTTCGTCCCATCGGGGAGCTCCATAGTTCTCGTCTTGAGGTAGCCCTCGACGTAGATCAGCTTTCCCTTCTTGAGATACTGGTGACAGATCTCTCCGAGCTTGGCCCAGGCAACGAGCTCATGGAACTCTGTAGAGTCCAGCCGGCGTCCGTCTTTTGTGAACCAATCGCGGTTGGTCGCAAGGCCGAAGGTAACGATCGCCTGGCCACTCGAGGTCTGTCTCAGCTCGGGATCCCGAGTGAGGTTGCCAATCAGTATGACTTTGTTAACGCACCTCATGAGATGGGAAGATAAAAGAACTATTAGCCGACATCAATATCCGGATTGTCGAGAATCTCTTCGAGCTTCTTCTCTGATGGCTCCTCCTCGCTGGCGACTGTCTCCTTTGGCGCGCTCTTAGCCTCTTCTTTACGAGGAGCGGGAGCGGCCTTCTCTGGCGCCGCCTCCTCTTCGTCCTCGTTGCGTGGTAAGATAGCCGCCTTGTAAGCAACCGGATCCCGATCGTCGGGAACGGCGATAATCAAATGGCGAAGCACCGGTGGGTGCAACTTGATAGTAGTGCTGAGCTCGACAATTTCAGCGCCGGGGAGCCGTACATGCAGGATGATGTAGTAGGCGGTCGTCTGCTTCTTCAGTGGGTAGGCGAGCTGGCGCTTGCTCCAAGGGTCCTCATTGGTGATCTCGCCCGAGGCGGCCGTAATCATCTCGCGAACTTCTTGAAGATGCTTCTCGTATTCTTTCTCGGCCAGATCGCCTGAGAAGATGAGCATAAGTTCGTACAATCCGGGTTGTGCAGTCGTCGACATAGTGAGCTATGGATATGAGATAAAAGGGCTCATAGCCTCTTCCTATAGGGAAGAAGCAGCGAGTGGATGGTACCTTCCCGGCCTTACAATTGCAAGTTTTTTTGGAGTTGAAGGCGCATCCTAACGGTAAAACCGACGAGCGAGCTCATCAAATGTCAGGAGGACGCGCGTGGGCCGACCATGCGGGCAGGTTGCGCGGTTGGGTGTCTTCTCCAAGTCTTCGACAAGCTGCTGCTGCTCCTGAATGCTGAGCGGCATCCCAAAGGTAACGGCCGCCTTACAGGCGAGTGATTTCAGAACACGCTCCGAGAGTGGCTCGGTCGTCTTCTTCTCGCCAAGGAGCTCGTCGAGAACCTTCCTCACGATCGGCTCGAGGGCGTCTCGACTGAGTGCGGCGGGACAGGCTTGAATGACAAACGTCGTTCCACTCCAGACATCGACCTCAAAGCCCAGTGCCTCCAACTCGATCCGCAACTCGGAGAAGAGAACAGCTTCGGCATGAGAAAACTCGAGAGTCAGCGGAACCAGAAGCTGCTGCTGTTCAGGCTCTTTTGAGAGAGCTTGATGGCGGAAGCGTTCATACATGATGCGCTCGTGAGCGGCATGCTGATCCATCACGGCAATCCCCTCCTCGTCAGAAATGAGGATGTAGGAATTTGCCAACTGCGCGAGAGGCCGAGGCCCACGCTCCAGGTTTTGTGCAGGTTTTTCCCGCTCGTAAAAGTCGACGGCGGAGGCCTCCGGCTGCATACCTCCCACAGCCTCGCGGGGCGCGCCAAACGAAAAAGCGTTCTGAGTAAGCGGCTCCGACCGAGGCAGGGCCTGGAGCTGAGTTGCGGCAGCCTGTTCAGCGTCGGCAGCGTAAAACTCCTCCGCCGACTGAGGACGTACCGTGCCGGCATGAACTCCACCAAGAAACAGTGGAGCGGAGTCGAGCGCCTGACGAATTGCCTGAGAGACATCACGGTAAATCTTCCCCTGCTCCACAAACTTTACCGTCAGCTTACGTGGATGAACGTTAACGTCTACATCGGCTGGATCGACGTTCACGTGGAGGACGAACATCGGATAGGTACGTGCGGGAAGTCGTGAGCCGTAGGCATCCATACAGGCACGGGCGATCATCGGGTCACTAACGGGGCGGCCGTTTACGAAAAGATACTGGTGGCGCTTGGTGCTGAGCGTCATGCCGGGCTGCCCCACATAGCCATAAACCATAATTGAAGGCGTCTCGAAGTCGACGGCAAGACTCTCTTTGATGAAACGCGGCCCAAGGAGCTCAGCCA
This sequence comes from Candidatus Peregrinibacteria bacterium CG_4_9_14_0_2_um_filter_53_11, assembly GCA_002788775.1. Taxonomy (GTDB): domain Bacteria; phylum Patescibacteriota; class Gracilibacteria; order UBA1369; family UM-FILTER-53-11; genus UM-FILTER-53-11. The sequence goes on along the minus strand of PFRX01000040.1, from coordinate 2,741 downwards.
ACCTCTCGGGTGCCGAATCAGTAGCGGAAAGCCTGAAGATCGGACGCCCGTTGTGAGAGAGACTGAAGGCGACCATGGGGTTGGCGAGTGCCGTCTGGGTTATCAGCGCGACCGTATGCTGGAGCTCGGTCGACTCACGTTTGAGAAACTTTTTGCGTGCGGGAGTGTTAAAGAAGAGGTTACGCACAATAAACTCGGTGCCGGGTGCCATACCAACGGCTCCACCGAAAATACGAAGGCCGCCTTGATAGCTCAGCTCCGTCCCATCGTCAGCGTCGGCAAGACGAGTCTTCAGGGTTACGTGTGCCACCGAGGTAATTGCGGCAATCGCCTCGCCTCTAAAACCGAATGTCATCAGCTTGGAAAGGTGTTCGAGCTCGTTGATCTTGCTGGTAGCGTGTCGAGCAAAGGCCATGGCGGCATCTTCAGGACTCATTCCGAAGCCGTTATCCCTAACGGCGATGAGCTTCATCCCTCCCTGCTCAAGTTCAATGTCAATCGCCGTGGCTCCGGCATCGAGGCTATTCTCAATGAGCTCCTTAACAACGGAGGCGGGACGCTCAACTACCTCGCCGGCGGCGATCTGACTGATTAGTGTATCCGATAAGATACGAATGGCTCCCATTGGAGGGAAGAATACGCGAGCTTTTTGAGGTGAGCAAGAAAGACACTCATGAGCGACATGAGCCACTGTAGAGAATGATTAAATGACGTTCATAGTATGTTCAAAAGCCCTGCAAAGCCTGTTTAGAGCCGTTTTCGGGGCACCCGCCAAAAACCGCCAAAGCCCTTATCCGAGAGGAAAAATACGTGCAGTAGAAAAAATCTTACTGTTCGAAGTTATGAACAATTATGTGCATAACGTGTGTAAATTTTCTTTAAATCCATGATTAATGTACAATGCCCTCTATTTCACTTTTTATGGTTGAACTATGGTGGAATAGAGCGCACAATTTTCAGTAGAAATAATATTACATGGACTACACATCACTCAGTGAACTCGGGCTCCCACTCAAAGAGGCGAAGGTCTACCTGGCCGTCCTTGAACTTGGAGGTGCCCCAGTACGTGAAGTTGCAAAAAAAGCGGGTGTCGACAGGGTCAACTGCTACCACCTCCTCGATAACCTAACGGAGAAACAGCTCGTAAGCTGCCAGATGGAGGGACGGACAAAGACCTACCTGGCCGCCCCACCCGAGACGCTCGTAACCCTCTACGAGGAAAAGCTCCAAACCGCCAAGAAACTCCTCCCCGAGCTCCTCTCCATCACGAACAACCTCGCCTTCAAACCGACGATCCAGTATCACGAAGGGATTGAGGGAATTACAAAGATCCTCGAGCGTGCCCTCTCGGCTCAGTCCGAGATTATCGGCTTCACGCACCTGGAAGCTCTGGTTGAGCGGCTGTCCGACTTCCTCCCCCACTACACACGAGCAAAGGTAAAGCTCAACAGCAAAACGCGCCTAATTGCCAGCGACAGCCCAACGGCTCGGCGCTTCGTAGAGACCTTCTATCCCAACACACCCGAGGCACGCGCGCTAATCTCACTCCTTTTTATACCACCGGAGCACTTCGCCTTCGAGAACGAGGTCATAGTCTTCGACAAGACGGTGGCGATCATCTCACTGACAGAAAACGAGCTCCTGGGCGTCACTATCGAGAGCTCGATCTTTGCCCGGACGATGAGTCGAATTTTCGAGCTCTCATGGCTGGGAGCCGAGCGCTTCGCCGCCTAGCGGCCAGCCCAAGCCACTAAACAAAAACACACCGTGACTCCGGCGAACAAACGGCCCGCAAAGGTCATGAGCTATCTCATCTTTTTGAGCTCATCAAGCTTCTGCAGCGCCTCGAGCGGGGTGATCTTCTCGACCTCAACCTCCTCGAGCCTCTTCAAAACCCGGTGCTGCCGCTCATCACGAACCGGCGTAAAAAGTGACTCCTGCTGAGGATCAACGACCGTCGCAGCCACTCGACGCACCACGGCGGGCTCAACAACCTCTTCCTCAAGCTCGCTGAGGGTAGCCTGAGCTTTTGCGATAACCGAGGCGGGCAGGCCGGCCAGACGGGCAACCTCAATTCCGTAACTTCGGTCGATCGCGCCGGGCAAAACCCTATAGAGAAAGGCTATTCGGCCATCTGCCTCCTTCACGGCGACACTCATATTTGAGGCATGGGCAAGGCGGTCGGCGACGCTTATCAGCTCGTGATAGTGGGTTGCGAAGAGGAGCTTTGCCCCCAGCTCGTTGTGGATAAACTCGAGGATCGCCCAGGCGAGCGAGACGCCATCATAGGTGGAGGTTCCGCGGCCTACCTCGTCGAGAATGATCAGACTCTTGTCCGTGGCGTAGTGGAGGATGTGCGCCGTCTCCTGCATCTCGACCATAAAAGTACTCTGGCCGTGGGCCAGGTTGTCGCTCGCGCCAACACGGGTGAATATCCGATCAATAAGGGGAATGTGGGCAAACTCGGCCGGGACAAAACTGCCGATGTGGGCCATCAGGGCGATGAGGGCGGTCTGGCGGAGGTAGGTCGACTTTCCACCCATGTTGGGGCCGGTAATGACCGCAGCCGTCCTCTCTCCACCAAGCTCCGTGTCGTTAGGAACAAATGAGCTGGCCGAGATCGACTCGACCACGGGATGACGGCCGCCCTTGATCGAGAGCGCCTCTCCAAACTCGCCAATTACAGGGCGTGTGTAGCCGTTACTTTCAGCAAGCCGAGAGAGTGAGAGAAGGACGTCACT
>PFRX01000048.1 GCA_002788775.1 Candidatus Peregrinibacteria bacterium CG_4_9_14_0_2_um_filter_53_11 | reverse complement strand
GCAAAAAATAACTTTTTACCTTACTTCTAACTCTCTCACCTATGTTTCGCTCTACGACCTCTAAGGTTGCTCTGATCGTCCTGCTCGCACTGGCTGTAGGCTACTACGATCTTCCCAATCAGTATCAGACAATTCCCGGCACGCCAGCCAGCCTTGCCGATGACCATGTGAACCTTGGTCTGGACCTTCAGGGTGGCTCACAGCTCGACTACAAGATCGACCTACGCAAGGTACCCGAAGAGGACCGTGCCCAGATCGTCGAGGGTGTTCGTGAGGTTGTAAACAAGCGCGTAAACACACTGGGTGTCTCGGAACCCATCATCTACACATCTAATATCGCCGATGAGCAGCACTTGATCGTTGAGCTGGCAGGTATAAAAGATCTGGATAAGGCAAAAGAGGTCGTCGGAAAGACGATTCAGCTCGAGTTCAAAGAAGAGCGTGAGGGAGAAGATCCCCAGTATGTAGAAAAAGTCCGCTCACAGGCGGAGACAACTCTTAACAAGATAAAGGAAGCGCCCGGCTCGTTCGATCTGCTGGCCCAAGAAGAGGAGCAGTCGGCTCAGGACAAGATCAAGTATTCGGAAGAAGAGTGGGCCTTTACCACAAGTCTCACAGGAGACATTGGCAGTGCGCTCAAGGGCCTGAAGGAAGGAGAGGTAACACAGCAGCTCATTCAGACCAGTAACGGCTACATCTTCAATAACGGCGCACTCGAGGAGCAGAAAGGCTTCTTTATCCTACAACTTGATGAAATTCGCTCGACATCTGCCCTGCCGGCAGACGAGAAAGAGGTTCTCGTACGTCACGTACTCATCGCCTACAGCGGTGCTGAGAGCGCCGAAGCTACTGTAACGCGAACAAAAGAAGAGGCACAGGCCCGTGCTACCGAGATCTACACACAGCTTCAGAGCGGAGCAACAACGGTAGAACAGCGAGCACGTGATGAGTCTGATGAGGGAGGCGCTGACGGGACAGGCGGTCTCCTGACACGGCCGGTTAAACAAGGAGGAGCGTATGACGATGCCTTCACTCAGGCGGCACTCAAGCTCACAGAAGAAAATCGCATCTCACCGATTGTAGAGACACCCTTTGGCTTCCATATAATCGAAGCCGTCGACTTCAACCAAGTAAAATACAGCCAGCTCTTCTACTCGGAGGCCCCTGATCCTTGGCAGTCAACGGAGCTCACCGGTGAGCACTTCAAAAAGGCGGAAGTCGTCTTCGACAACCTACTCCAGCCCGTTGTTAACATAACCTTCGATGAGGAAGGAGCTGAGCTTTTTGAAGAGATTACGGGACGCAATGTCCAGAAGCCTATAGCGATATTCGTTGGCGGCAATCTGATTTCCGCCCCAACCGTACAGGGCAAGATAGCTGGTGGAAATGCAATTATAAATGGTATGCCCAGTGTACAGGTTGCGCAAGATCTAGCACGAGACCTCAATACCGGAGCGATTCCCGCCCCCATTCTCCTAACGAGCCAGTACACAATTGGTGCGACACTCGGAGAAGAAGCTCTCTCAACAAGCGTACGTGCAGGTATCCTCGGACTCATTCTGCTCGCGATCTTTATGGTCATCTACTACCGTCTGCCGGGTGTTATCGCCGTTGTAGCTCTCTCGATCTACACAGCATTACTCATCTTCCTTATTAAGGCCTCGCTCCCTCTCTGGTTCGCACTCATCGTCTCACTCGGGATATTCGTGGTGATTGTTTACAAGATTCTTCAGTCGAGAGATGGAGGCTGGGAGAAGTTCCTGACCTTTATTCTCGCCTGCTTCATCCTCTTCTTCCTAACATTCCTCATTCAGAATCCGGTTGTTCTCACCCTCGCGGGTGTGGCCGGTGTAATCCTCTCGATTGGTATGGCTGTTGATGCCAACATCCTTATCTTCGAGCGTATTAAAGAGGAGCTCCGTGGAGGACGCCCACTCTCAAGCGCCATCGACGTTGGTTTCGACCGCGCATGGAGCTCGATCCGTGACTCAAACTTCTCCTCGCTCCTCACCTGTGCGATCCTCTTCTACTTTGGAACCTCGATCATTCAGGGCTTCGCCTTCAACTTGGCTGCCGGTATTCTCGTCTCCATGTTCAGTGCGATCACAATCACAAAGACCCTACTCCAGGCCTTTATGAAAACGAAATTCGGAGCAAATCTTGCCCTCTGGGGAGTTCCACAAAAGGCCGAGCGCAAGCCCTACAAGATTGTTGAGAACTCTCAACTCTGGTTCAGCATTTCGGGAGTTCTTGTGGCCATAAGTGTCATCGCAGCACTCACAATCGGTCTCAAGTTCAGCATCGACTTTACCGGCGGAACGCTCATGGATGTGACATTCGAGAACGAGGTAAGCGTCGAGCAGATACAAGCCGAGTTAGCCGCTCTCGAACCTCAAGTAAACGCCGATGCAACTCCATCAGCCTCAACGGCACCCACTGAAGGAGATATGACGACTCTAAGCAGCGGTACGAAGCCGGTAGAACTTGCAAACTCGCGCGTGGTGACTGCCGGTGAGCGCCAGTTCCTCATCAACATGCCGCACATAACCAACGAGGCTCATGACCTCATCCTCGCGACCTTCAACGAGAAGTTTGGAACAGCAACCGAAAACCGCTTCACTACGATTGGACCGGTTGTTGGAGAGACGCTCAAGCGCAAAGCTGTAATCGCCGTCCTCGTCGCGATCATCATGATAATCCTCTACATCGCATTCGCCTTCCGCAAGGTTCCAAAGAAGGTAAGCCCCTGGAAGTTTGGCACCTGTGCAATTATCGCCCTGATCCACGATGTTCTCATTCCTGTTGGAATTTTCGCCCTCTTCAACCTTGAGGTAGACGCACTCTTTATTACCGCACTTCTTACGGTTCTTGGTTTCTCTGTTCACGATACGATCGTGGTCTTCGACCGTATCCGTGAGAACCTCAAATTCCAGACCCGAGATGAGAGCTTCACCGAGGTCGCCAATAAGAGTCTCACTCAGACAATGGCTCGTTCGATCAACACCTCGATGACAACCTTGGTTACCCTCCTCGCCCTTTTGATTCTGGGTAGCCCCTCAATCTTCAACTTCATCCTGGTCCTGGTCGTCGGAATTTTCGCGGGAACCTACTCGTCAATCTTCCTCGCCACTACGGTCCTCGCCCGCTGGCAGGAGAGCAGCAGCAAACAGTAAGAAGCCCGACTGACACGAAGAAACGAAGTAGAAAATTAAGAAAAGCTTTAAAGGGGTGGCCTCAGTGCCGCCCCTTTTTCGTGGAGCTCGCAGCAGCCAATCTGGTAAAATAACTCTATGTCCTTTCTAGCAGAACTCGCCGAACTTCGTAAGACCGTTCCACGGCTTCACAATATCGTCGTAGCCTGCGAAAACTCCGACTACTGCACCCATGCCGACAAGAACAAAAACTGCTACCTCCTCTTTGCAGCAAACTTCTGTGAAGACTGCCTGTATGGAGGTCCGATGATCTCGTGCCAAGATTGCGCCGACTCAAGTTACAGCGATGGCTGTGAGCTCTGCTACGAGTGTGTTGATGTGGAAAAATGCTATAACTGCAACTACTGTCAGGACTCCAAAAACTGCACGGACTGCACCCTCTGTTACGACTGTATCGGCTGCACGAGCTGTTTTGGCAGCGTGGGACTCAGACAGAAAAGATACTGCTTCTTCAACGAACAGCTGAGCAAAGAAGAGTACCAAAAGCGCCTCTCCGAGCTCGATATAAAAGATCCGGCGCAGCTCGCCATCCAGCGTGCCCGCTTTGAAGAGCTCAAGAAGGAGGTTCCGCGACGCAGTGCGATCATAATGAACTCCGAAAACTGCTTTGGCGATCAGATTATCGACTCAAAAAACTGCTACAACTGCTTTGACGCCCATCGCTGTGAGGACTGCATGCACCTTGAGGGCTGCTGGAAGACCAAAGACTCGATGGATCTGATGTACTCGGATGGCAGTGAGCTCTGTTACGAGAGCTTCTCCCTGGGACTGGGGAGCTACAACTGTAACTTCTGCACCTACATTCGGAGCTCGAGCGACTGTGAGTACTCCGAGCTCCTCTTCAGCTGTAAGCACTGTTTTGGCTGTATCGGCCTCCAGAACAAGGAGTACTACATTCTGAACAAGCCCTACTCGAGAGAAGAGTACTTCAAAAAAGTAACCGAGATCAAAGAGCAGATGAGAGTCGATGGTGAGTACGGCAGACACCTACCCTCAACCTATCCCTTAGAAGATACGGCGGCAAAGTATCTGGAAACATAAAAAAACCGAGTGGTGCACCCGGAGGGAATCGAACCCCCATCTACGGTTCCGAAGACCGTCGTTCTATCCGTTGAACTACGAGTGCCAATAACTCAGTGCACAGAATTTGTAACATACTTTGTCGTTTTTGTGTATCAGAGTCTAATAGGTTAGTGCGGAGAACCGGTCTCGCGGCTTGACTTATCGCGGAATTATATTACCATGGGGCTATTATGAAACAATTTGCGTACACTGACTCATGGGCTGGGTGGACTGATAGAGATGACGCCACCTCCCAATCATCGCCGAACCAGAGCGATCTCCCCGCGGGTGCCGGAAGCTACGGACGAGCATTTGAACATGGCGCGCTCCATGATATGCAAGAAATAGGCATACATGTGAAGAAAGAGATTCTCCCTGTAGAGATGGAACTTTTGATTGCGGATGCACGACGTGAGGAAACACCGGGCGAGCAGCTCTTTTCGCTAGCACGCGGGATCTTCAACCTCTACCTAAAGAAAGAAAAAGATCCTCAAGACACCGAACTGGTAGACGCTGTTTCAAAGCGCATCTCCCCGGTATGGCGGCCCAAATTTACTGATGCGGTAGAAGAGCTTTTTGCCCTTGATGACCGGAGCGCGAACTGGGAGCGTGCAAAACATGAGCTGATAGAAGATGGGAACTTCTTTGTAACTTATGGCTCAGATGGAAACGCCCTCTTTGCTCGTCCTGAAGAACAGAAGCCACCAACAGCGATGGAACTCAGGCGGCTTCAAGTCTCACGACTTCTCGGCTCAGATACCCCGCTCTCAAGTGTACTCTTCACGCAAGAATTTGCACTAGAGCCGGATGAGCCTGCCAGACGAGCTCCGCGAGATCGCAAGCCTCGCGTCAACCTCCCACGGCCACCAAGGCCCATCCACTTTAAAGACTACCTGACTCACGAGGCAGCGGCACCACGCCTCACCCCGCCGGAAACTCCAAATATAGGGCATGATGAGACTCCACCGGCAGTCAGTGCCGCGCTGCAAACCGGCGTCGAAAGATTAAAAGCGGCTACGGTTCAACGAGCAGGGAGTCGAGAACAGATGCTAGCGCTGCTTGAAAAACTCGCGGCCGATCAGGCAGTTCTCAGCGATCCGTCGCTGGCCGAGGGGCTCGCCCATGCCGTTACTCGTGCGCTCACTCCGGACCAGCGTGCTATCTTCGCAGCACTCAGCAGACCGCCGGAAACGGGAACGACTCTTCGCATAGAGATGTCCCCATCCAGAGGAGCCGAATCGACGGAATTGAATACAATTTTTGCTCAAGATGAGGATGGAGATGATGGCGATGCCTTACATGAAGCCAAATTTGGAGCATGGGAAGGAGGAGAAGCTCTCCCACGACTCTCAGTTATTACTGATCCGCCAGAGGGCTTCTCAGCCAAGATGGACGATCTAGACGAGCCACAAATGTCCCAACAGGTAAGGCCGATTCCTCCTGAAGCGGCGGTTCCGGATCTGACGATGGCTGCTCTCCGCAAAGAACGGTCAGGCACCCGGCCAGTTCCCGCGAACCCGGAGCCTATCTCAGGAAGCCGCATCGTTGCCCTTAAACCTCCGACGAACTTTCCACCAGCACCGACTCGCCCGGCACCTCGCACTACACGAGTCGTTACAATCCCGGAAGTAGCAGATACCGGAAGTCTCTTAACGTCATTAATCGATACCTCAAACTTCCACCCAAATTCGATTGACACCTCACGCCTGCCAACAGAGGCTGAGCGTGCAGGTCGTTACGTGCGCCCGGACCTGTGGAACAACAGACGAAGTGGTCCGGTCTCAGCTCGCATTCCCCAGCAACAGGGCAGGCAGCCCACACCAAAGACCGGCGAACGACTATCACCGCTCACCCCCTCACCCAGACTACCTGACTACATGCGGGGTTACACCACAGCACGGCTAAAAGTACCAGCCGACAAGAAGACTAAGCGTATGCCCGGTATCGGGGGCGTAACAAAGCGCATCGCACGAGCCGCAGCACTCGTTATCGCAACGACACTGGGTCTAGGAGGTGGCAGCACCACGCAACCGGAGGCGGTCAGAGCGGCCGAGACACAGACCGTTCGCACCGTTGATAAGAGCGAAACTAAGCCGATCGGCGTTATTGCTCAGATGAGTGAGCGCTTGAAAAAGTGGGGCAGCTTCCTAAGAAGCTAGAGTCCTACAGAATTTTGATTCGACTCTGAACAAGGCCCTACGTATAATGTGCCAGCTCTCATGAATCACATCATCCTCGATAAAATCGGTTCAGTGACAAAGAACGTGAAGCTGGGCCACAGAGTGGCTATTTCGAGCATCATTCCCTCCGTTGAGGGGGTGATTATTGCCGTTGAGGCCCTCGACAACAAAAAGGTCTATAACTTGCTTGAGCTTCCCAGCGGGCGCATGACGACGATGCACAAGGGCGATATTCTGGCCGTGGCACTGGGCAATCGTCGAGCGCTCAAAGGATACGTGGGCGAGGTTCCCGAGCAGCTCGCACCAAAAGACATCATCCATCTGCTTAACCTGGGTGGCGTTGCGGGAATCTGCACCAGCGCAAATGTTATGGAGGTGGGCAAGCCCATGCGGCTCCGAGTCCTTGGGGCGATCGTCGATAAAGATGGAAAGGCGATGAGCATTAAGGATGCAGCCCTCTTCAGTCCCGCTAAGAAACTCACGAGCAAGATACCTCTCATTGTAATCAGCGGAACCTGCATGAATGTCGGGAAGACCTCTGTCGCCTGCGAGATAATCAAACATGCCGTACGACACGGCCATAAGATTAGTGCGGCAAAGCTGGCCGGCGTCGCCTCACTCAAAGACACGGAGAGCATGGAAGACTATGGTGCCTCAGAGATCGTCTCATTTATCGATGCGGGCTACACCTCGACCATCAACCTCAAAACTGATGCGGTGGCGATCGCCAAGGGTGCACTGAACCACCTCGCCCGAAAAAAGCCCGACTACATCGTCATCGAGTTTGGTGATGGACTGATGGGAGAGTACGGAGTCAGACAGGTACTCAAAGATCCCGAGATCCAGAAGCGCATCAAGGCCCACATCGGCTGTGCCCACGATCCGGTGGGGGCGATTAAGCTCAATGAGATCTGCAGCAAGATCGGCGCGCCCCTCACGGCAATTTCCGGTCCGGTTACCGATAATAGTGTCGGAGCGGAGTTTGTTGCTAAGAGAATCAAGCTCCCGGGGTATAATGCCCTTACAAACGGGGAAGACCTGTTTGATTACCTCGCCGCTACATGCCTCAAAAAGCGAAAATCTACGCGGAAGTAGTCCTCCACCGTCGCGTTCCAAAATCCCTCAGCCGCTTCACCTACGAGATCGATCCTAAAGATCCGGTGGTGGTTGGGCAGATTGTGCATGTTCCCTTTAAGGCAGAGCTCCTTCCCGGGGTCGTCTTCGAGATACACAGACGCTCACCGCGCTACGAGGTTCGTGGTATCGAGCGAGTAGAGCCGGTAGTGCTTGATAAGCGGCAGCTCGCTCTGATCGCCTGGCTCGAGAAAAAGTACAGCTGCTCAACAGCTCAGGCGCTCGAGCTCTGCCTGAGCGAGAAGATCTGGGAGTTCACAAAGTGGAAAGAGCGGCTCGAAGAGGTTATTAAGAAAAAACAGCCGACACGTCAAAAAGAGGCCAACACCCTCGCCGAGCCCTACAAGAAACGAGCTCAGCTCCTGCTGGAGAAAAAAACAGCCGCTCGCAACAAACCGCACCTCCTCCTTGAAAAAACGCCCCTCGACCGAGCAGCGCTGTATGCGGCACTACGAAGCCAGCTCAAAAAAGATGAGAGCCTCCTCGTCCTCGTACCGGAACAGGCCCATGCAGAGCTCGCACAGGCTCCGGGGCTAATCTTTCACAGTGGGGTCGGCGAACGCGAGCGTGGTGCCCTCTGGGGGCTTGTACGGCATGGTGGAGAGACGATCATCGGAACGCGCGCCGCCCTCTTCCTGCCCTATAAAAAAATAGGCGCCATTATCGTGGACCAGGAGCAGAGTGAGAGCTACCAAGAGCTGCGCGCACCGCGCTACTACGCTCCGGATGTCGCCCTCAAACTGGGAGAGCTTCACGATGCACCCGTCATCTTCATTACAAACGCCCCATCGGTTGAGACTTGGTACAAGGCACGGCAAGAGAGCTGGCCGGCAAGCAGCTGGAACGAGCCCATGCGCGCCGGGGAGGTTCAGCTGATCGACATGCACAACGAGCTCCCGGCGCCGAACGGCATTCGCATCTTCGCCCAGGAGAGCCTCAACGCCATCGCCCGCTCACTCGCCCTTAAAGAGCAGGTCCTGGTCTTCGCAAACCGCCGAGGCCAGGCGAGCGCCCTCTTCTGCAAAGAGTGCAGCAGCGTCGTTCGCTGCCCCACCTGCCTCACTCCCCTCACCCTGCACCGCGACCACTCACTCAAGTGCCACCACTGCGGTTATGCCGAGATCTCACGCTCAACCTGCCCACAGTGTGGCGATACACGCCTGATTCCGCTTGGTTTTGGCACCCAAAAGTTGGAAGACGAGATGAACAAAATTTTTGCACAAGCTAAGACCCTGCGCCTTGACACAGAGAGCCTCAAAAACCCCGAAGAAAAAGCCGAGCTGACCCCACAAGCTCTTGCGGAAGCCGACATACTCGTCTCCACCGCATTTATCAATAAGCCCTTCTACCTGCCTCGGCTCAAGCTGAGTATCGCACTCCTTGCCGATATGATGCTCAACATTCCGCACTTTCGCGCGGGTGAACAGGCTCTCCAGCAGCTCAGGCACCTTCAGCACCTAACTCAAGGTGGCGAGCTCATAATCCAGAGTTATCTTCCGGACAACGTCATATACCAGTCACTGAAGTCCGGTGAGCTGACCCGCTACTACAAAGAAGAGCTCCGCGTACGCAAGGAGCTCGAGCTGCCTCCCTACGGGCAGTACAGTTAAAAGAGTACAGTAATGGTCTTAGACCGGCTGACCGAGAGCGGCATCAGGCTTATCAGCAGGCTCCTCATAGAGAGGGACGGCGCGCTCAAGACGATCATGAGGCCCATGCTCTTCGCTGTTATTTGGGAAGGGACGGTCATCCATCGTAGGCTGATGATCGGTGCCCTCGGGAGTGACGGCGGGACGTGAGCGGAAGAGGTCCGAGCCTCCCATTCGAGGCGAGGCACTGGGCGAACGCACAGGCTTAGCTGAAACACCGTCGGGGTCTACTGTGGGAGCATCATAGACAGAGTGAACGCCCGGCTCATTGGGCAGTGCTGAGTCAGTAGCTGAAACAGTAGGTGAGCTTACCGGCCCCATCGGAGCTGCGGGATCGGGAAGAGACTTCACCATAGCCGCAACGGCGAGTAAAGTTGCAGCTGCGACCGCCTGCCCCACTCGACTACGGAAGAACTCGACGGCTGCAGAGCCGGCTCCCACTTCAGCGTGGAGGGCCTCACGAGCTACTACATCTCGCTCTAGAACCGGTGATGGCACAGGTGTACGTGTAGGGTGCATAGGTATATATTAATACATAATTAGGTGATATAGTCAAGTTATTTTGACTTTTACCCTGAAAACCGAGAAGATGACGAGGTTATGAAGAAACGAGTTTTATCGGGTATGCAGCCCTCGGGAAAGCCCCATCTGGGGAACTACCTTGGAGCCATGCACCAACATATCGCGCTTCAAGATGAGGCCGACTGCTTCTACTTTATCGCCAACTACCACGCCCTTACAACGGTTCGGGATGGAGAAAAGTTGCGAAAAATGAGCTACGAGCTCGCCCTCGACTACCTCGCCCTCGGCCTCGATCCAAACAAGGCCACCTTCTTTTTGCAAAGTGACGTCCCCGAGGTAACCGAGCTCACGTGGATACTCAGCACGATTACCAACATTGGACTGATCGAGCGCGCCCACGCCTGGAAAGACGCCCTCCAGAAAGGGAAGAAAAATCCCAGCGTCGGCCTCTTCATCTATCCGATTCTGATGGCCGTGGACATTCTGATTTACAGCCCCGACTCCGTCCCCGTCGGACAGGATCAGAAACAGCATGTGGAGATCGCGGCAGATATCGCGGGCACCTTCAACCACCTCTATGGTGAGACCTTTTCTATTCCCGCGGTGGATATTCGCGAAGACGTGGCAGTCGTTCCGGGAACCGATGGGCAGAAGATGAGCAAGAGCTACAACAACACGATCGAGATCTTTGCACCGGCCGACGAGCTCAAAAAGCAGGTCTTCTCGGTAAAGACCGACTCGGCAGATATTAGAGAGTCGAAAGATCCAGCAGAGTGCATCCCTTTCCAGCTTTACAGGCAGTTTGCCTCCAAAGAAAAAACCGCCGAGATGGAGAGTGGCCTTCGCGAGGGCGGCTTAGGCTACGGTACAATCAAGACGCAGCTCTTCGAAGAGCTCCTCGACTTCTTTGCAGAGGCGAGGGCGCGACGCCTTGAGCTTGAGAAGCAGCCTGACTACGTTCGCGAGGTTCTTAAAAAAGGTGGAGAGAAAGCACGACTGATTGCCCAGGCGAAACTTGATGAGGTACGCACAAAGGTGGGACTATCTTGACCGCACTCCTAACTTCCTGTAGTTACTAATTATGCCAACTCAACATAAGACAAAGTACATCTTCGTGACTGGCGGAGTCTGTTCTTCGCTGGGTAAAGGTATCGCCGTCGCCTCCATTGGAGCGCTGATGAATGCGAGCGGTTTTTCCGTTATGCCCCAGAAACTCGACCCCTACCTGAACGTCGATCCGGGCACTATGAACCCTTTTCAGCACGGAGAGGTCTTTGTTACTGATGACGGCTCCGAGACCGACCTGGACCTTGGTCACTACGAGCGCTTTATGGATGTTCCGCTCACTGCACTCTCGAGTGTTACCACCGGAAAGATCTACAGCGAGATCATCGCCAAGGAGCGACGCGGAGACTTCCTCGGCGGCACAATCCAGATAATCCCCCACATCACAAACGCCATTAAGCAGAAAGTACTGGGCCTCGGCGAGCACTCAAAAGCCGACATCGTCATTGTGGAGATCGGCGGAACCGTGGGCGATATCGAGGGACTCCCCTACCTTGAGGCTATCCGTCAGCTCCGCTGGGAGCTCGGTGCCGAGAACACCCTCTTCGTACATCTGACCCTCCTTCCCTACTTGATGGGCTCGGGTGAGCTCAAGACCAAGCCGACTCAGGCCTCGGTTCGTGAGCTGCGCTCAATCGGAATTCAGCCGGACATCATCATTCCACGCGCCGACTATCCGGTTACAAAAGACCTCCTCAGAAAGATCGCGCTCTTCTGCGACGTACAAGAAGAAGCCGTCATCCCCTCGGTCACAGCAAAGTCGATCTACGAGGTACCACTCCTGCTGGAGAAGTACCACATGAGCGAGATTATCTGCAAGAAGCTCAAGCTCAGGAGTGGGGCTCCAAAGCTCAGCGCTTGGAAGCAGCTCAATACGAAGATCAAGAAGAGCACCAAAGAAGTTAAGATCGCGCTCGTTGGAAAGTACACCGGCCTAGATGACGCCTACCTCTCGGTTATCGAGTCACTCAAGATCGCGAGCTTCCATAATGAGCGCGCGCTCAAACTCATCTGGCTCAACTCGGAAAAGCTCGAAGAAAAAGATACTGAGACGTGGAAACAGCTCAAACAGGCCGACGGGATTATCGTGCCCGGGGGATTTGGGATTCGCGGTACGGAAGGCAAGATAATGGCAGCTCGTTATGCACGTGAAAATAATGTTCCCTACTTTGGACTTTGCCTTGGCATGCAAGTTATGACGATCGAGTTTGCCCGCTTCGCCTGCAAGGACGAAACGCTCACCTCAGAGGAGTTTGATCCCAAGAAAAACCTCGATCGGGAAAAGTATGTCATTAACTTCCTCCCCGATCAGTCGTGGAGAAAAGACAAAGGCGGAACACTCCGACTTGGTGCCTACGACTGTAGTCTCAAAGAAGGTAGCGAAACGCGCCGTTACTACAAGAGCGCAAAAGTTTCCGAACGTCATCGCCACCGCTATGAGTTCAACAACGCCTTCCGCGAGCGACTCGAGGCGAAAGGCTGGATAGCAGCGGGAATAAACAAGAAGACGGATCTGGTTGAGATAGCAGAGCTCAAAGGTCATCCTTTCATGATCGGAACACAGTTCCACCCAGAGTTCCTCTCTCGGCCCAATAGGCCGCACCCGCTCTTCCTCAACTTCATCAAGGCAGCCACGACTCATAAGTAAAAGCGCCCACAATGCCCTCCTTTCACTACCGTGCACTCAATACGGAACGTGCTGAGCTCTCAGGTGTTATCGAGGCACCTGATGAGATGGCAGCAAGAGAAAAGCTCAACGAGCTGGGCATTTCGGTTATAACGCTTGAAGGAATCGAGGCTCAACAGGAAGGCGAGGCCCACGTCACAACGGGAAAAGAGATTTTCGAGTTTGAGGCCTTCGATAAAAACGGGAAAAAAGTCGTGGGAACCATTGGTGCGGATGAGATCAATAAGGCTTACAAACGCCTTTTTGAAGAGTACCAGCTCAACCTTGTCTACCTGGCATCCACAAAAGCAACCCCGGAAGAAAAGGAGCAGGCTCGAGCTGAGGGCATCAAAACTCTGCAGGCTCTCTATGAGGCCGAAAAGGCCAAAACGACGAAACCCGTAGTAGAGGAGGCCGCGGCAGCTCAACAGCAGTCTGAAGCCGAGATTAAAGAACGCGCGGAACTCGATCAGCTGATAGATACAACGCTGAGTCGGATTGCTACCTTCCTACAAAAGTATCCGAGTGAGCTCAAGCCCGAAGAGCGCGACACGATACAGAGCTATCTCAACCAGATCAGTAGGATCAAGAGCTCTGCAAACCTCGACCATGTACGGCGCACCTGTGGCCGCATGCTCAAACATATACAGGAACAGGAGCTTTTCATTAACGAACAGACAAAACTCAAAGAAAGTGCCCAACTCAAGCTGGAAACTCGGAACCTACTGGACCAGCTCAATCAGACGGGCCTGCAAAAAGATATTAATGTTCAAGATATCCTTGAGAAATGGCAACACAGCTTCCTCCTTGCTCCCCTCTCACGCTTCATACGGCAGGCATTTCCGAACCCCACACCGGAGGTTATTGCACTAAAGACAAAGATTACGGCAATAAATGGACATCTTCGCTCTTACTACAAGATTCTCTTAACCGGAGGCTCAAAGGCGCTCAAGCTGGAAGCATGGGAGAGCATTAAGACCCTCAGGCAAGAAAAACGTCGACTCAAAAATGAACTCACCTCGATAAAAAGTGAGCTGAGACAGAACAAAGAAGCACACGCACTCACAGGTGCGGAATCTCTCGAGAGTGGCATAATGGGCTGGCTTCTTGCACTTTATCTGACTGCATACATAATCGCATATCCCTTTACGCTAAAAGCACAAACTACCCTGGAACTCCCTCAAAACTTCTTTTTTTACGAGTCAACGCTGGTGAAGGGCCTAACGCTCTTTCTCTTTATTTTCTACGCCCTGCGAGCCGGGAGCAGACTCTTCCTCCCGCCCGAGCGACAGGGGCAGAGGTTCGCTCTTTATAGCCTTGGTGGTTTCGGGCTCATTCTCGTGGCTATAAATCTCTTTTGAAGATTTCTTAAGAGCCTGATTTCATGTAGGATAGTCAACAGATGAAACCAATTCTTTTTGAGATAGGATTCCTGACAGTCTACTCACTCTGGTTCTTCGTGACCTTGAGCTTTGTTGCCGGCGTTTTTCTTTTCACACACTTCAGCAAGAAAAATCGACTAAGAATTGATTTGATAACCGACAATGCACTCTCACTGTTTTTGGTATCCCTCATTACGGCTCGCCTCTTCTTCATAGCCTTGAACTGGCAGAACTATTTTTACGAGTTCTCCGTGGACAGCTCCCTAAAACTTTTTGAAATTTGGGATAAGGGACTCTCATTCTGGGGAGGTCTGGTGGGATTTGCCGCCGTCCTCGTCTGGAAAGCACGTGGGGCACGAGAACAACTGCTCAGCCTTGCAGATCATCTTGCTCCTCCACTAATGCTCGCAATAAGCATAACCTCATTTGGGGCTTTTCTTGACGGCGCCAACTACGGCGTGCCAACAGAACTTCCATGGGGCGTCGCCTTTAGAAGCGCAAACGTAAAATACATTTCCGAAATTCACCCGACCCAGCTCTATGGCCTCGTCTATTCCGGTGCACTGGCCCTTTTAGGTTTCTGGCTACTCAAAAAGCTGCGAGGCAAGAGTATGCTAGGCCTCATAAGCGAGCTGACACTGACAGGCTACGGCCTCCTGCGTTTTCTGGAGGAGTTTGTACGTGGTGACGATCTCCTCACGATCGGCGAAGTACGACTTTCTCAGATACTGGCGGCCACCGCCTTCGTGGGCGGCTGCCTCCTCCTTTATCGCAGATACAAGAATAAAAACATGACTGACTCAGAGGGGGATTTTAGAGAAGTTATTGATAACTTCCTCAGGAGAATCCATCTTAAAAAGCCGAGACAAATCGATCAAAAAAACGAGGAGAGGCCCCAGCCGAAAGATCAACAAGTACAAGACTTTGTCCGGCAACCCCAATAAACTGCTCGAAATCACTTGAGGCAACCAGCCGCTCACCCGTAAGCTCTGAGGCGAGTACGTGACAGTTTTCAGCCCCCTCATCACAGTAAAGAAGATCACCCTCAATAGTTCGCATTAAGAGGTGGAGAGTTCCTCCAACGCGACTGACCCAGCTCACCTTGGCAGGAAGACGTAAAGCCGGGAGTGGCTCACCCGTAAGTCTTTCAGGATCCAGAGAAACTGTTGAGAGAGAGCCATCTGCAGCAATGAGATGGAGAAGCTTATCATCTAAAAAGAAACGTACGGCACCGGAGAGTTCGCGAGTTGTCTGTTTGTTGCGATCGAGAATCAGGAGTTGGGGTTCCTGTAGTACGGACGGGCTAGACTTCTCGGCCAGGGGCAGTCCATGGATGACGAGGTAGCGACCATCAGTAGACTCCTCAACCATGAGCACCTTCTCAAAAGACCTATCCGCCAGATCGTTATAGATCGCGAATGCGGGCTCATCCTCAATGAGATGTAAGAGCTTCCCCTCCGAGCTCAGGACCAGAAGCTCACTCTTCGTCTGAAAAAGTCCCCCTGTGGAGTCAGCAATAATACGCACCTCTGCTTCTTTCGGATCAAAATACTCAACAGCCCCCTGCTTAGTTCGGACAATAAGGCCCAGCTCCTCAGTTAGAGCGTACTCTTCAGGCTCAGCGGTAAAAAGAACATCATACAACTTTAAGTGTCCCGCCACCTCAGCCTCCACCAGTCGAACCGCATGAAGATTCTCATTATAGAGGTAGAGTCCATGAGCATTAAGGTTAAGCAGGCGCCAGTCAGGGCCAAATACGGTACGTTCGGGAAAGAAGTCAGCCGGAAGCAGACGCAGTGCCTTGAAGTGTATTATCATATTTTCATCAAGGCTTACCCGCTTCTTCCAAGAGACAAAACCACTTTTGTGGACCTCAAAACTGTGCTCCCCGGGAGAGAGGCGGAACTCATTCTTATTAAGAAACGGCTCGACCTCGAGGCCATCTATGGCAACATCAGGACGCCCGGCAGTCGTAGTCATATCATCAAAATAAACTACGCTCTTCTTTATGAGCTGCTGCTCATCCGTGTCGTACTGGTAGCCATAGACAAAAAGCAGAGAGACGATGAGCGTAACACTAAAAATAATGGTACTGCCGATGCGCAGTAAAGGGGAAATCAGAGACTCTCTCATGACTTATTTTACCTTAATGATCTCGTACTTGATGGTTCCAGAAGGGGCGATGACCTCGACGGTAGCTCCCTGCTGCTTATCTAAGAGAGCCTTACCAACAGGCGAGACGTTTGAGATTTTGTGGTTGATCGGATCAGCCTCGGTAGAACCAACGATGATGTACTCCTCGTCGGGCCCCCTCTTAGTCAGATTGCGGATAACGACTGTGGCTCCAAGCTGGACCTGAACACTTCCTTTGGCAGCGCCTGTGATAATCTTGGCGTACTTGATCTTCTCCTCAAGCTCGAGGATACGACCCTCTACAAAGGCCTGCTCGTTCTTGGACTCCTCATACTCGGCATTTTCAGAAAGATCACCATAGCTTATGGCCTCTTTAAGACGCTCAGCAACTTCTTTACGCTTAACATCTTTCAAAAAGACGAGCTCCTCTTTAAGTTTTTCGAGACCCTCTTTTGTAATAAGTGTAACCTTGTCGTCTTTGATTGAAGAGTCGTGCATTAGTGCGGCGTTATAAGTTAGTTAGAGTGTGAGCGGGCGTATTTTGACACTCTTTGGATGTTCTTTCAACTTTTGAAGTACCTTTGCCTCGATCTGACGGATACGTTCACGAGTAACACGGAACTCCTGCCCCACCTCCTCGAGCGTGTGACCGACTCCATCTTTAAGACCGAAACGCATCTCGATAATCTTCTTCTCTCGAGGAGAGAGGTACTGAAGCATCTCGTGGATGTATTCCTTAATGAGCTGGCGATTGGTAGCCTCAGCGGGTGAGAGAGCATCATCATCCTCAATGAAGTCTCCGAGCTTGGAGTCCTCCTCGGTACCCACTGGGGCTTCAAGGGAGACGATATCTTGTGAGATTTTGAGAATATGACGGACCTTCTTCACCTCCATATCCATCTCGGCTGCGAGCTCCTCAACGAGAGGCTCACGACCAAGTTCCTGAACAAGTCGACGCTGGGCATGGGTAAGCTTGTTGATCGTCTCGACCATATGCACCGGAATGCGGATGGTACGAGCTTGATCGGCGATAGCACGGGTGATCGCCTGACGAATCCACCAGGTTGCGTAGGTTGAGAATTTAAAACCGCGATCCGGATCGAACTTCTCAACGGCCCTAAACAGACCGATGTTTCCCTCCTGAATAAGGTCGAGGAAGGAGAGGCCACGGCCGATGTACTTCTTTGCGATAGAGACAACCAGACGGAGGTTAGCCTCGGCCAGCTTCTGCTTGGCAGTCTGGTCACCCTTTCGGATGCGCTTGGCAAGATCAATCTCCTCACGTGCGGTGAGCAACTTAACCTTACCGATCTCACACAGGTACATGCGGATCGAGTCATTTGCGATTTCGGAGAGCTCTGTCGTCTTTGCGGGCTCCTCTACAACATCATCATCGGCCTGGTCCTTATCGTCTTTCCATATGAGCGCGTCCTTAACATCAATAACCTCAATACCGAGGTCCATGAAGAGCGTATAGATGTCATCGAGAAGGACTACATCCTCTTCGATGTTAGGCATAGCTTTCAGGAGCTCTTGCTGCGTAACAAACTTCTGCTGGCGTCCCTTCTTAATAAGATCCTGCACGGCCTTAGGATACTTGGCCAGCTGCTCGTCTGTTGGATGGGCGATAAATTTCTTAACTTTTTTGGCCATAGGTCAGACTTTGTTCTTCCTGTAGAAGCGCTTGGTAGTTGATAAGTAGGCGCTCCTGCTCATCTCCTTGAGCCTGTCGTAACTCGCTGAGTAGTTGCTGTTTCCTAGAGTCGAAGCGTATTCTCAGAAGTGAGAGGGCCGCCTCCTGAACCTCAGCTGCGGCCGCCTTTTCCGTGAGCTCTTTGAGGAGGCTCTCGGCATAGAGAGATACGAGCTGGACTCGATTCTGCATGGACGGCTCGACCCCCTCCAGTGAGAGAGAAAAGTCGGTGCCTTCCGAGATCTGATTATACTGATTTACAAGGTGTATGTAAATATTTCGCAACTCGAAATCATCGAATAAATCTTCGGGCTTCATATGGTAAACCAGACCGTAAGATGAAGGATACGTCAATAGAAGCCCGAGCAGATACTCTTGTTTCTCGGTGATTTTACGCTCCCTCCCTTGCTCGTGCGAACCAGCCTCTCCCCTGCCGGCAAGAGTGCGACGAGCGGGTGAGCGCTGCTGTCTCTGCCCAAGCTTAATTTCTTCATATAAAACATTCACGGAGATGCCCAGACGCGAACTGGCTTCTTTAAGCCACTCATCACGTTCGATAGGACTGGGACTCAGGAGGATGAAGGGGATGAGTTCGGCAACGGCCTGTTTTTTGTCGATCTGCCCGTCATGCATGTGGCGTTCGGCGCTGGTAGCCAGGAGGTACGGCATAACCGGCAAAGCTTCGGAGATTATCTTATTAAAAGCCTCTCCTCCACCTTTCTGGCATAACTCAGCAGGATCCTTCCCCTCGGCCCAGCGAGCGACTTTGAGAGTAAAGTCTTGAGGTATAGCCAGCTCAATGGCACGACGTGTCGCATCGCGGCCAGCATTATCTTGGTCGAAAGCAAAGATCAAAGTGTCGACAAAGCGCTTGAGGAGGGTGAGATGTTGTTCGGTGAGGGCGGTTCCACCCGTTGCTACAACCTGCCTCGTGCCAGCCTGAAAGGCGGCAAGCATATCCATATACCCTTCAACACAGATAACCGCTCGTTCGTGTCTAATGGCATCGCGCGCCTGAAAAAAGCCAAAGAGGAGCTCACTTTTGTGGTAGACCGGCGTCTCGGGCGAGTTAAGGTACTTGGGCTGCTCCCCTTCCTTAACGGCACGCCCACCAAAAGCGCAGACCTTTCCGCTGGCGGTCATGATCGGAAAGATGAGGCGCAGACGGAAGCGATCAAAGCACTCAGACTGGTCTGTCGTATCTTTGGCAATAACAACACCGGCCTCGAGCAGCTCGGACTTGGTGTACTCCGTCTTAAGAAGGTATTTGTAGAGGAGGTTGCGCTCATCCGGGGCAAACCCCAGGCGGAATTTTTTTATAATCTCTTCGGTGAGGCCGCGCTTCTTGAGGTAGTCCAAAACCTTAGCTCCGTCTTTTGTTTCCCAGAGCTGCTTCTCAAAAAATGAGGTGGCATCGTCGTGAAGTTCCAGTAGCCGCTCACGGCGCGAAGCCTGCTTCTTCTGGATCGGCGTGCGCTGGGGGAGTTCCACGTGCGCCTTCTCTGCCAAAAACTGAAGCGCCTCACGAAAGTCGAGCCCCTCAACCTCTTGTATAAAGGCAAACTGGTCGCCTCCCTTACGACAGCCAAAACAGTAGGCGAGCTCCTTGTCGGGACTTACATAAAAACTGGGCGTTTTCTCGTTATGAAAGGGACAGAGGCCCCTGTAGTTACGTCCGACCTTCTTGAGCTGAACATACTGGCCGACGAGGTCCTCTATTGAGAGGCGGGTTTTGATCTCTGCGATGGGCTCCATGGAGTTTTATTATACTGAGCAAATGCCCACCCGCCCAGCGCCTGCCCCAGACAGAGTTGCGAACAAAACCATAAAGATCTACAACATCACTCCGGCGGGCGGTCATTCTGACGCATAGAAGGCTCATCGCGGTTACGGAGAGTAACCCAGATACCAACGGCAACCAGAATGGCAAAAAAGAGAGCAAAGGCGATAAACTTACTCAGCGTGGTGGGGAGCAGCAGAGCTATTCCCGCAAAAACGGCGGCGAAGAAGTAGTTAAAGATTAGGGCTCCTCGCTCGGAAAAACCGGCATAGAGGAGCTTGTGGTGAAGATGAGTGTAGTCACCCTTGAACGGGGACTGACCGCGACTTATACGAGCGATAATTACCCAGAGAGCATCCAGAACGGGAAAGGCCATAATAAGAAGAGCCGTGGCAAACTTCCCTCCCGCGATAAT
>PFRX01000047.1:13978-19989 GCA_002788775.1 Candidatus Peregrinibacteria bacterium CG_4_9_14_0_2_um_filter_53_11 | reverse complement strand
TTATGCGAACTCTCTTCGCATAATCAGGGGCGGAGAGGGGTTCGCTGGGTGTTCATATCGGGTTCATCTTTATCTGCTAGCCTCTGTTTGAGATTTTAGCATATATGAAGTTTATCAGACCATGGAAGAGCATATCAGGCAGTGTGAACTTATCATGCGGCTTCGTCACTATAGTCCGAAAACTCTACGGGCTTACCTCGGCTGCCTCGGAAAGTATCAGCAGTTTTGCGGGGACACCAGGAGCTTGAGGGAGACGAGAACGCTCGAACTATTTCTTCAGACGGTCTCACTTCGCAATGGCGCGGCGCAGACGCTCAACCTTTACCTTAATGCACTCCGCTTCCTCTTCCGTCATGCGCTTAAACTCCCCTTCCCTGACTCCATTAAATCTGCCAAACGTCCTTCTCGGCTTCCTGCCGTCTTGTCTAAAGAAGAGATAGAGCGACTCCTTGAGTCTACTAAAAATGCAAAACATCGCCTTTTACTGGGGCTCACTTACGGGGCCGGCCTGCGTGTGAGTGAGGTCGTACGAATCCGTGTGCGCGACCTTGATATTAACCGGAAGGTCCTGACGATACGACAGGGAAAGGGCAATAAGGATCGTCTCACCATCATCCCGGAACGGCTCATCTCGGCGCTGGGGAGCAGAACTGCCGGGAGAGCCCCCGGTGAGTTCCTTTTTGGAAGTGAACGTGGAGGTCGGCTCACGGAGCGGACGGCTCAAAAAGTCTTTTCGGCGGCACTCAAGAAAGCCGGCATTGTTAAAGCTGCGACCTTCCACTCGCTGCGCCACAGCTTCGCGACCCACCTGATCGAACACGGCGTCAACCTTCGCTACATCCAGGAGCTGCTCGGCCACCGCTCGGTAATAACAACTCAGCGGTACACGCATGTTGCTCAAAGTGACACGCACAAGATCAAGAGCCCACTCGATTAGATCATGCGCAGGCGAGGTTGTGCCATTCGAAGTTCGCCCTCAGGTGAACGAAGAATGGTGGGCGCTGAGGGATTCGAACCCCCGGCCTACTCGGTGTAAACGAGTCGCTCTAACCAACTGAGCTAAGCGCCCCAGGCGGACACGCACCGAGCGAGTGAAGCCAGGGGAAGCCCGGCACTCAACAGGCGAGATGCTTGCTTTTTTTACCACAGCCGTCGCAAAATGACAAGAGATGACACTCACCTATTCAGAGAAAATTCCGTTTGGCGAACCTCCCCCTAACTTCGACCTTCCGGGTATCGACGGGGACCGCCACTCACTCGCTGAGTATGCCGACAAGGAGCTCCTCGTCGTGATCTTCATGTGTAACCACTGTCCCTATGTCCAGGCCTGCTGGGAGCGACTGGTAGAGCTCGACCGACGTTTTTCACCTCGCGGTGTTCAGCTGGTCGGGATCAATCCCAACGACCCCGAGCAGTATCCCGAGGACAGCCTCGATAAGATGCGAGAGTATGCCTCACGCTACGGCCAGACCTTCCCCTACCTTCAAGACCTCACCCAAGAGGCGGCCCATGCCTACAACGCCGTCTGCACACCGGATATTTTTGTCTACAACAAGCAAGCGCCGCTCGCCGGAACTCAGCTAGATCAGCACTGGGGCCTCGCCTACCACGGCCGAATCGACGACAACTGGCAAGAGCCGCAAAAGGTGAGCAAGCACGAGCTGGCCGATGCGCTCGACGCACTCTTGCAAGGCGCACCGGTCGCGGAGCAAAAACCCTCGATGGGCTGCTCGATCAAGTGGCGGAGCTAAAAGCTGCTGAGTGACTCACGGTGCGAGCCTACCGGCCCAGGAGCCTTTCTGATTTCCGCTTTCCACAAACCCCATTTACCTTTAGAATTCTCCTCGCTGGTACGGGCAAGAAGATCCTGTCGTATCACCCACCTGCCCAGGTGGCGGAACTGGTAGACGCGCTACGTTCAGGGCGTAGTGGGAGCAATCCCGTGGAGGTTCAAGTCCTCTCTTGGGCACCAAAATCAGACTCAGTCCTTGCCTCAATTGATCCCGGAAGGTATATTTGAGCCTAATTTTAAATTATGCCAATAGACCGTACTGCCCCCATAAGCAGAGAAGCCATCACCCTGGTTCAAGCAGCCGTTAAAGACTTCCCGCCTCCACTATATAAGGAAGATGGACGGAAGAACCGTTTCATAATGAAGGTTAATCAACAATTCAAAGAGTTGGTTGCCTTGACACTGCGTGTCCCCGATCTCGTAACCTGGAGCGAGTTGTGCGGTATCCGCCTGTCTCTTGAAAGAACTATCCCTAAGCACTATCCGGGTGAGCGAGGGGCCCAGCTCAGAGCTGCAATTGCTGAGTGCCAACGAAGAGTTGAGGAGCTCCTCGCGGGAGGCCAAAGCTCAACTCCTGCTCAAGATGAAGGCCCCGCCGCCCCACAGCCGCCAGCTTTGACTCAGCCGCCAGCTACCTCTACCCCGTTGAGAGTAACTGCGGCAGGCGGAGCAGCTGACCCTCACACCGCCAACTCTAGAGTTAGACCACCAGGACTGCTTGAAAGCACAGCCCAGACCATCATCCTCCCTGGTGGACGCGAGATCATTTTTGACTGCCCGGCCATGGTAGAACTCGTTAAACTCACGGAGCGGGTTGCACAAACCGATTATTCAGTCCTCATTACCGGCGAGACGGGAACCGGCAAGGACCTTATTGCCCAGCTCCTCCATCAGCGATCCGATCGAGCAAGGGAGCCATTCAAAGTTGTTAACTGTGCCGCCATTCACGGCAACCTGCTCGAGAGCGAGCTCTTTGGCCACCGCAGAGGAGCCTTCACGGGAGCCGTTAGAGACAATCCCGGCCTCCTCGCGGAAGTCGGCGAGGGCACGCTTTTCCTGGATGAGATCGGAGAGATGGATCCCCGGCTCCAGGCAAAACTACTACGCGTCTTGCAGGCACATAAATACCGCCCGGTTGGTGGAAATAACGGAGAACTGGACTTCAACGGGCGGATTGTCTCAGCAACGAACCAAGATCTTACTCTGGCTATGAAAGAAGGACGATTCCGTCCCGACCTCTTCTATCGCCTCAACGAAATCAACCTCGAAACTCCTCCACTGCGCCAACGAGGAGCCGATCTTCGCCGACTAATAACCAAGATATTCCGAGATATCAATCCCCCCGGGGGATGGGAGCTCAGCCCTTCCGCCGCACAGCTGCTTCACGAACACAGCTTCCCCGGCAATATTCGCGAACTGGAGACAGTCCTGAAACGGGCCTTCTTAAAGGCCACACTGAGTGATCCGAAGAAAAGAGCTGAAATTACCCGCGAGCACATTGAGTTCTTTGGCGGGCTGCAGTCCAAGTCAGCCGCCACAAGAACTCAGTAAGACGACCGATAACGCTGGGAGTTACTACACTCGCCCTACATCACCTCATCCATATCGCGGCCGTTTTCGTGAATGAACTTGTCGTGTTTGGTGAGCATTTTTTCGCAGTACTTCAGCACATTCTTCTTGGATCGTGCAAATTTTTTGTTCACACTTGCGGCCTGAGTTACGGCGTCCATTGCCAGGTGAAAGCGGCTCGTCTTATTGCGGACCATCATATCGAAAGGAGTCGTGGTCGTCCCCTCCTCGCTGTAGCCGTGGATTGAGACGCGTGATGCGGCCGCGTTACCCCAGAAAAGGCGCCGAATGACATCGGGATAGCCGTGGAAGTTAAAGACGATCGGCTTATCTGCCGTGAAGTACTTATTAAACTCCTTCTGGTTAAGACTCAGCGGATGGCGCTCATCGCCCACCCCAAGGCTCGTCAGCTCAGAGACGTTCACATAGCGAACATTCAGCTCCGGTGCGAGTTCGGCAAGAAGCCGAGCCGCCTCGATCGCTTCGAGAGTCATGTAGTCTCCGGCAGAACTCAAAACCACGTCGGGCTTGGCCCAGCCCGGGTGAACAAACTTCCACATGCCGACTCCGACCTTGTTTTGTGCACGAGCTTCCTTGAGCGTCAGCCACTGGGGCATCGGCTGCTTGCCCACTACGACCACGTTAATTGCATTGGTGCGCTTGAGGCAGTCCTCAAACGTTACGAGCGTACTGTTTGCATCCGGCGGGAAGTAGACGCTGCTGAACTGGCCATGCTTCTCGAGCACGCCTCCGATAAAGCTGGGATTTTGGTGTGAAAAGCCGTTGTGCTCCTGCCTCCAGCCAACGCTCGTCAGAACGTAGTTGAGTGAAGAGACCGGTTTGCGCCATGAGATCCGCATCGCCTGCTTAAGAAACTTCGCATACTGATCCACCATGCTCGCAACGATCGGCGCGAACGCCTCGTAGGTCGCGAACATTCCATGACGACCGGTGAGCAGGTAGCCCTGGAGCCAGCCCTGAAGGGTGTGCTCGCTCAGAATCTCCATCACACGCCCATCGCGGGACATCCGCTCGTCATGCTCCTTGAGCGGCCACATAAAGGGACGAAGTGTCGCCTCGAACATCGGGCTCATCTTGTTGGAGCCGGTCTCATCGGGACACATAAAGCGGAAGTTTTTTGCCCGCGCATTCTTCTTAAAAATGTCGCGCAAAAGACGGGAGCCCACCTCGGTGTTGCGGTCCTTCTTCTCGCCGGGCACCTTTATTTTCAGCGCCAGCTTACTGAGTGAGGGCATCGAGAGAGACTTACGGAGGTTGCCTCCGATCGCATGCTTGTTCTGGCCCATACGCACCTTTCCGGTGGGAACGAACGTCAAGACCTCAGGCAGTGGACGGCCCTTCTTGTCGACCAGCTCGTGGAGCTTGTAACTCTCGAGCCAGCCCTTGAGCAGCTCAAGAGACTCGGGACTGCTCTTAACATCTTGTAGAGGAATGCCATGGGCCCGGAAGTTGCCCTCGATGCGCTTTCCTCCGGCCTTTTTAACACCGGACCAGCCTTTAGGTGAGCGCAAGATCAACATAGGCCAGATCGGCTTGAACTCCTCATTGGAGCTTCGCGCCTTCTTCTGGATCGCGCGAATTGAGGTGTAAGCCCACTCCATGGCTGCGGCCATCTCTGAGTGCTTATCATGTCCTTCCACAATCTTCACCTCATAGCCAAACCCGTTAAAGAGATTTTTGAGCTCCTTGTCACTCATCGCACTGTAGATCGTCGGCCCGGAGATCTTGTAGCCGTTATCGTGGAGGATGGGAAGAACCGCACCCGACTCGCGGGGATTGAGAAACTTGTTACTGTGCCAGGCGGCAGCAAGAGGGCCACTCTCAGCCTCACCATCACCAACCACGCAGGTGACGATCAGATTGGGATTGTCGAAGGCGGCGCCATAGGCGGTCGAGAGGCTGTAGCCCAGCTCCCCTCCCTCTAAGATACTGCCGGGAACGTTCGGGCAGACGTGACTCGGGAGCATACCCGGCCAGCTGAAGTCATGGATGAGACTGCCCATTCCTTTCGCATCACGCCGATAGGCGGGGTAGTACTCACCGAGAGTCTTTTCCGCAAACAGTGAGGCTAAGATCGCGGGGGCGCCGTGGCCCGGCCCCACAACCAGAAGCATCTCGGGCTTGTGCTTACTGATGAGGTAGTTGCAGTGCGCGTAGATGAAGTTCAGGCCGGGGACGGTTCCCCAGTGCCCCAGGATGCGGTCCTTAATGTGCTCGGGCTTGAGCTCTTCTCTAAGAAGGTAGTTATCTTTCAGGTAGAGCTCGGCGGCTGCTATATAGTCGACATAGCGCAGAAAGCGTGAGAACCAGTCGTGTATGTTTTTAGGCAGTGCCATAGAGCAGTTGATCCGTTATAAAAGTATAGTTGGGAAGGAGGAGATCGGCGCCGGCCTCCCTCAGTATCTCGGGCCTTGTAGTCGTCTCGAAAGCGATACAGCGGATCCCGGCTGCACGAGCTGCGACTACACCGTTCCTGCTATCCTCAAGAACGAGACTCTCCTCGGGCTCGACATCAAGTCTTCGGGCCGCCTCAAGAAAGATAGCCGGATCGGGCTTACTCTTAGGCACCTCGCGCCCGGATATTTTCAGGGGAAAGCGCCCCCCCAGACCGACTCGTTCGAGCAGACTT
>PFRX01000047.1:0-13962 GCA_002788775.1 Candidatus Peregrinibacteria bacterium CG_4_9_14_0_2_um_filter_53_11 | reverse complement strand
CACTATTACCTGTGGCGATTATCTTCTTGAGTCCGGCGGCATCAACCTTATCTACAAAGTCTTGAACTCCCTCTACATACGGGATCTCGCCGGCTTCTTGTATAAGTTTTTTGTACAGTTCACGTTTTCGGACGGTACACTCCTCCACAAGCGCGGGCGTGACCTCGACTCCTCTATCCGCAAAGACGCCCGGGAAGATTACACTGGAGCCGGAACCCGCGTACTTCTCGATCTCCTCCTCAAAAGTGAAGTCGTGAACCCCGTGAGCGGAAAAGACCTCGGCGTAGGCACGATGATGAAACGACTCGGTAATCGTGATCGTCCCGTCCATGTCAAAGATGATTGCTTTAAGAGTTTTCATTTCCTCAAATTGTACCTTGAAGTGGCCCTAAGTCCAAAATTGTTTTACAATAAAAGAGAGGTGAAACAGAAAAAAACCATTCTCATACTGGGTGCGGGCTTCTGCGGAATCGCCGCCGCTCTGGAACTCGACAAAAATATCGACCATGAGAGCTACAGGATCGTGGTTGTGAACAAGCGCAACGTCCACATCTTCCGCCCCAACCTCTACGAGCTGGCCACTGCTTTTAATGAGCGGATAACAAAGGCCTGCCTGCTTGAGCTCCGCGAAAGTGTGGCCATCCCCCTACACCAGATTTTCAAGGGGACAAAGGTTAAGTGTCTGATCGACACGATCCTCGCCATCGACCCAAAAACAAAAACGGTCACTCTCACAAAAAATGAGCCTATCACTGGTGAGATTCTCATCATGGCCATGGGCAGTGCCGTCAACTACTACGGCATCACAGGGCTCAAGGCCAACTCGCTCACGATGAAGTCACTCAGCGACTCGCTTAAAATAAGCTGTGATCTGGACAACCTCCTCCTCAAACTCTGGGAGTCAAAGACGGTGCGAGATGTGGAGCTCGTCATTGGTGGAGGTGGAGCAACGGGCGTAGAGCTGGCCTGCGAGCTTCCCGGGTACATCAACAAGCTCTGCTGCAAATATAACTACCCACGCGATCGCGTGCACATAACCGTCGTTGAGGGCTCGGACCGGCTCATAAGCCAAGGAGGAAAAGTTGTGGAACTCGTGAAAGAGAGCTTCAAAAAATACACTATCCGGCTAATGCTCCGGACGCGGATTACAAAAGCCACAGCCACCACGATCAGTCTGCGTCATCCCGACGGAACCGAGGAGCTGCTCCGTCATGACCTCCTGATCTGGACAGGTGGAGTGAGGGCCCATCCCGTCATAGAAAACTCATTCGAACAGCGTGCACCCAACGGCTCACTACCGGTGAGTCAGTTCCTTGAACTTCAAAACCTGCCGGACATCTATGCCGGTGGTGACAGCGCCCAGATCATAAATCAAACAACCGGCGCTCCCCTTCCCTGGCTCGCCCAGCTGGCTCAGGCACACGGGAGCTATATCGCCCGCCGAA
Source organism: Candidatus Peregrinibacteria bacterium CG_4_9_14_0_2_um_filter_53_11 (assembly GCA_002788775.1). Taxonomy (GTDB): domain Bacteria; phylum Patescibacteriota; class Gracilibacteria; order UBA1369; family UM-FILTER-53-11; genus UM-FILTER-53-11. The sequence continues at coordinate 12,517 of PFRX01000047.1, read as the reverse complement.
TTCTTGCCAAGATCGAGGGTAAGACGACCAAGCCCTACAAGCCCAAGTTCAAAGGCGTCCTCGTACCGCTGGGCGGCTCGGAGGCGATCTATATGAAAGATGAGACCGTGATAAAAGGACGACTCATCCACACTCTACGAAGCCTGGTTGATCTGCTATACTCGCTTCATATCCTGCCAATCATCCCCGCACTGCACCGCTGGTGGAGGGCACAACGAGTATTCTCACGCAATGACTAATCTTCCTCTTATCGGCGGCCACGTCTCGGCAGCCGGCGGACTCAAAAATGCGATCGCAAATGGCACACGTATCGGTGCAACAGCCATTCAGATTTTTGGTGCCTCCCCCAGACAGTGGAAGGCGCTCATGCCCCCCGAAGCCCACGTCGAGGGCTTCAAAGAGGCCCAGAGTGAGAGTGAGATTAAGAGCGTGTTCCTTCATGCCGCCTACCTGGTGAACCTCGCGAGCGCGAATCCCGAGTCGCGGGATAAGTCGGTGGACTCCCTCTGCAACCACATGCGCATCGCCCAGGCTATCGGGGCTCAGGGGCTGATCTTCCACATGGGGTCGAACAAGAACCGAGATGAGGGGCTCGCCCTCACCGTAGAGGGGATTAAGCGTGTTCTCGACCAAGTCGACGAGCCCGTACAGCTCATTATGGAAAACTCGGCCGGAGGTGGCTCAAAGCTCGGTGCGGATTTTGACGAGCTCGCCTTTCTTCATAAGACCGTTAGCTCGGAGCGGCTCAAGATCTGCCTCGACACGGCCCACGCCTTTGAGAGCAACGCCCTGCCCGAGTTTACGGAAAGTTGTACAAAAAAAGTATTCGATAAGTGGGAGTCAGACTTTGGACTAGATACTATTGTCGCCATCCATGTAAATGACTCAAAGACCGTCGCGGGCTCCTTCCACGACCGGCACGAGAACCTGGGCGAGGGACATATCGGGCTCGATGGCTTTAACACTCTTACAGCTGAAAAGCGTCTCCACCATGCCTCGTGGATGCTCGAGGTTCCGGGCTTCGACAACGAGGGGCCGGATGCACGAAATGTCGACCTCCTCCGTGGCTGCTTCGCCTAAAAGCCGAGGCCAAGCGAGCTAGGAAAGACTACCTCCCCCCAGTTGGCCGAGCCCGGGTTTTTCAGGAAATTTCACAAAAAAAAGCCGAGGTTTTCACCACGGCTTCGTTGTTCGTCATTGGTGGGCAGAAGAGGACTTGAACCTCCACCCCGCTAATGCAGGACTAGCCCCTCAAGCTAGCGCGTCTACCAGTTCCGCCACCTGCCCACATTGACTGCCCGATCACATGACCAAGCTGTGCCATTATACCCAAGCCAACTCCAAAAGCAATTAGTATTTTCGCCCAATCTGCCAGCACGTGAGGCGAATCCAGCGCCGCCATTTTAGAAAAACATGCAGGGCCGACAATGCCTAGAGATGAGGAATTCCGGGGACCGGGAAGCCTGAGCAGAGCTCCTTAACTTTGAGACGAAGCTCCTCAAGGACGGCATCATTATCCCAGTTCTTTATGACCTCATCCATCAAGCGGGCGATCGTGCGCATCTGATTCTCCTTCATGCCGCGGGTTGTGACGGCAGGCGTTCCAAAGCGAACGCCACTCGGATCGAAAGGCCCACGCTTGTCATAGGGAACGGTATTCTTATTGAGAGTGATTCCGGCCTTGTCGAGAGCCGCCTCGGCCTGCATTCCGGTTACGCCAACATCCGAGAGATCGGCCAGCAGAAGGTGACTGTCAGTTCCGCCGGTAATCAGATTCCAGCCAAGAGAGACGAGCTCCTCACCGAGGACCTTCGCATTCTTCACAACCTGTGCTGCATACTCCTTAAAGGCGGGCTCGAGAGCCTCGCCGAAGGCGATCGCTTTGGCGGCCGTCGTGTGATCGTGAGGTCCCCCCTGTAGTCCGGGGAAGACGGCACGGTCGATCTTCTTGGCGAACTCCTGCTTACACATGATCATCGCGCTGCGCGGGCCGCGAAGCGTCTTGTGGGTTGTGGTCGTGACGATGTCAAAGCCGAAGTCGAAGGGATTGGGGTGAACTCCACCGGCGATCAGACCTGCCGTGTGCGAGATATCCGCCATAGTAAGAGCTCCCACCTCGTCGGCAATCTTCTTAAAGCCTGCCCAGTCGATCGAGCGAGGGTAGGCGGTAAACCCGGCAACGATGAGCTTTGGTTTGTGCTCAAGGGCAACCTTGCGAACCTCCTCCATGTCGATCAGATGAGTATTCTCGTCTACGAGGTAGGGCACGAAGTTGTAGAAGGTTCCTGAGGCACTGATGGGCAGACCGTGGGTAATGTGCCCTCCCTGGTCGAGCTTGAGGCCCAAAACGGTATCTCCATAGTTCAGAAGTGCGAAGTAGACGGCAAAGTTAGCGGGACTTCCCGAGTAGGGCTGAACATTCACATGCTCAGCGTTGAACAACTTTTTTGCTCGCTCAATCGCCAACTCCTCTACCTCATCAACAAACTCCTGCCCGCCATAGTAGCGCTTTCGAGGATACCCTTCCGAGTACTTGTTGGTGAAGATCGAACCCGAGGCCTCAAGAACGGCCGGGCTGACATAGTTCTCGGATGGTATGAGCTCAATTCCCTCACTCTGACGGCGTTGCTCATGCTGAAGAATGTCATAAACCGCCGGGTCTTGGTCTTTTATGTAGGACATAAGATGTGATGGTGTTCAGTTATAAGGTGCTGGACGGGTACATCATAGCTGCTGGTTGGGACGGCCTCAATAATTTGAGATTCATAGGCGAGCCCGATTGTTGTACAGGATATGTTCTTCAAAAAACGGTCGTAAAACCCGCCGCCATATCCAATGCGATGCCCCGTGCGGTCGAAGGCGACACCCGGGACGATCACGAGGTCAAAGACCTTTGGATCCTCGAGCTTGAGGCAGGAGTCGTCCGGTTCGTGAAGACCAAACTGACCGGGAATGCAGGCCTCTCGGTCGGCGACCTCGTAGATATGCAGCTGCTCTCCCTCGACTTTGGGGAGGTAAAGCTTCTTGTCGCCCAGATACTCGCCAAAGATCCACTCCGTATCGACCTCACCTCGATGAGATATATAAAGGAGTACATGGCGGGCCGCTCTAAATTCAGGAAGTTCGCGGAGGGCGGCGGCGATTGCGCCATTGCGCTCTGATCGCTTTGTCAGCTCCCCTTCCCGGTGGGCGAGGATCATCGCTCGTAGACGTTCTTTTTCTTCCACGGTGCTAGTATACGCCATCTCTTGGCATTAGCGAGAAATGCCAGGCAGCTGAGACTTGAAAAACTCAGCCAATGGCGTAAAATTTTTCCTGCCCTAGCCACCTTAATCTCTAACTTATTTCTATCATATGAGTGAGAAAGAAATGGTTTCACGTTCCCTAATGGTCCGTCTCGTCTCGCTGTCCATCGTTATGGGCCTGATCGGAGGCACGATCGCCGGGCGATTTACCTCCCCCTCATCGGGCACCACGCTCGGGCCCGGTCAGACAATCGAGGAACGACGCTTTGTTGAGGAGTCCGACTCCATAAAGGCGATTGAGAAAGTCGTTCCCGCCGTTATCAGCATCGTTGCCACGAAAGATCTGCAGGTCTTCCAGCAGTCAGGCGACCCATTTGCCCCTTTTAGAAACGATCCATTTTTTAGGCAGTTTGGGATTCCCGCTCCGCAGCAGGAGTCCGAGGGCGAGAGCCAGCCGGAGACCCGTCGCCAACAGGTTTCGGGAGGAACGGGCTTCATCGTCCGTGCCGATGGTCTCGCGGTTACGAACAAGCACGTCGTTGTTGATACCGAGGCAGACTACACCGCTCTTACCAATGAGGGCACAGAGTATGACGTTGAGATTATCAGCCGGGACCCCCTCAATGACCTCGCCGTCATCCAGCTTCACGTAAAGAAGACCGATGGCAGCACCGAGAGCCGCAGCGAGGAGGACAAGGTATTTGGAGATAAACCCGAAAACCTTCCGGCCGCGGTCCTGGGTGACTCCTTAACTCTTCAGGTAGGACAACATGTTCTGGCCATTGGAAACGCCCGCGGAGAGTACGTCAACAGCGTGACCTCTGGTATTGTCAGTGCGATCGGCCGACAGATTCAGGCTTCAGATAAAGGCGGCCAGTTTAGAGAGACTCTCAGCGACCTGATCCAGACCGATGCTGCCATTAATTTTGGTAACTCGGGTGGGCCGCTCGTCAATCTTGCCGGTGAGGTTATCGGCGTGAACACGGCCATAGATGAGGGAGCTAACGGCGTTGGATTTGCCATACCGGTAAGCCAGATCCGGCCCGCGCTCGCAAGCGTTGAGAAGCTGGGCAGAATCGTCCGCCCTTTCCTTGGAGTTAACCACATGCTGCTCGATGAGCGCGGTGCCGAAGAGCTCAAACTTGAGGGTGTCGACCACGGCGCCTTGATCGTTGGAGACCGTTCAAAAAAAGAGTTTGGGGTCGTTCCGGACAGTCCGGCAGAAAAGGCCGGCCTTAAAATTGACGATGTAATTATCGAGGTTAACGGTGAGGAGGTTACGCTCAAAAACACCCTCCAGACGATAATAAGCAAACATGCTCCCGGAGATAAGATTCACCTTAAAGTCTGGCGTGACGGTAAGAGTATAGAGCTGGAGGTAGAGCTTGATGAGCTCAAGCCCGAAAGCCTTCAGCCGGTAGAGTAGTTCGCGAAGTTGAAGGACCCCGCATTTCGGCCACCACAGTTTATAGAAACAACAGAAAGCCCCATTCGAGGGCTTTTTGTTGACTTATTCATATTTTAACGTACAATTACACGCCCAGTCTTTATAATATAATAGATATACTCATGCCACACACACCTCAAAACGCGGATATGTTCGTTCCTGATCTCAGAGGAGAACAGCCGACTCTTGCTTCTCTCTCCACCACGGAATCAGCAGCAGCTCAACGAAGCGGCGCACTTCGACGCCTCTCACAGGGGCTCGCACTGGCCGCAGCCGGTTTTGTTGGAGGAGTGACAGCCCAGCCCGGAGAGGCTCAGGCTGGTGAGCCCGACACGCCCGACACGACGGAGAAGGTAAAAATTAGATGGACCGTAGGAGCACCCGCGGCCACCCCCACCGCTATGCCCGCCGCCCCTGCTAAAAAGGGCGCACTGAGAAGTGTAGCACCACTCATAGGCGCACCAGCGCCAAGGGGTGTCACTACCCTGCCCGATGGAACGGTCTGCCCTCCAACAGTTACCGCCGATACGATCGGGACGGTTAATATCTGCTGCCCAGCCGCCGGGGCCGCCGGAGGCTGCCCTGAACACGCTGCGCCTACTAAGAAGCCAAAAAAGAAACCCGGCGGGAAAAAGAAGCCCGACGGTAAGACCACCCCGAAGGCCACTCCGAAACCGACTCCCCGAGCTGAGCACCGCGACTCAGACGAGCTCCTCCTCCGAGAACCCCACGACTACGACACCTACTATACCGATGCCGACAAGTATGAAGCCAACCCGGTTCTCGGCGGCCAAGAGCGCGTAAAAGAATATGAGGTCCCTCCAAACGGAGATATCACCTACTACGTGACCGGTGCCGAAAATGGCGGAAGTGAGGTTCGTTTTGCCCTCGTCCCCCTTGAATCGCGTGATGAGGAAAGACGCCCTATCGACTTCACTGTCAGCGTTGATGTTAATGCCGGAACTCCTGAGCTCCACACCGTGCCTCTTCAAAATCTTCGAGGCCGCCCTGCTCTGGATGATGGCAAGAAAAAAACCACAGTGCACCTTCCAACTATTCCCGAAGGAGCGCCGGTCATACTCCCTACAAAGGATAAAGTTCTCCTCCGACCTTTTGTCACAGAGCCGATTCACGTCCCGGCGGGGGTTACCTACGTGATTCACCTTCAGCCCAGTGCCTACACTCGCGTCGCCCTTGTTGACGAGGCGGGAAGCATGCTCCAGACTCGGGCGCCCAAGGTGGTGGCGGCTCTTCCGGGAGCGATCAACGAGGATACCTTCCCGGCACAACTCGCAACAACCTGCCGCGTTCAGCGCGGAAGATCCGGTGAGGAGCTCCAGGTATCCGCGGCGATCCCCGTTCCAGCCGGGCTGTTTCCCCAGGTTGAGGAGCACAGTGATGCCGACCGTGTCGATCTCGTTCTTACCCGCGGTGCGGCCTCACATCGGATTCCACCAAATCAGTTCGCCGATGTGCAGTCGGGCCGCCCACTCGTCACCGGCATGGTCCATGAAAATAGTCGACGCACTCAGGTCGATCAGGGGGCAAGCCTTCAGTTAGGTTCAACCCAGCCACCCGACCTAACCTACGCCGCCCGACGTGTAGACCCAACCCTCTACCGTGCCCCAACCGGCGCACGCTGTCTCTTCAAACGTGAGTTCCCACCACGAGCCTCAACAGCCGGCAGCTGCTCCCCTCACCTTGACCTTGAAGGGTCGGTAACCGAGGGCCGCTTTACTGCAACAAACAAAGGCCTCCACAAGCTTCCGGCCAACGTCGTCTGTGGAACCGTAAAAGGAGCTCGCGGCACTGCCGCCTACTGTGTTGAGTACAAATACTCAGGGCACGCACAAGAGGTGTGCGCCTACCGCCGCGGACTTGAAGCGGAAGGTTCCGCTCAGGATCGCGATTCAGATCCGGCACGCCCTCGAACGGCCGGCCGAGACCCTCAGCCCCAAGCTGGAGGAGCGCGCTTCTTCCGATTCAAAAACTACTAGGCCTTCCCCTCATCGGCCGTCCGTCGGATGACCACCAAGGTTATGTCGTCTTCTTGCTTGGAAGCTCCGCTAAAGAGCTTCACGTCGGCAACAAGAGCATTTTTTATCGCCTCCACGTTATCAATCTCTCCGGCATCCGCGAGAGCCCGCTTAAAGCTGGGCATACCGTACTGGACGCCTTTTTCCGAGAGACACTCGGGGATTCCATCACTGTAAAGAACCAAACAATCACCTGGCGCAAACGGCACCTCGTGCTCGGCAAGCATCTTTGAGTTATCCGCCACCATACCAAGAGCTATTCCCCCACTATCTCGGGTAACAACCGTCTTATCTTTTGCACTATAGTGGAGCATCTCCGGATGCCCGGCACTCACATAACTCAGCTTTCCGTGGGCGAACTGGATCATCAGCAAGGTCATAAACATGTTCTGGCTCGTCTTCTGGTGCAGAACGTGATTCACATTTTTGAGGAGCTCGGGCATCGTTCCAAAGGAGGCGTAGCTATAGATAAGCGCGTTGGCGATCGAGACGACGAGCGCCGAGGGAACACCGTGGCCGGTCACATCACCGATATAGATAATGTGGTTGTCGTCATCAACCGAGATAATATCGTAACAGTCTCCCCCAACCTCTTCGGCGGGCAGCAGGGCTGTGGCTATCTGCAGTCCCGGAATTTTTGGAAGATTTTTGGGAAGAATCTGCTTCTGCATCTGTGCGGCGAGCTCGAGCTCCTTGGCCAGCTTCTGGCGCTCCATCATGGCCTTTGTGGATATCTCAAGGTCCCGGGCCATCGTGTTGAAGGTCTCGGCGAGCTGTCCTACCTCATCTTGACTCTCTATGCTCACACGGGCCTTAAAGTTCCCCTGCCCCAGAACGACCGCCTCACCTTTGAGCTTCTCTATGGGCTGCGTGATGCGACGTGCAAAATAGACGGCGAAGCCGAGGCCGATAAGAACACCAAAGATCAGCAAGAGAATGATGCGCTCAGTGGTGCGGATTACGCGGGCCTGCAGGTTGGCATATGAGATCTCGTAGCTCACGGCGTGTGTCCCCTCGAGCGGATAGACGATGTTGAGGATGCGCTCGCTTTGTGAGATTGGATCGACGGGCTTCTCGTTCTGGTCCACCGGTTCGTAGCTTCCATTGGGCAGCTGCTTGAGGAAGACCGTCCGCCCACTGTCGAGAAGGTAGCTCGGAATAGCTGATTTTACGCGGGCCAGGAGGTCGGAGTCGGAGACCGTCCGGGCCTCGCCGCGATAAGCGCGATCGACCTCAGCCGTAGAGTCGTAGAGAAGCTCGCCGGCAAAGGAGTAGACGTGTAGTGCGCTAACGTCTTCATTTTTGCTGAAAATATCGCGTATCTCCCGGTTAAAGAGGACGAAACTGTTTTCAGCGAGAAGTGAGGTGTAGAGCTCCTGTATTCGCGGTGCGGTGAGCTCACTGAAGCTCCGCGCATTGGTATAGATGTCCCCGGCAAGCTCCGACTTTTTCTCATTAACAAGAAGCAGAGCCGTGATGGTAAAGAGGAAGACCAGCACCAGACTTATACCTAAACTGAGTTTTGTTTTTATGGAGGTCATTGAAGGCTTTTATTTCCCACCATTATAACACAAAAAGCCTTTTTCGAGAAACCTAGAAACGCACTTCCTGCGCAAGAACGACTCCATCCACTCGAGGATTCCAGTTTATACCGTCGCGAAGGGCGTACAGAACCTCGGGCGAAAACAGCGGCAGGCCGAGCGGATCGGTCTCGGTGATGAGCTCCATCGCATGACGGAGGATATCGAGACGCTCCGCCTGGTTAAGGGTGCTTTGACTGGCCTCGATCAGGGCGTCAACTTGGGGATTGGAGTAACCTCCTCCATTAAACTGTCCCAGTGAGCCCTCTTTTGAGTGAGCAACCGCCGTCAAAAAGTCGGCGGCATCGCCCAGATCAGAGCGCCAGCCGAAGAAATAGAAGTCCGAAGTGCCCGCGAGAATACGTGAGCCGAGCTCAGCAGAGGTGTTGTAGCGAGGCTCAACGGCAAGTCCAACCGCCGCGAGCTGTTTCTGCACGACTGTTCCAAGTGTCTCCAGGCCGCGCGGCAGATCGAGGATAATGGGCTGCTCGGGAAGCTCGGCGCCCTCCAGAACTGATTGGGCCAGTGAGGCGTTGTATCCCGGGGCCTTAAGTGCGGGGTTGTAGCCATAAACCCCATCCCCAACAAACTGGCTCGCAACCTCAGCAAATCCGTGCCCGAGCCTGCTCAGTGTCTGAACATCGACGCCACGACGCACAACTTCACGCAACTCCGGCTGACTAAAAGCTCCCGAGACATTAAATATCAGAGCATTAACCTCCAGACTGGGCCGCGTTTTTAGGGTGTAACCGGGAACGGCGAACTCAGAGGCAAGATCGGCGGGGATGTTCGCCAGAATGTCGACGGAGGCCTCTCCCAACGCCTGCTCCTTTGAGACTTTTGTACTCAGTGTTTTGAGTGTTGCTGAGACCACGGCGGGAGGTCTGTCCCAGTAATCATCGAAGCGCTTCAGCTCAAGCCTGTCCGAGGAGTTGGCAGTCAGAAGGTAGGGCCCGGTTCCCTCAGTCGCTCCAGCTGAAGTCGTGTGGAAGATGAGGACCGAAGAGAGCTTGTGCGGAAGCAGCGGATCGGCTTCGGTGGTTGTCAGGATAAGCGTCTCCTCATCTGTCGCGCGCACATCCGAGAGCGAGCTGAGCAGGTCGCTTAGTCCGGATGAGGGGTCAGTCTGAGCCGCCTTGATCGAGCCTACTACCTCCTCAACAGTGAGCGGCGAGCCGTCGTGAAAGAAGACGTCGGGACGAAGGCGGAGCTCCCAAGTTGTTGGATTGAGTGCACCATAGGAGAGGGCCAGAGCGGGCTCGAGGGCAAGGTCGGGAGTCTGACGCAAAAGTGGCTCGTAAAGATGCAGCAGACGCGAGCGCGAGCCAACATCGTTGGCGAGCGGACTCAGGCTCACAAGCGGCTCGGCATAGCCGATCGTCAGGTGGGCTATCTCACCTTGGCCGGTGGGAATAAGCCCCCCGATAAAAGCGTCGAACTGTTTTTCAAAAAACAACTTTCCACTCACTCCAATGAGGAGAAACAGGTAGAAGGCAACAAGAAGTGAACGCCAGAGTAATCGCACGTGAGCATTTTCTCAAAAAATGGAGGAAAAGCCCAGAGGGTCATCGCGGTATTCCATTTCACGGTACCGGCGTTCGCTCCCTCCTGCGGGGAGCGCCGCCTACACCTCGCGCGGCTGCTTCAGCAAAGCTGAAGACCTAGCCAGCCTGCGCTCCGGAGTTACCGTGAAATGGAATACCGCGATGACTGGGTATTGACTTTTTACGTTTTTTCTTTTAGAGTAGCACCTTATTATTGTTTTTTGAACTATGGCACAAGGAAATGGTCGAGATCTAGAACAACGCACATTTGCGGCCGGTGAAGACGGCGAGGTCCAGGAAGTTGCGCGCAGTTGCAAGCATATCGAGAGAATGCTGGGGGAGCGCATAATCGACCGAATTGACTTTCTCTACGCATCGACAAATGAAGAATTTTGGTATCAGGTTGATGCGGGCTTTAAGGCCAACGGGTTCTCTTTTCAGGATCTCCAGACACGACCAGGGCATGACCAGGCCCTCCTAACCAGTATGTTGCGAGTTATTAGAAGGGCCATCGATGAGACTCAGAATGGTGAGTGGCCAAGTGTTCAGTTTTCGTTCCTTAAGTCGATATTCGCGATCAATACTACGACGTCTCGAGCGCCGGGAGCTGCTACTTACTCAGCTGCGGGCATTAATCCAGCTAATCGCAAGGCAGTGAAAAACGCGATTGAGGCGGTTTTTGATGGGGAGATGGCGGATCGTATCGAGGAAGAAGTACTCCACAAAGATTCTGATGACGACGAGACGACCATAACCACACCAGCAGATAAGCCCAGGGGAGGCGAAGCCGCAAAGCCCGAGGAAGGAACTCCCGCAGCGCTTGGTGGAATGTTTGATCGGCTGAACAGGATCATCGACGATCTTGGTAAAAACCAGGCCGCCCCAGACGAAAGTGACGAAGACCACGGAACGATGGAACTTGACGTCGATGAGTTAGAGTCAGTCGACACACCAGGGGCACTAGACCTGGGAGATGACCACGAAGACTTCACAACAACCGATGGAGCTCTCCTTGATATGGTTGAGGCACCAGAGACACCACCTCCGGCCCCAACTTCACGAGCAACCGCGAGGCCACCTCACTCATCAGCAGCTCCCCAACCACGCCCAGCAGCGGCACCGAGCATCTCTCCTGAGGACTCCAACGAGTCAACGGTGATGATTCTCGAGGGTGATACGCTCGATGAGGTGCTTCGCGCTGCTGTTCATGACGTTGAAGAGACACCACCTCCCGCTCCATCACGCTCTCCAGTACTTGACCCTTTCAGCCCAGCAGCGACGCGCTCGGCCGACCTTCCCTTTGAAGGACCACCCCCCGTGGGAGCAGACGACGATGATGATGACCGCGAATCTTTCTGGGATGAAGTTGCATTTGGTATTGCTGATAACGCCCAGCGGGCCCCCCGACCGACCGCACCCACCCCTCCTGAGCCCACTTTTGCAGAAAAGCTGGCCGCGGCGGCGGCTAGGATTAGAGCAGAACGTGAGGCAGCCGCAGAGGGTGCGCCAAGGCAGGCCGAAGCAGACGACCTTCTAGCGCGCATCAGACGACTCCAGGCAGACGGGGACACTGAGCAGCCAAGAGAAGCTCGACCTCCGCGCTTTACGGGTGAGGGAAGAACCACACGTCCAACGACAACCAGACCACCAACCGCCGACAATCTTGACAGCATTGCTCTGGAACTGGCAGATGATGATGACGCAGCAACTGAATTCTTCGGCGCTCCCGAGAATGACTTAGCAGACCGCGAAGGAATAATCGAGGGAGGTTATGCCGCAGCCGGTGCACCTGAAGCTCGTAGTGTCCCCAGGATGCGAGTGGCGGCGCCTGCCGAGCCGGTCCCCACAGCCACGAGACCTCAAGTTACCCGACCTGGACGCACCAGATTCAGCGCGCCAGCGACACCAACCGACGAGCAGGGGCATGACGATGGCGACGATGAGGTTCAGACTCCAAAACGTCGAGGAAAAGCCCTCTGGTTACTTTTGGGCGGAGCAGCACTGGGAACCGCCGGTTACTTTGGCTACCACGAGGTGGTTAGACGACTTAACGAAGCGGCTGCCCCTTCGCCAGAGGCCGGAGCGGCCGATGCCACTCCAACAACTGAACGTACCCGGCCCCCCATCTCGGCAGAGGTTATCGGAATAACCACGAGCGGCCCCACGGCTCTTGCATACACCAACCTCAACTGGGCCGGTGGAGTTCGTCTGCCCGTCCCCACTCAGCCCGACCAGCTGGGCCGTACACGCGAAGGACATATCGTAGTCTCACCACGCCATAATCGGGCTGACTGCTTGATCTCTACAACACCCCTCGGCACCACCACGCCAACTACGGTTGAACTGGCACACGCACCAGCCAACTCATGCACAACACTGGCGCCTGTCACCCTTGGCCTTCGCGATCTTAATTCCGACTTTACACCAAAAGCTGAGCTCTCATGCACCACGGCCGGAGACGACTGCACGCTTACGCCTTCAAACGAGGCGGGACGTAACGTCTTCAGTACCTGTAAGCGTCTTCCTGATGGTGAGCTCAAAAGCGGAGAATTACTTGCCTACCACTGCACCAGCCCTCGCGGCACAGATATGGGCATCTACTCATTCCCCCGCCCTCTTGACGACGAGGCAGTCGGCACGTTTGAGGCGGTCTGGTACCACGAGT
>PFRX01000049.1:9404-29576 GCA_002788775.1 Candidatus Peregrinibacteria bacterium CG_4_9_14_0_2_um_filter_53_11 | reverse complement strand
CAGGCAGACAGGGGTTCCATTGCCGTAGCGGGGTCCGGGGTCCAGAGGTATCTGAGAGCCTGCATTGCAGCCCGTAAAACAGTGTGGGGCGTCATCGGCGAGACCGCTACAGTCTTCGTCCAGACCGTTGCCACAGACCTCCTGCTGGGGGAAGGTCACCTGCTCGCAGACGAGCTGGCTATCGATACATGCGTTAATGCGTCCCACGGCGCAGGCTCCCACCTCACAGGGGAGGGTGCACTGAGTGCCGATCCGCGGATCGCTCTCGTCAACCTGGCCATCGCAGTCATTGTCGGCACCGTCACAGCGCTCATCTTCAGCGGCGGCCTCGTTATTGTCTACAACACCGTCACAGTCGTCATCGAGGCCGTTGCATACTTCCCCGGAGGGCTGGCCGGCTTGAACGTTGCAGGCGAGCACGCCACTTTCGCAGATGCGATTTCCGGTGCGCTCACAGGCGCCGACTCCTACTGTGCAGTTTTCGCCACTCTGAGGGAAGGCCTCGTCGGTTCTACCGTCACAGTCGTCATCGAGGTTGTTGCACGTCTCGGCTCCAGGTTGGGGAGCGGCTCCGCCGGTCTCGCAAAAGGTCTCGCCGGGGTTGGTGGGGTCGAGTGCGATTCTGCCATCTTGCGCGCAGACACCTTCGCCAACTGAGCACTCTTGGCCTATTCCGCAGCCGTTATCGAGGATTCCGTCACAGTCGTTGTCGCGGCCATCGCAGACATCCGAGCTGGGCCGAGGAGCGTCGCAGTCTTGGAGTACACCTCCGACACAGCGTTCGAAGCCCGGGCCGCAAGCGGTTTCACAGGCTCGGTCGGTTCCATTGTCCACCCGTCCATCACAGTCGTCATCGAGGCCGTTGCAGCTCTCCACGCCGGGCGCATCGGCGACAGCATCACAGCCGTCAGCGGTTATTACTCCATCTACACGACATGCTCCAACGCCGTCGTGGCACGGCTCACCAAGGTCACAGACGTGGGCCTCGTCTACGAGTCCGTCGCAGTCATCATCTTGGCGATTGCAGGTTTCATTTTGCGGGAGAGGCGCGTTGCAGGCTTCAAGCCGGCCACCGACGCAACGCTCGACACCGTTGCCACAGATTGTGTGGCAGCTTCTATCGGATGCCTCGTCAATAATGTCGTCACAGTCGTCATCGATTCCGTTGCAGATCTCGTCAGTGCAAAGGGGTGGGGCCGCGTCAGGGGGAAGGGAGGCGTCATCGGAAAAAGCATCAACAAGACCGGCATCGCGAGGAAGATCGGCATCGACTGCCGCCTCCGGAGAGCCTTCGTCGACGGGTTCACCGTCCGGGCCGGCATCGAGTCGGGGAGGTGCTGCATCGCCATCAGTAAAGGCGTCTACGGTCGCTCCATCTGAACCGCTATCTCTTGGGGAAAGGGCATCATCGGGCACCGCATCTTGAAGCCCACCGTCGTTTGGGCCGCGGTCGTTAAGTCCACCATCCGGAGTCGCATCATGCCATGGCGCCGCGTCACGCTCAGCATCAGGAAGCGAAGTATCGGGCTTTCCTGCATCTTGTCGACCAGCTTCCGCTTCATCTATCGGAGCCGGGAACTGGGTTAGGCAGCCCGTGAGGCCGGCCGCAAGTGCGGTTCCTTGGACGAGTCGTGAAAGACGGGGGGAGAGAGGAGGTCGAGCCCTTGTCGCCAGCCCAGCCGGTCCAGTGCGTGGTCTCAATGTGGAGGGTAGTTTTTTCATTGGAAGGTAATTATCGCGTCTTTTTATGGATTAGTCAACGTGGGTTTCCTCTAGTAATTGAGGGTTTGCTTGATAATCACTATCATGGTGCTATGCCTCGATTTATCCGACTGACAACTCGTCTGCTCATCACGCTCTCAGCACTGCTTCTGACCATACCGCTGGCCAGCGCTCAGAGCTACACCGTCGACGGCACGGTTGAGATCTATCTCGCGACGCCGGCTCTGACTTTTCAGCTTCGTGGTGGCTCAGGCTCTAACCTAGTTGTACGGGATAACTCCTTTACTGTTACAACAACCGGTTCAGATACCGTTACCGTCTCGAGTTTTACGGGTCTGGCACTCGAAAATGACGGAGATCTGGAAGTCGGCTGCTACCTCACAGAAACACGTGTGATCGTTCCCAAGAGTCGGAGTGTGACTTTTACGCCTACGGGAGCGGTTCTTTGTACAGGGTCGGCCGGCAGCAGCCCGGGCGGTAGTAGTGGCGCTTCGAGTGGTGGATCCAGTGGGGCCTCGGCGCCAAGCTCAATCCAAAATGCAACTCCTGTACAGCCGGCTCCCGCCGATACTCCTGCCGTGGAAGAAAAACAGCCTGAAGAAGACGAGAATAAGCTCGCCGGATTTGTTGATATTGACGACCTGCTCCTTCGAGACCAGAGCCGTATTCTGAGTCTGATTGCTATCATGGAGCGAAAGAATACCTACGCACAACCATCACACGGTCGCTTTGGGCCACGTACCATTACGACTGCGGGCTTTACCGCTCAGATTATGAACGCCCTTCGGCCGGATGGGTGCGGTGACGGGACACGCTACCGAGGTGTTCTAAACTGCTTCAGAGAAGCTCGTGCCGAAGGCTACGTCCAAGAGGACGCCCTGATCCGCTCACGCGTAACCCGCGCCGACTACTATGAAGTTCTTATAAAAGCCGTGGGACTACAGCTCGAAAAAGGCACGGTTGAAGATCTAAGGACTGCCTGTGCGGACGTCTCGAATCCCACTGAAGAGCTTGCTCAGATTTACTTTACGGCACGAAAATATGAGATAGCCTCCGACTACGGCGATAACTGCCGGCTCGACCTCTTCTTCCCTCGTTACGAGGCGGTCCGCTTTACGATGCGTGCCCTTGGAGCACGGCAGTAAGAAAAACTGCACAACCTTTTCAGTCAGAGTTCACGCTGAATTCATGGGTATGTTCGTCATAGGAGCTGGCGACTTGGCGGTTTTTATGTTCCTTCCTGCCACGAACTCAGATAGCGCTTCTGCTCGGGAGTGAGTTTGTCGATGCTCACACCAAGGGATTTGAGCGCGATGGCACCGATGTGCTCATCTATGCGTGGCGGAAGAAGATGGACGCCGGCCGCAAGCTTTCCGCGTTCTTTAACGAGCCACTCACAGGCAAGGGCCTGTCCGCAGAACGAGAGGGCCATAACTTCCGAGGGGTGGCCCTCGGCGGCCGCCAGGTTGATGAGGCGCCCCTCGCCGAGTATGTAGAGTGTCTTTGAGCCGAGCGTGAATCCTTCCACAAAGGGGCGCAGCTGTTTGCGCGCACTGGCCTTTTTGGCGAGGGTCTCAAGGTCGATCTCGGTGTTGAAGTGTCCGCTATTTGCGACGATAGCTCCCGAGCGCATCGCCTTCATATGCTCGAGGCGGATGACGTGCTTGTTGCCGGTCACGGTTATGAAGATGTCGCCCAGAGGTGCGGCCTTGGCCATGGTCATGACCTCGTAGCCATCCATGTGTGCCTGGAGGGCCCGTACGGGCTTTACCTCCGTAACGATGACATGAGCTCCCATTCCGGCTGCACGACGGGCTACGCCGCGTCCACAGTCGCCATAGCCCACAACAACGACGGTCTTTCCGGCGATGAGCACATTTGTGGCCCGGAGGATGCCGTCCCAGGTGGACTGGCCCGTTCCGTAGTAGTTGTCGAAAAGGTGCTTTGTCTGGTTGTCGTTAACGGCGACCACAGGATAGTGAAGAGCCTTGTCTGCCTCCATTGCACGGAGGCGAATGATACCGGTGGTCGTCTCCTCACAGCCGCCGATCAAGTTTTTGATGAGCTCGGGGTGTTTTTGATGAATCTCGGTGACCAGGTCACAGCCATCGTCGATCGTCAGGTGAGGCTTGAAGGCGATGATTTTTTGGATGAATTTGTAGTAATCTTTCTTTGACTCGCCCTTGTAAGCAAAAACGGCTACGCCCTTTTTAGCAAGGTACGCGGCCACGTCGTCTTGTGTAGAAAGTGGGTTACAACTTGCAATCGCAACCTCTGCTCCACCGGCCTGGAGCGTCTCCACCAGAACGCCGGTTTCTTTGGTAACGTGGAGTGCCATGCCGATTCTCAGTCCCTTAAACGGGAGTGTCTTTTTGAACTGTGTGGCAACTTCGAGAAGGGGCTCCATCCGCTCACGAGCAAGGATCATCTGATTGGCACCTTGTGCTGCGAGTGAGATGTCTTTTACGGCGTAGTTGTTGGGTTGTGGCATGGTGGAGAGTTAGAAGGAGCTTAGAAAAGTGGTCTGTTGCCGCGGAGCGGGGGAGTGCCACGGAGAGGGGCGATGAGCCGCTTAGAGTCCTAGGGCCGTTTTGAGCGCTTCGATCTTGTCGGTTTTTTCCCAGCTAAACTCGGGGAGCTCGCGGCCGAAGTGGCCGTAGGCGGCGGTTTTTTTGTAGATAGGGCGGAGGAGATCGAGCTCACGAATGATTGCGGCGGGCTTCACAGGAAAGACGTTAGGAATAACTTCCGAGAGGCGGGCCTCGTCGACTGTTCCCGTTCCAAAGAGGTCGATGGCGATAGAGACCGGGGCGGCGACGCCGATAGAGTAGGCGAGCTGAACTTGGCACTTCTGAGCCAGTCCGGCAGCGACGATATTTTTGGCAATGTAGCGGGCGGCATAACTCGCACTGCGATCGACTTTCGAGGGGTCTTTTCCGCTGAAGCAGCCGCCGCCGTGAGGTGCGTAACCTCCGTAGGTGTCTACGATGATCTTGCGTCCCGTCAGGCCCGTATCGGCCTCGGGGCCACCGACGATAAATACGCCTGTCTGGTTGATGAATATCTTGGTCTGCTCGTCCATCATTGAGCCGCAGATCGGTTTGATAACCTGTTCTATGATGTCGCGGCGGATCTGCTCCGGCTGATTATCGGGGCTGTGGTGAACGGCGATAACAACCGCTTCGATGCGTTTTGGCAGCCCGTTTTCGTACTCGACACTAACCTGTGACTTTCCGTCGGGGCGAACCCACGGGAGGATTTCTTCTCGCCGAACTTCAGAAAGGCGCATGGTGAGCTTGTGGGCAAGGCTGATCGGAAGGGGCATCAGCTCCGGAGTCTCGTTGCAGGCAAAGCCAAACATAAGGCCCTGGTCGCCGGCTCCCTGCTCGTGATTCTCAGACTCGTCGACGCCGATGGCGATATTCTGGCTCTGCTCATGGATCGCGGTCAGAACGGCACAGTCGGCTGAGTCGAGGCCAAACTCGGGGTTTGTGTAGCCGATACTGTTAATAGTCTGGCGGGCGATAAGGGGAATATCGACGTAGCAGTTTGTGGAGACCTCACCGGCAATAAAGATCATGCCGGTTGTTGTGATGCACTCGACGGCAACACGGGCGTGAGGGTCGAGTGCCAGAATCGCATCGAGAATCGCATCGGAAACCTGATCGCAAATTTTGTCGGGGTGCCCCTCGGTTACCGATTCGGAGGTGAAAATCATTGAGGCCGAACTCATAGCTGTATTTGGTTACAAATTTTGTTATGTTGTATCACGAAATGATGAGGTAATGAAAATCTCATTAACATATCTTTTATGGTCTCGATCGTCGCTATCGGCTACAACAACAAGCGCTTTTTCCCGGCTTTTTTTGAGTCGGTCAGCAAGCTGACCGGTGCTGAGTATGAGCTCCTCTACATCGACAACGCCTCGGCCGACGACTCGGTCGAGTACATCCGGCAGAATAACCCGAATGTTCGCATTATCGTCAACGACGACAACCGTGGCTACTCGGGGGCGGCCGACCAAGGTGTGAAGGAGACGACGGGGGAGTATGTGATGATCGTGAATCCGGACATCGTTTTCGAGCCCGACTATCTGAGTATTTTGGTGAGGAAGTTGGAGGAGGATAAGAAGATCGGCGCGATTATCGGTAAGCTCCGCCGCTATGACTTTGAGAAGAACGAGAAGATGCGGGTTATCGACAGTGCGGGACTCGTCATGCACCGCAACCGTCGCTGTGTCGACCGCGGCCAGGCCGAGGAAGACAAGGGGCAGTACGACACGGCCGAGGAGGTTTTTGGCATTACGGGAGCCTGTCCTCTCTACCGTCGCTCCGCACTTGATGAGGCAAAGATCGGGGAGAACTACTTTGAGCCCGATTTTTTTATGTATAAGGAAGATATCGACATCTCCTGGCGTCTCCGGCTGATGGGCTGGAGCTGCTGGTATGAGCCTTCCGCTGTGGCCTATCACGGCCGTGGAACGGGTATTTTCGACCGTGCGGGAAGTCTGCAGGTGGCAAAATTCCGCTCGAAACTGCCGCGCTTCACCAAGCATCACTCCTACCGAAACGAACGTATTATGCGCCTTCGTAATGAGTTTTTCTCGATGGTTATCCGCGACAGCCTGCCTATTCTGAGCCGAGAAGTGCTGATGTTTGGCTGGATGATGATCCGTGAGCCTTATCTGTTTAAGTCATTTGCACAGGTGATGGCTCGGCTCCCCGAGACTCTTCGCAAGCGCTCGGAGCTTATGGCACGGCGAAAAATCGGGCCCGATGAGATCCGGCGCTGGTTCGTTTAGCGCGGCCTCAGGGGCCATTTTACCTACTTCCCCATCTGCTGGCAGCGATTTTTTGCGGCGATCAGCCCTGACTCGAGGGCCTGCTGCCACTTCTTGTCGTTGAGGACTTTGAAGGCGGCCTCGGTGGCTCCACCCTTGGTCTGAACGGCCTTTTTAAGCTCGCCAAAGTCGACGCCCGTCTTGGCGATGTAGCAGGTGGCACCAAAGACCGACTGGAGGGCGAGCTGGCGAGCCTGCTTCTGGCTGAATCCTCCTTTCACGGCGACGCGTGCGAGCGACTCCATAAAGGCTGCCACAAAGGCGGGACTCGAGCCGGAGACGACGGCCCAGTCGATCATTCTTTCACGTTTTACCTCGATCTCTCCGCCAAAACTGGCGAGAACTGCAGCAGTTTTTTTCTTATCGGCCTGAGTTACCCCCGCGGCCGCCTTCCAGACGGTGAGCCCCTCGAGCACCTGGGCGGGGAGGTTGGGGATGGTTCGGACGATGCGCTTGTAGCCGCCGCTCCACTTAACCATCGAGGCCAGGGTAAGGCCCGCGGCCACAGAAATGACGAGCTGCTTTTTGAGTTCGGGGGCCAGCTCGCGAAGCACCTCTTCAGCAAGATTTGGCTTTACGGCGATAATAACAACCTCGGCCTTCCGGGCTACTTCTCTGTTATCCGTAAGCCAGCTCAGGCGTTTTTTCTGGCTAGCCGAGACGGAAAGATGAGGAGCTCGGGGGGCCCCGACGGTGATAGAGTTTTTCGCCTCAAGTAGGAGTGCTTTGGCAATCGCGCCGCCCATATGTCCGCATCCGATGATTCCTATTTTCATGATGTCTACTTTAGCATAATTGCCGTTCCGAAGCGCGCGGTTTCGTCACGGTCGCGTCGGTAGGAGTAGAAGAGCTCCGGGTTGCAGAAGGTGCAGAGGCGAGCATTTTCGATGTTCTCTTCGGCGACTCCCGAGCCGCGGAGCTGGCCCTCGAGCGCACCCCAGAGGTCGACGTAGTTTTCCTCTAAAATATACGGATGCATGAAGGCGGGAAGCTCATTTTCGGGGTCGGAAAAGACGAGGCAGCAGGGGCCGATCGTCGGTGCGATGCAGGCGCGAAGGTCCTCGCGTGAAACGTGAAAGCGATCGACGAGGGTTGTGATCGTCCGGGCAATTACTTTTTGAGCGGTGCCGCGCCAGCCCGCGTGGATGTTGGCGATCGTGCGGGTAACCGGATCAAAGAGCATAACTCCTCCACAGTCCGCGAGCCTTATTACTAGGGGAGTATCCGTAAGCTGGGTAATCAAAACATCTCCATCGGCGGGGTGCTGGTCTCTGCTCTTGATGGTGGCGATGCCCGTTCCGTGGAGCTGCTCGCGCAGTGAGTGGGCGGGCTCCTTTGTGTTCATCATCGTCCGAACAAGTTCGAGGTCCAGAATGTCGGTATCGCGAGTAAAAACAGCATGATCCACCATCTCCTCAAATTCTTTCAGAAGGTCAAACTGGAAGATGGGCCGGTGTTGGCGTTCACCTTTTATCATGGGGGAGTGTTATATGAATCATGGGCGTATCTGTCCTCCTCCCTGAATAATCCACTTGTAGCTGGTAAGTCCCTCAAGTGCGAAGGGGCCGCGGACGTGAAGTTTCTGAGTCGAGATGCCGATCTCTGCTCCCAAGCCCAGCTGCTCACCATCGGTAAACTGTGTCGAGGCGTTCCAGTAGACGCAGGCGGCATCGACTTCGTTGAGAAAGCGGCGCGCAGTTTGCTCGTCTTCGGTGATAATCGCCTCTGAGTGGCGGAGGCTGTGGGTGCGAATGTGCTCGAGCGCCTCATCTAGGTCGGCGACCTGTTTTATGGCTAAGACATAGTCTAAAAACTCGGTGGAGTAGTCGTCCCCGGTCGCTTTTTGTAGCTCCAGGTTAAACTCCGCCTCGTCGTGATCGCCGCCATCCTTAGCGTTCGTCTCGAGGTCGCGAGCTTCGAGTGCCTTTTCGATCAGTGTGTAACTTTCAGCATCGGCGCGAAGTTGGAGGGAGGGGGCGTTGTAGGGGTTTGAGGGGAGCGCTTTGACGAGGGCCTCGAGGAGTTGTGGGGCGATCGCCCTGTTGATAAGAAGCGTGTCGAGCGTGTTGCAGACGGAGACGCGGCGGAGCTTCTCGTTGAGGATTATCGGCACCGCTTTTCCGAGATCTGCATCGCTGTGAATATAGGTGTGGACGACCGAGGCGCCCGTCTCGATGACGGGAATAGTCGCGTTGTCTCGTACAAATGAGATCAGACCGGCGCTTCCACGGGGGATCACGACATCGATGTACTCACGCATTGTGAGGAGCTCGGCTGTCGCCTCGCGCTCTTTTGTCTCGACCAGCTGAACTGCGTTCTCCAGATGTGTCTCGGGCTCTGTTCCGGTAGCCTCCCTGAGCACTTTTTGAATAAGTCGGACGAGAGCCTGGTTTGAGTGGAGCGCATCCGAACCGCCTTTTAGGATAACCGCGTTGCCACTTTTGAGGGCGAGAACCGAGGCGTCGACGGTGACGTTTGGCCGGGCCTCGTAGATCATGGCGATAACTCCCAAGGGGACGCGAACTCGCTGAACGAGAAGGTTATTATCGAGGGTCCGTGACTCCAAAACCTTTCCCACGGGATCGTCGAGCATCGCGACCTTGCGCGCGCTGGCGGCGATTGCGGCGATACGCTCCTCGGTTAAAAGGAGCCGATCGAGAAGACCGGACGAGAGGCCGCGCTCTTCTCCCTCCTCCATATCACGCTTGTTTGCGGCGACAATCGCCGAGGCCTGTTCTTCCAATGAATCGGCGATCATCAGTATGATCTCATTTTTGGCTGCGGTAGAGAGCAGTGCGAGGTGTCGCGAGACCTCTCGGGCCCTTGTGCCAAGGTGTTTTATGCCACTCTCTTCCATAGCTGAAGTATAGCATATTCGGGCCATCTTGCCCTTTTTGCCTTCTTGGGCTATGCTTTACGCCAAACTATGGCGAAATACGTTATTAACGGGCAAAAGAAGCTCTCAGGAGAGGTGAGAATCGGCGGTTCCAAGAATGCCGCGCTCCCCATCCTCGCGGCTACCCTCCTCACTCCAGAAGAGTGTGTGATTAAGAACGTTCCCGATATTCGGGATACGCACACGATGCTCACGCTGATGGAGTCTCTTGGAAGCAAGGTGAGTTTTTCCAATAACACCGTCACTATTCAGACGCCCGAGATACAGATGAACGAGCTTTCGGATAAGCTTGCTTGCCAAATGCGCGCCTCGGTTCTTCTGCTTGGGCCTATCTTGGCGAGAATCGGGCATGCACAGCTGCCGTATCCCGGGGGCTGCGTCCTCGGCGCTCGACCGCTGGATACCCACGTCGATGTCTTCCGTAGTCTCAAAGTGGAGGAAGTTGACGCGAACGGTGAGGCGATGATCTCCTTAAAAGGTTTTCCGCAGGCCGGTCTGATCGTAATGCCCGAGATGAGTGTAACCGGTACCGAAAATGCCATCATGGCCGCAGCACTTGCCCATGGGCAGACGAGTATCAGACTCGCCGCTGTCGAGCCGCATGTCCAAGATCTCTGCAACTTCATCAATAAACTTGGGGGTCACATCACGGGAATCGGTACGCATACGATCAACGTTAATGGAGAAAAGACGCTTCACGGCGCCGAGTATACGATAACTCCGGACTACCTTGAGACGGGGACCTTCGCACTCGCGGCCTTTCTGACCGGAGGAGATGTGAAGCTGCTCGATATCGTTCCCAGTCACCTTGATCCTTTTTGGAACCTCCTCAAAAAGATGGGCGGAAACTTCACACTTGGAGATACCTGGGCCCATATCAAGCCCACCGCAAGCTGGAAGTCCTGCGACCGTCTTCAGACAAATGTCTTCCCGGGCTTCCCCACCGACCTACAGCCACCCTTTGCCATCCTTCTGACCCAAGCTCAGGGTGAAAGCTACATCCATGAGGCGCTCTTTGAAGGCCGCTTTGCCTACTTTGCCGAGCTGGCCAAGATGGGTGCCTCGATCAAGACGATGAGCGATCATCAGGCAACAATTCACGGCCCCACTCCACTCAAGGCTGCGGAGGTGCGGAGTTGTGATATTCGTGCGGGTGCCGCCATGATTTTGGCCGGTCTGTGTGCCGAGGGGACGACAACCGTCACCGATATTCACTACATTGACCGTGGATACGAACAGTTCGACTCAAAACTTCGTGCTCTAGGAGCCGATATTCAGCGCATCAAGGATGTAGAAGAGACTGCGCCCTGTGCCGAAACGGTGACTTCGACCCGCCCGGCGCGATCAGTGCGCAAGACTGTTGCACCGGAGCCCTCGAGCCGGCTGAGCACCTCCGCATTGGGATGATGATAGCTGTTATCGACTCCGACCGAGATGACCGCTAGTTCGGCATGCACAGCTTCTAGAAAAGCGGGAATGCTGCTCGTCTTGCTCCCGTGGTGGGGTACTTTGAGAATGGTCGATGTTAGGGCCTCGTTATAGGCCCGTACGAGCTCTTCTTCGGTTGGAACCTCAATATCTCCCGTAATGAGGATTGACCGTCCTGCAAAGCGAACCTGTGCAACCAGGGAGGCATTGTTGGCGGCGGCCGGAGCGGTGATGACCGGTCGAAACGGATAGATCAGGTCGATCGTCACACCATCATCGAGCTCTAGATCGTCGCGCTCGTCGGCGAAGATTACCGGAACCATTGCTGCCCGTGCCTGACGAATAATCGCACCGGAGAGGCCGGCGTTGGATTTGAAGCTGCTCACGTAGAGTGCGCCAACCTCGTAGTTTTTGAGAACGTGGAGAATCCCCTCAAGATGATCGCGGTCGGGGTGAGTCACAAAAATCGCATCAATGCGCTTGCTGAAGAAGGGCATGACCGCGCCAAGTTCACTAACGACGGTCTTTCCCGGTCCACCATCAAAGAGGAATCGGTGTCCCGAGGGCGTCTGCAGAAAAAGCGCATCTCCCTGGCCTACATTGAGGGCGTAAAAGTGAAGGTCACCGTCCGGAAGGTCGCTGACGAGGAAGAAGAGGCTGCCGAACGAGATCGCGATGACCCCCAGAATGAGCCGACGTAACCACATGCAAAAAGGATAGTGGCCTCTAATTAAAAACCGATGAACGAGTTATGAACCCGCTCACCGGTTTTATTTATTATCGTTGGGCCGCATCTATATCACGGTGCGGCCGTTTTTTTCTACTACTGACGTCGTTTTTTGCGTTTTCTGTAGAGTCCCATGAGAACACCCGTCACGCCGGCGGCAAAGACGCCCGGACCGGTTTTGGGAAGGAATACGGAGGTGAACGTTCCGGGACTCTCATTGCCCGTCTGGTCGGTGGCGCTGAGACGGAAGCTGTACCAGCTGCCCGGTTCAAGGTTCTGAACCTCAACTGAGCTTGTGGTCGAGCCTAGTGACTGTCCCTCTCCAAATGTTGTGGTATTTTCGCCCGTTCCTTGATAGATGCGGTAGTCGGCAAGATCGCCGGCGGTGTTCGCACTCTCCTTCCATTTGAGCTCGATAATGCTCTTCTGGAGGTCTTTAACACGTGCTACGAACTCGGTGACATCTTCAGGGGGGATAAGATCTTCAACACCTGCGCCGCGGCCGCTAACGGTCGTAGGGGCATCAAGGGCGGAGAGCTCGTTGCCCGCCTTGTCGGTGAGGCCTCCGAGAGTAATCTCGTAGTCGACGGGAGCCTGGGGTGCGGTTGTAAGGTAGAGGACGGTCTCATCAACGCTGAGGCTGATATTAGTGAGCGCCAGAATGTTTATCGGATTTTCTCGATCGGCTTCGGCTGTACCGGCTTTTACCACCTTGATCTGTTCGCCGATAGTATCACTGGGGACGACGGGCTCCGAGAAGGTAACTGCAATACGGTCATTGAAATCGGCGACGGCCGAGATGACTGTCGGAGGTGTGGTATCACTCTCGCTGGCGGCAGGCTCATCGGCAACAGCCCGTTCGTTTGGTGGTGTTGTTACGGCAAGGCCGTCAAAAGATCCTGTATCTGAGGTTCCGCTAATAACGGGGTTGTCCAGAAGGTCTTTGACCTCTATACCCGCTGTTAGTACATACTCAACTCCCGCTGTCTGAGGAGCCGTTGTGAGGAGGAGTGTGGAGTCGGTCTCGTCTTCGGTATCCATCTCGGCGCGCTGTACCGCGAGGCGGGTGCCTTCGGTGGCGGTCTCGATGGTGAAAGCGCTCTCTGGCTGCTCTTCGGGGAGCTGCACGGCTTCGGAGAAGACGACACGAACGGTAATACCGTCCACCGCTACTACTTCTGTAACCTGTGGGGCCTGGCCGTTGTCCTCACTTCCTGCGAGCTGAAGTCCGGCGCGAGGAGTAGCGGTCGCTTCGGGGCTGTAGCTGATACTCTCATTGCCTGCGGCATCAACGGCAGTTACTGAAAAGTAGTAGGGCTGGCCGTTAGTTAGATTGCTTACTGTGTACTGAGTGACGTTGCCTGTGCTGAGTGTTGGAAGGTTATAAACATCGCCATCAACGACAACCGGCTGGGTTCCGGCGTAGATCTTGTAGGCGGTTACGCCAACGTTGTCCGTGGCGGGCTGCCACTGGAGCAGTATCTCCGCATCACCAGGCTGGGCGCTCACCTCAACGACATCGTCCGGCTCGGTGGTATCACCACTCTGCGCCCGGGCAGTTAGGAGTGCACCGCCGGTCAGTGTCAGCATGAGAGCCGTTAGTGCCAGTGCAAGGTACCGTTTTGGTCGTGATGTGTTTTTCATAGTATCTGTAGTAGAAAGGAAGTTTTTGCGCTCTTGAATTTCATAAGATTATACCAGACAATAAAAAGACCTATCAACCAAGTGACGTAGTCATATCCCTGAAACATTGTTTGGTTTTTTGTGGGCGGAGAGGGGGATTTTTGTTAGAATTAGCGAGTAATGACTTTTGTTAAAGACCAGATCGCAGCTCTCCTCAAAACGGCCCTGGAGTCGTTGGAGCTTTCTGATGGAGCAGAGATCCACCTGGAGTATCCCCTCGAGGCGGTGCATGGAGACTACTCCACAAACCTCGCGCTTACCTTGAGTAAAAAAGCGGGGAGACCGCCCCGCGAGCTGGCTCAGGCTTTACTGGAAGCCCTTGAGCCCGTTGACTGGATAGACCGCGTCGAGATCGCCGGGCCCGGTTTTATTAACTTCTACCTTTCACGTTCATTCCTCTCGAATTTTTCGTCTCACGTTCTGGGGGAGGGGGAGCAGTACGGCTCGTCATCCGCCTACAAAGGCCAAACCGTTGTTACCGACTCTTCTCACCCTAACGTTGCCAAGCCCCTCGGAGTTCACCACCTGCTCTCGACAATTCTCGGCGGTGCAATCAACAAGATGCTGGCCCAAGTCGGTTATACGGTTATTCGAGACAACTATCTGGGCGACTGGGGTACGCAGTTCGGTAAACTTCTCTACGCCTACAAAACGTGGGGCGACGAGGCCGTTGTTAAGGCCGACCCCATCCCCGAACTCCTCAAACTTTATATCCGTTTTCACGATGAGGTGGAGGCCGATCCCTCCATTGAAGATAAAGGGCGCGCCGAGTTTAAGAAGCTCGAACAGGGCGATGCTGAAAATAAGGAGCTCTGGGAGTGGGTTGTCGGCCTCAGCTTGAAAGAATTTTTCGCCACTTACGAGCGGCTCGGTGTGACCTTCGACCAGATGAATGGTGAGAGTTTCTATGAGGATAAGATGGCGGCCATTATAAAGATGGGAGTAGAGCGCGGCCTTTTTGTGGAGGGGGAGAAAGGTGCGCTGATCTGTCCTTTTGATCACGATCGCTATCCGCCCTGCCTGATCCGAAAGTCCGACGGGGCGACCCTCTACGCAACGCGCGATCTTGCTCGTATCAAGTACTGGGAAGAGACGTGGCATCCGCAGAAGATGATTAATATCGTCGACACAGCTCAGCAGATGTACTTCCAGCAGATCTTCGAGGTCGCGAAAAAAATGGAGCTGACGCCTGCTGAGAATATCCATCTGTGGTTCGGTCGGATGCGCTTCCCCGAGAAGAAGATGAGCACGCGTAAGGGCAACATCGTTCTGCTGGAGGAGGTTTTGGATGAGGCTGAAGAGAGGGCCTTTATCCTTGTAGAGGAGAAGAGTCCACATCTTCCCGAGGCGAAAAAACGTGAAATTGCACGTATGATCGGTATCGGAGCTCTCAAGTATGCTGTTCTCGCCCAAAATCCCACAACGGATATCACCTTCACTTGGGACAAGATGCTGAGCCTTGAAGGCAACAGCTCCCCTTACTTGCAGTACAGTGTGGCACGCGCTCACTCCATCCTTCGGAAGGCTGAAGAAGAGGGCGGCGAGGTGGTTCCGGCTGATCAGATCGCCGAACTCACTGAAAATGCCGAGCTGACCGTTGCTCGTCTGCTGCCACGTTACCCGGAGGTACTGGTACACGCGACCAATGAGCTGCGCCCCAATCTGGTAGCCAACTACCTTTTTGAGCTCGCTTCCGCTTTCAACTCCTTCTATGGAAATGTGCATGTTCTAAAGGCCGAGCCCAAACTCCGCGCACGTCGCCTTATACTGGTTGAGGCCACGGCACAGGTACTTAAAAACGGCCTCAAACTTTTCGGCATAGAGACGCCGGAGGAGATGTAGGGAAACAGCCGCTGCAGCTTTTAGCGTACCCCGTCGGCTGAGTAGGGCGTCAGGCTCTCACCATAGCCACCATAAGGATCGCCGGGTGTGCCGGCGCCCTGGTCTCCGCGAGGAGCATAAACCGGGTCATCCGTCTCGGGGGCCGCTGAGGGTGCAACGCGGCGGACGGGCCGTGGGGCTGGTTTTGTTGGGAGTGCGCTTGAGTCGGCCTTCTCGGTTTGGGTGCTCTCGGCCTTAGTTGATGTCTTGGTAGACTCGGTGGCGCTTGATTTTGCTTCAGGGAGTGGGAGCTCTTTCTTGAAGTCGTAGGCCGTGCAGAGCTTGTCGTAGTTGTCGCACGAGACGTGGTTGTCGCCGTTTGCCGAGCAGGCCTCCGCGAGCTGTTTGCAGACCTTCTCGTTCGCCTTCGGAACCATCGAGAGGTTTCCCTCAAGCGTCTCACTATTGCTGCTGAGGAGGGCGAGCAGCACGAGGGCTACGATGCCTACCACAATCCAAATTTTAGTCTTTTTTTGCATAGTCTTTTATAGATTAGCCCCGTTTTGGGAAGTTGGGAACAGGAGCTTTAGCTGGCCGAGGTGTAGGTCAGACTTTGGCCTACGTTTCCGCTAAACCAGTCAGGTGTAGCGAGTGAGTGATGCGGCAGAGCCACACTCGACCATATGAAGAAGCCACCTTCGGGAACGAAGGGGGGGTCGCCTCTGCCAACGCCAATACCCATCAGGGGAGTGTATCGTTCACCTTCAACAAAGCGGATATCTGTATTTGCACTGTAGCGGCCGTCTCCATCGGTATCTAGGTAGAGCAGGTCGTTGCCAGTGACGCCGGGGTTATTATCGACCACGTTGAGCGGCCAGTTGGCTGGACCGTTCAGGCGCTGCATATCGGCCGGATTTGTAGTGTCAACTCTGAGAGCAATCTCTTGGCCCGCATCGTAGCGCTTATTGTAGTTGCGATCGAAATAGACTACGGCATCGTAGTTCCTGCTTGGATCGGGATCCTCAAATCTCAGTGTCCCCCCCTCCCTAGTGGAGCTGGAACCATTAAGCTGAGTGAGGTTATTGTGGCCTGTGTCCTCGGCGATGAGTTGAATGAGCTGTTCTTGGGGCTGTTCCCAGATCTGGGTTGGCTTGAGCGCCCGAGTCTCTATACTAAGCCGACTGTCCATGTCGCCTTGGCCACTGGGGTCGCCAAACGTACAAGCTGTGCCACAGAGCATGAGTGCTCCGGCACTCTGGTTGGCGGCTCCTGAGAAGTCACGCAAAAATGTCATCTCAACCTGGTCTTGGTTGGCGGCTACACCACTAAAGTTGGCAGTTAGTGTGTAGTTTTTTGTCTCGTTGCGAGACAGTCGTTTTTCATCATCCCAGGTTACAACGATTAGGCCATACTCATCGCCATTAACAACGTGTTGAAGATTTTGAGGGACGTTTGACATGGTATTGAAACCAGCCTTTCGCACAATACTTTGAGGATTCGTCAGGTCAACGCCAAAGTTTGTAACCATTGATATCTCATCGTTTATGGAGCGGCCATTTTCAAGGAGTTGGAAGTCTCGAGCCGTGATGAAGGCTCTGCCCTGTTCGGCTTCGCGCGTGGGCATCTTGAAGGCGATGACAAAGCGTTTGAGAGCTACCTCATTCGTCTGCGGGGCGCTGACTACCATGCCCCATAGCGTGTTCAAGCCGTTATTCAGTGTTTGGTTTCGAGCAAGTCCGTTGTCTCCTTGTACTCGAGGAGGCTGACGAGGGGCACGTACGGCCGCACTATAATCATCCGGGCCGTTAACATCCGGAGTTGGCGCGCGGGCGGGTTGAGCCGGTTGGGCCTCGGGTGTAGCTTCTTGAGCTGGTTGGGCGGGCGTCTGCTCGTTATCCTGTCGTGCGTTCTGGTATATCCGCTGGAAGCCACTTCCACTCACACCCTGGCTGATCTGTGGGGCCGGGGCACCGGGCCCGTCGTCGCCATTATTGGCGGTTTCGCCACTAGTGCGGAGGTTTTCACTCCGCTGAGTTGAGATGTCCTCTGCCTTTGGAAGGGCGGGAGCGGCACGTCGTCGTGCGGTGTTGAGGTTGAGGGCCGGTGGAGTCGCGGGGGCTTTTTTCTTATCCTGCACAGCCGTCTTAGTCTTCGAGGTCAGTGAGATGTTCGTCAGCTTTCCCTGTAAAAGATCACTACTACTTGAAAAAACGGCAGCTCCCACTACGAGAGCCAGTCCAACTCCTATTATGATTTTCGTACGCAGCTGCATGATTTTTTGTGTTAATTTTGAGCTCAAACTTCTTCCAATTATAACACAAAAAGACCCACAGGGGCAACCGCGGGTCTTTTTGGAAGGCTGAGTTCAGGGCTTAGTGGTCTAAGTTGGGGAGTTACTCATCTGATTCGAAAGGGCTCGTTTCCCTCAAAGCTACCTGTACTCCGGGCTGAGCGACTCTCATAACGAGGCCGCCATCGCTGTAGTTGAACATCAGTCCGAATGCCCTTACTTGGCGTTTTTCCGCATCGCAGAAGGCGTTGTTCACGACGTGCTGATCATTACCGGCGACGCTGTCCTCAAAGATGAGCCAGCTGCCGGGGGTGGCAGTGGATTGGGCCGTTGCGGGCCGGCCGGGCATGTAGCGTACACAAATGGGGAGCTTCCCGTCGGGTCGGCGGAGGCGTCCGCTTCTGCCAAACTGGAACAGATGGCCAGCCGTCTCATAGCTGAGAAGTTTTTCTCCAGGCTGGAGAACGAGGGGTGCTTCTTGTGGATTGAGTGAAGTCCCGTCTGCTGCCTGCACCGGGGCGGGCCAGCGGAGGGTGGCTCCGAGGTCTGTGTGGGTCATAGCTTTTTGCTCGGCGGGTGTGGGCGCAACTGGTTTCATGTTCCAGCGGAAGGCATCTTTAGGGAGGTCGGCAACCGCGTCCGCCACTTCAGGTGGAATGGGCCTGGAGGGCTCGGTCGGCGTGCGCTCCCACTGTGGGGCGGTTGACTCTGGTGCCTGTGGCTGAGAGGCCGGGGTGGCAACCGGTGGACGCAGGGCGGGCTGTGCGCGGGTATCGCCAAGTGGATTTTTGGGGCCCTTGGCGTCCCAGTCTATGATTACTTTTGGCTTATCTGTTGGGCTATCTGGTCCTTTTGGTGGTCGCATAAAGAGTGGGCTAAGGGTAATGCGTGGCGGGAACTATACCATGTATTTATTTATGTGTAAATGGGTTGGGTGTGGAATAGACCGCCTTGGCGCGCTGCCGCCACGCACTATTGACTGAGTGTAGTAATTGTGCGATAGTGCGACTCTTAGTCGCTCATCCATCAACTCCCATGAAAGGTACCAGTGAGTCATTTTCACCTCGTCATCTTGTTCTCGCCGCCGCTTTGGGCGCTGCCGCATGCTCTAAAGAGCCCCCCGCACCTCCAACTGGCGAGGAGATAAACCAAGCCTTCGTTGAAGCCATGGCTTCTTGGTCGGGCCTCCCGGAAGCTTTTGTTAAGGTTCCGGCAGGGAGTGTAGCAGACGAAGACCGCACGAGGGCATGGGTATGCACTCGGGGTAAACCCACCCATGGTAACTATGAGGCTGTCGCCGATGCGGGCGCAAGGGCGCTGTGCGAGGTAAAGCCAGAAGAAGCATGTGAGGCTACTACTGCTCCTCACAACACAGCCTTACGTACTGTTAAATGCGGCGACTGTGTCGTTAATGTTAATATGGCTAAAATTCCAGATATAGATGTTCGTGCTGTAGCAGAGCGTTTCAGCCGCCAAAGGCCCCTTGTTGGTTACTGTCTCCGCATGAACGCCCAAGATCCCGAGCAGTGTGAAGAGGGGGAGCCTACAAGGAAGTAGTTCCACTGAAGTTCGGCAAAGCTAAAAGTTCATTGAACTAATAAGCTCAGAGTAGTGTGATGGCGGAGAGGGGGGGATTCGAACCCCCGCGGACCCTGATGGACCCCTACAGGTTTAGCAAACCCGCCTCTTCAGCCACTTGAGTACCTCTCCGCATAATGTGGCCCGCTTACTATACAAAAACACCCGTTGGAAGTCTATAGGATCGCGTTCGGCTCATTAAGAGAGCTAAAAGATCGCTTTTCCCCTCGTTTTTTTTTGTATATACTACGGCAGCGTTTTGAATGAAGCGCAGACGGAGAGGTGGCAGAGTGGTCGAACGCGGCAGTCTTGAAAACTGTTAGGCCGAAAGGTCTCGAGGGTTCGAATCCCTCCCTCTCCGCCATCTGTTCGGTCCCAACTCGCTTGGGGGCGAACAGATGGCTTTGAACTAGTATTCGAACGCGCAGGCACGCCGGGCGCCCTCTGGGCGGCGTGCCGAGTGGGGGTCGACGGCGAGCACGAAGTGCGAGACCGGTGACCGAATCCCTCCCTCTCCGCATGACAGCTAACCGGTTTATTGTCCGAAGATGACCGGCTCTGGCTACATGGGGGGCGGCGGGCTACAATGGCTTCGTGGTTCTATCTCAACTTTTTGGCGTTCTTGCGAGCCTCATGGTTTTGGTGGCCTATGGATTTTATATCTCGCAGGCCGTCAAAGGCCAGTCGACGCCTAATCCCGCCTCGTGGCTGATCTGGTTCATCGCGGGGATTATCAACGCTTTTACCTATTTTGCCGTTGTTGAAGGGAATATCTGGCAGAGTTTGTTCGTTATCACGGTGACCTTCGCAGTCCTTGTAATTCTTATTTATTCTGCTGCGAAAGGCCGCTTTAGCAGGCTTAGCCGGCTGGATGTGATTATCTTCGTACTCGCCATCGCGGTGGGTATTTTTTGGAGGACGAGTGAAAATGACCGCATTGCAAACCTGCTCCTTCAGGGGATTTATATCATCTCATATATCCCCACCTTCTCCGGCCTCGTAAAGGGAACTGCCAAGGAGCACTATGCCTCGTGGACCGCTGCCGTTGTCGCCTACTCTTTTGCCACTCTTGCCCTGGTGGTAGACACTCCCGGCGACTGGATCGCCTATGTTAGCCCGGTCGTTAATGGTGTAATCGGGAACGGCCTAGTCGTTCTACTTGTTCTTTTTCAGCAAAAGTCGTTAAG
>PFRX01000049.1:0-9345 GCA_002788775.1 Candidatus Peregrinibacteria bacterium CG_4_9_14_0_2_um_filter_53_11 | reverse complement strand
GAGGCCGAGTGTAAGGTCTATGCCGCTATGGCACTTTTTGAGTACCTGGCGAAGGGATGAGCCTGTATAGTGTGATTAATTTATGAATCTCATCACCCTCATCGGCCTGGGCGCCGCCACCTGTACGACCTTTTCGTTTCTGCCTCAGGCGATCAAAGTTATTAAGACGCGTGAGACTAAGGATCTTTCCCTGGGAATGTACCTTATTCTTACTTTGGGTATAGCCCTCTGGCTCATCTACGGTCTCTTAATTAACGATCTCCCTATTATCGGCGCCAACCTCATTAGCTTGGTTTTCTCGATGACTATTTTGGTATTCAAGTTCATATATAAGTAGTCACTTCTTGCCTACATTATGGATATCCTCTTAAAAAGTCTGGCCTCGGCGGGCGTCACGGCCCTGATTCTCATCCTCGCCAAGATTAGCGGGCCCAAGCTGGCCGGTGCGCTCGGTGGTATCCCCATCGTCTTTGCGATCTCGTACGTTATTTTGACCATGCAGGACAAGGGGCTCTCGAGGGAGTTTCTGATCGGGGGAATTTATGGAGCAGTCGCGGGAATCGTCTTCAGCGTCCTCCTCATCCTTCTCAACATGTACTTTGTTAAAACCCACTGGCTCAACTTCGCGGTGGCCTATCTGGCCTGCTTTATTTTCGCACTGAGTGTCGTTCACCTGACGACGAAGTAGGAGGTTTTGTAGACACTATACTCCCAACAAAGGTGTTCTTTGGGTGAGGGGGGGCCGCACTAAATCCTGACCATAGCACTATGAATAAGCTGAGCAAAAATCGGGGCCTTTTTGTCGCCTTAACGCTTCTCTTGGTGGGGAGCCTCTACGGCTGTGAACTGCCGCCGGATCAGGGGGCGCCTTCTGATGGCGGGAATGGGCAGCTGACGCCTGACTTTTCTACACTTGTGATTCTGGTCCCGGAAGATCGCGCGACCTATGAGCGGGAGATGGCCGAGTTCGTTCAGGCGGGAGGTGTCGATCCTCTCACGACCACAACTTTTGTGGAAAAGAGGGTTGATGTCCCCTATACCGAAGATAGGCTTCGTGCCAGTGCTGAAGCCGCTGCCGCTGAGATTCCGCCGGGCGGCGGGCCTCCCCATGCCTCGGTCGCCTATTTTAAGGTTGTGGGGGAGCAGGCTTATGTTCTACTCGACATTGACCTCGATGGCTGGGCGGGCGTTTCGGTTAGTCGGGCGATTATCCATCCTCTGGTGGAGAAGACGCTGCTGCGCTTTCCTGATATTAGCGGGGTGACCTTTGGGTATGCTCCCGGAGATGAGCCCAGTTAGGTTTCATGCTTCTGCAAACAGAGCGTACAATAACTGGGTAAAACCCGAACGTGCATACAGATGGACCTTCTTTCTTTACTTTTCTCGTCAACGGGCCCCTTAGCTAATCTGTCTTACTGGATCGTTTTTGTGGCGGCCTTACTCGAGACGACGATCGGAATCGGACTGTTTATTCCCGGCTCGACCATCATTTTTTTTATGGGTGCACTTGCGGCCCAGGGCTCTGCCGACGTGAGCGGCCTGCTGATTTTTTCGAGCATCGGGGCCCTTCTGGGCGACAATCTTAACTACTACATCGGCAAAAAAACTGGGCCGGGAGTTATTGAGAGGGGGATTTTCGTGGTGAAGCCGCGCTACTTTAAGCGGGGGGAGAGGTTCTATCGGCGGCGGGGAGACACGAGTATCTTCTTCGGGCGCTTTCTGCCGGTGTTGAAAGAGACCGTTCCCCTTGTTGCCGGGGCACTGGGGATGAGTCCGCGAAGATTTTTTCTCTGGAACCTCCTGGGTGCGATCGGCTGGAGCCTCGTCCTCATCCTGCCCGGTTATTTCTTGGCGCAGTCGCTCAACCTCGCCGCACTCTGGCTCACTCGCGCGGGCTTTTTCGCCGTCATACTCTTTGTCCTTTTCGTCCTGCTCTACTTCGTACGAACTTTTCTGATAAGTCGCGGGCGGGTCTTCTTCCGCCTGGTCTCATCCATCAGCCGCTCCATTAAGTCGGCGATCCGTCAAAATCCGGACGTGAAGTCGTTTATGGCGCGGCACAAAAAAATCCGGCAGTTCATTCGCGACCGGCTGAGCCGAAAGAGCTTTTATGGCCTGCCTCTAACCTTTCTCTCGATCGCTCTACTCTACGCGATCTTCCTCTTTGCCGGAGTTGTTGAGGGCTTCGTCAACGCCGATCCGGTTGTCCTGCTCGACGTGCGTGTGGCCAACCTGCTGGCGATTTTCAGAAGTGACCCGCTGACCCAGTTCTTCCTCTGGATAACGCTTCTGGGACAGTGGCAGATCGCCACGCTCGTCGTTGTCGCACTCATCGTCATCCTGCTCATCTGGAAAAAGCTTCGCTACATCCCACCGCTCCTCCTCTGTGTTTTAGGAGGCCAGCTCTTCACAACGGCGGGCAAGGTTATCTTCCAGCGGCCCCGGCCGGGCGTCGCCCTTTACACCGAGTCGTCTTTTTCCTTTCCCAGCGGCCACGCGACGATCGCGATCGCACTTTATGGCTTCATTGCGTACATGCTGATTCGTCACTCCAGGCGATGGGGGAGGAAGGTGAACCTGTTTTTTGCGGGCGCCGTCCTTATCGGGCTGATCGGTTTTAGCCGACTCTACCTGGGCGTTCACTACTTCAGCGACGTCTGGGGCGGCTACCTGGCGGGAGCGATCTGGCTGATTATTGGTATAAGTTTTTTAGAGTATTTTTCTTACAAAAAGATGAAGGAGGAGGTTCGCGTGGTCCCGAAGAGGCGGCTGCTGACCGTTGGAGTCCTCTCTGCGACGTCCCTCTCCTATGCGTTTTTTGGCCTGAACTACTCACTTCCGGCGGTCTCTCCGCCACCGGTAGAGCTGCCGACCGTTGTCGGTTCGGTGACTGATATTTTTGAACGTGAGGAGCTCAAGTTCACCGAGACCCTCTTTGGGGCCTTTCAGGAGCCGATGAACGTTATCATAATCGCCCAAAGTGACGAGCAGCTGGTCAGTCTTTTTGAGGAGGCGGGCTGGCTGTTGGCGGACGAGGTAAGTATCTCGTCGCTTGCGCAAGCCGGCTGGGCCCTCGTCTCGAAGGAATCCTATCCGCGCGCCCCCATGACGCCCGACTTCTGGAATGCGGAGATCCACAACTTCGGCTTCCAGAAGGCAACTGAGGTGAATCTGGTAAGCACTCGCCACCATACACGTTTTTGGAGGACGATGAGTCACACCGAAGAGGGAGGTGTCATCTACCTGGGGACGGCCAGTTTCGACGCCAGCATAAAGTGGGGAGTGACACACAGGATCGACCCGGATATCGACACAGAGCGCGAGTTCCTGCTGGCCGATCTGCAGGAAACGGGAAGGCTAAAATCGGTGCGAAAAGAGCAGCTGGTCGCTCCACACCTGGGAAGCAACTTCGCCGGCGATCCCTTTTTCACCGACGGCAAGACCTATGTCATTGAGTTGTGAGTCGGCCGGGGCGGATAGCGGACGTTTCCAAGGTTGCGCACGGCCCGCCGAAACGTTACGATCAACCTGCTATGAAACACATTCTAAGCGACAATAAGTCACATATGCTCTGCCTTGAACCCGGGGAAGAGCTGCTGAGCAGTCTTAAAAACTGGGCGGTTGAGAAGGGAGTAAAAGCAGCCAGCTTTACAGCCCTAGGCGCCTCGGGAAAGCTCACTCTCGCCTACTTCAACTTGGAGACCAACAGCTATCAAGACAAGGTTTTCGATGAGGATTTTGAGATTTTGGGGATCACGGGAAACATCAGCGTGAAGGAGGGAGAGGTAGCCGTTCACGCCCACGGAACCTTCTCAGGAGCCGACTACAAGGTTGTTGGAGGCCACATAAAAGAGGCCCGGATCTCA
Source organism: Candidatus Peregrinibacteria bacterium CG_4_9_14_0_2_um_filter_53_11 (assembly GCA_002788775.1). GTDB lineage: Bacteria > Patescibacteriota > Gracilibacteria > UBA1369 > UM-FILTER-53-11 > UM-FILTER-53-11. The sequence goes on along the minus strand of PFRX01000049.1, from coordinate 5,479 downwards.
GTAACCTGCGAGATCGCCCTCATCGTCTACGAGGGAGTAATAGAGCGCGTTTTGGACGAAAAGACTGGACTCTCATTGATGAACGGTTAAACTGTGCTCGCGCTGGGGCAGCGGCTCAGCTGAGTCGGTGCTGCTCGGCCCATTTATGCGGAGAGGTGGCAGAGTGGTTGAATGCGCCGCTCTCGAAAAGCGGTATACCGCAAGGTATCGAGGGTTCAAATCCCTCCCTCTCCGCCATCTGTTCGGTCCCAACTCGCTTGGGGACGAACAGATGGCTTTATGATAGTATTTGAACGCGCAGGCACGCCGGGCGCCCTCTGGGCGGCGTGCCGAGCGGGGGTCGACGGCGAGCACGAAGTGCGAGACCGGTGACCAAATCCCTCCCCTGCAATAATCCGGAAGCGGCGGCGTGCCGAGCGGGGGCAGCCTTGCTGTCTGTAGTCATAAGGATCGACTGGAAAAACAACCTTGAAAATGATAGAATAGAAAGATTATAAAAATAAAACTATTAAGGCTATGAACCAAAAACCAAAAACCTTCTCATCCTAGGTGCGAGCGGAGCTTTGGCCCACTCAACTCTCGTCTATCTTAAAAATCACCGATCACTTTTTGATAAACTGATACTTTCAGATCAAAGAGAGTTTCATCAGGATAATTTTGAAAACTTATCAGAACTCAATGCTGAATTTATAGAATTTCATATTGATTCAAAAAATAAAAAGGCGTTTTTAGATTTGCTCATAAAGACATCGCCAGACATTATTTTGGATCTCAGTGATGCTTCAACGGAATTTATTGCGGAAGTTGTTTTTGAATACGGCAAAGCCTCGTATATTTGTTGCGCTTTTTGCACAGAAAATTTGTACTAGTAGTAGTACTATAGGTACTATCTCTTACACATGAGCCTTGATAAGCAACATTACTACGACGGAAAATTTTACGAAATACTTATTGATCCGGCCTTAGGAGAAGTAAGGGATATGATTATTGAGCAGATAGAGGCCGGCAGTATAGTGGTTGATATCGGCTGTGGCACTGGCTCCTTAGTTTTTGAGCTTGCTGGGAAATGCGAGTCAGTTACTGGGGTGGAATTGTCCTCGAAGATGGTCGATCACGCACGACGTCGCCAGCAGGCAAATGGAAAAATTAACGTCGCTTTTGTGCATGGCGATGCTACAAATTTGCCTCATTTTCAAGATCAGCAATTTGATTATCTTACCATTTCAATGGCACTTCATGAGATGCCACCAGCATTAAGAATCAAAGTTCTCAACGAGGCAAAGCGCATCGCCAAAAAAATCATTGTTGCAGACTATGTTGTGCCGCAACCTTTAAGTTTTGCCGGGATAAGAACGCGCATCGTCGAGTTTCTTGCTGGCATTGAACACTTTAGAGGTTTTCGGGATTTTCAAAACAACAATGGGATAGATCACTTATTGCAAAGCTGTCAGCTTTCTATCTGTAGCGAATCTACCAACAAAAATGGCACAATAAGAGTGGTTGTCGCTGAACAGTAGTCAATTTTCCTTTCCGCCTTCTTATATATGAACTATATACTCATCATCCTTAGCGCACTGTGCTTGGGCGTAGCCAATGTATTTTACAAAAAAAGTTCTGCTTCAGTTGGGGCCGTAAATACTACGTTCTTTTACTACCTCTTCGGACTTGTTCTCGCCTTCATCGTCTGGCTCTTTTTCAGGGAGAAGATGGAGTTTACATCAGGGAACATGGCGACTATTTTCTTGATTTCACTGTTTTTAACAGCCAGTGTGTTGTTGTTCAACATGGGGATCATTAGGCCCGAGGTGTCCATCTCGATCGCATCTACAATCCGATCACTCGCCTTTGTGGCAACCGTATTAATTGCAGTATTATTCCTCAATGAAAATTTAACAGCAACAAATACCCTAGGCATAGTTCTCGCAATCGCTTCAGTAGTTGTCTTCAGCCTTCGAGCTTAAACTGGAGAATAAAGAATAACGGGCTCATAATACAATCGCGAACTGAAAATATTTTAACAACCCAAAAATAGAAAAACATCAAGAACATAACGACTCGGGAACGAGCTTCCACGGGATACAGGCCAACGCCAGAATATTGAAAATTACCGGATGGCTGACTGGGGTTTATTTTTTGATCGAGTTAGCCCTGGGCCTTTATTCAGGTTCCGTTGCGGTCACATCAGATGCTTTTCATACTTTTTCCGCCGTTGGAGGAATCCTGGTCGCATTTGTGGCGAATAGAATCTCCAGCAGAGAAGGTTAACGGGGTATAATCCGATTGACGCTTTTCTCGGCATGGGATTTGGCGTCATCTTACTGTGGGCCTCCTACCGAGTCATAAAGGACGCACTGAATATTTTCATGCAGACAGTTCCCAAAGGGATCGACATCGAAAAAGTAAAATCCAATCTCCTCTCACCTAAAAATCATCATCTCGATCGTCTTTCTTTTTGAGGGGCTGGTTGTGATCTACCTTGCCTTTATGGCTTATTCGCTTTCGTACTGGTTTGTTGACGACTCACTGGCGTTTACAATTAGCGAAACGGGATGGGTGCAGGTCGCCCTCTTCAGAGTATTTGTTTTCTCCCTTGTCGCAGCCGTTTTTTCGGCCATCTGCTACTTTGTGAATAACTACCTTCTAAAGAAAAAATGGGGCATAGGGGGAACCCAAAAGGCCTTCACCATCTCACTCGTTATATTTTTCTCCATTCTGATCCCTTCAGTAATAGGTGGAGTCCGCTTCGCCCTTGAAAAACCGTGGTTTTAGTGGGCAAAACGGGCTATCCTTTTGGTAGGAACCCACACCATATGAACACTCCAAAAAACTCAAAGCATCGGATCTACTCAATGAGTTTTTCAAGTGTCTACCCGCATTATGTCGCCAAGGCGGAGAAAAAGGGGCGCACTAAAGCGGAGGTGGATGAGGTTATTCGTTGGTTAATGGGATACAGCCAGAAGGAGCTAGAGGCTCACCTCAAAAAACAGACGGATTTTGAGACCTTCATCGGCCAAGCTTCTCAACTCAATCCTTCGCGGGCTTTGATTAAGGGCGTGATTTGTGGCGTCCGGCTGGAAGAGATAAAAGAGCCGACGATGAAGGAGATCCGCTATCTGGACAAGCTGATCGATGAGCTGGCACAGGGGAAGGTGATGGAGAAGATTTTGCGGAAATAATGTCTTCAGATTAGAGTTCTTTGAGTAAGCCGGAATTTCAAGCCGGATCTAAGCATTGCGCTTCCCTCCGCCATTGACTTATGCCGTTTTTATCGTTATAACTTTTCTTGCTTTAAAATCTAATACAAGAATGTTTATGAGCGCAGAAGGTATGAGTGAGCCACGAGAGTTAGTTCCGGGTGGGCGATATCGCATCATATGTGGGGCGAATGTTGCCCTTGTTGTAAACGCAACTGATCCTAACCGAGGCGTTGCTCAGATCCAAATTACCGATGCCGTGATAAGGGTTCAGAGTGTTTCCCCCGCAGGGGGAATGATCTTTGAGTGCGGCGCCTATCCCGGGATGACCTGGTCTGTGGCTCCCGATCTGCTCCAGCGCGGTGAGGCGAGTGGTGCTCTTAGCATCACCGAAGAGCTTTAACCCCAACTCTTATGAAAGAGTATATCGGCCCGCCACGCCGTCCCGGAAGGCGCATCGAAGAGGCTTTTCTCGTCTTAGAGAAGGTCTTCTTTAGGGCTGTTTGCAGGTCGAGGGACGATGAGTCTGAGCCACGAGTCAGGGCCCAGCTTGACCATTTGATTGAAGCCCTTGGGGCACGCGACCTGGAGACTATCGAGCGCCTCATCGATCAGATAGGGGAGCGAGCTGAGCCGCTCAGGGCTTACCTCCTCTCACTGCGCCCACGTTTTGAGGGAGCTGAAGAAAGTCCCGTGTATGAGCCGCCGACTGAGTCTCAGTCTCAGGGGAAGCCTCTCCTTGGCTTTGTGCGTGGCGGACTTTCGGCTCGTCTCAGTATGACGTTGCGGGCCGGGGATCTGCCCGAAATAGAGCCCTCAAATGATGAAGGTTTCGTGAACGAGCTGGGAGACAATGACGACTGGGAAAGTGGTCCGGAAGATAATCCGCCAGACCTTGGCTAGCTTTTAGAACCGCTTCTTGAGCTCTGTGACTGCTGCCTCAAGCTGAACGTCATGCTGGGCTTTGATATCCTCTTCAGTTACCTCTACCTCGATGTCAGGTGTTATGCCGACCTCGTCGATTGAGCGGTCGTTAGGTGTGAACCAGCGAGCAATCGTATAGCGGAGGAGTGAGCCATCGGCGATCTTGATGAGCTCCTGAACCGAACCTTTTCCAAATGAGGTGCTTCCCACAATTAGGGCGCGCTTGTGATCTTGAAGTGCACCGGCCAAGATCTCCGAGGCTGAAGCCGAGCCTTTATCGATCAGAACAACCAGCGGAATATCCGTTATGCGCCCGGTCGCCGTGGTTTTAAGGACTTCGTTGTCTTCCGGAGCGCGCTTCTTGATAATTGCGACGGTCGTGCCCTTCTTGAAGAATTCCGTGAGCATGTGGACGGCCGTGTCCAGGTAGCCTCCGCCATTACCTCGCACGTCTATAATCAGGCCCTCGGGCTTCTCGAGCAGTATTTCTTGGATCGCTTCATTGAACTCATGCTCGGTGTTTGTGTTGAACTGGTAGATGTTCAGATGGAAGATCTTCCCCTCTTCGAGCTTCTCCACGACGACACTTTCCAGGACGATCGAGTCGCGTTTTATTGATATCTCAAGCGGCTCCGACTCACCTTCGCGTTCGACGGTAAGCACGATCGTCGTACCCTTTTTCCCGCGGATTTTTTTGACGGCATCTTCAAGAGTTACGTTCTCGGTTGAGGTGCCATCAATCTCCGAGATTATGTCTTTGGGCTTGAGTCCGGCCTTTTCTGCGGGTGACTTTTTGAGCGGTGTGACGACGATGATACGGCTGTCCTTCATCTCGAGCTCGGCTCCGATTCCCTCCAACTCACCGTCGAGGTTGACCGTGAAGTTTTTCGACTCGTCCGGAGTCATATAGACCGTGTAGGGATCGTCGATAGCCTTGACGAAGCCTTTTACCGCACCGTGTTCGAGTGTGGCTTTATCGAGCTTTGAGGGGTCGTAATAGTTCTCACCAAGATAGCGCCAGATCTCATCGAGGTTGTTAATCTGTACGGGTTCGGAAATGGTGCCTGTTGAGTCTCGATCTTGGCTTCCATCCGGTAGAGAGGTCGTGAGGGCCCCCGAGCGTGGGAAAAAGAAGCCCAAGGTGAAGGCTATGATGGCCGTTGCTGTCAGTCCCCGAATGAGTGATCGATTATCTGTTCGCACGAGTTGATTATAGCATGAATAGGGTGGCCCGAGACGAGCTAGATTTTCTCGAGCGGGGCAACTGAGACGGCGAGCTTTTTGACGCCAATCGTCGGATCTTTGAATGAGACGGTAACGACTCCCCCGACACTGTTAAGGATGACACCCTCACCAAACTT
>PFRX01000014.1 GCA_002788775.1 Candidatus Peregrinibacteria bacterium CG_4_9_14_0_2_um_filter_53_11 | reverse complement strand
GTCGCTCATCATCATTCATCGACTCGGTCTCGAGAATCAAGGCGATAAGGTCGGCGTGCTGGGAGCGGACACTTTCGGGAATATCGAACTTGTTGAACAGGTTCTGGTCGCCGGTTGCAGCTGTGCTGCTTCCGTCTGTCGCTTGAGCTCCACCAGATGTGTGGGGGCTGAGCTGAGCGGCGGCGGGTGTACTGCCGGTTGACGTTGAGGTCGACGTCGTCGACTGTGCACCTGACTGCCCCTGAGCTGCTGGCTCAGTTGGGATTGGGGTGCTCTGTGCGCCGGGATTGAAGTTCTGATCGTTCATCATCTGTACATTATAGCGTATTTCTTACTTTATGTCGATACCGGAGGTAGTGTTGGAGGAAGAGGTGCGGAAGCCGGAGTTGGCTGTGGGGCGGCTTGTGGCTGTGGAGCCGGCTGTGCTTGAGGTGGGGCCGGCTGAAGAGGTACGCTCGCTGGAGCCACTGGCTGCTGGAGAGTCGGCTGTAGTGTGGGCTGAACGGGCGGAGGAGGGACGATCCGCTCCGGAGCTGGTTTATAGGCCGGCCGGTAGCTGAACTCGATGCCGGAGCTTCCCATAATCTCTATCAGTTTTTTACCTCTATCCGGTGCGTTTTTCTCGAGCTGGTCGGCAAAGTGGTCCAGGCGGGCATAGACGCTCGTATCATCGGTGAGCTCACCCTTTTTATCTCTGCAGAGAGTAAGAACATCCTTTACCGTCTGGCCACCAAGGGCTGTGGCAAGTCCCTTGGGGAGTCCGAACTTAATCATATAGGACTCCATCCTGACCGCCTTGATAGCCTGCTGATCGCCATCTTTTGCCAGCTCGGCATTCGAGACGACTCCGCCGCGGAAAAAGTTTCCGAGCCAGGGGATCTTTGCCAGAGTACGGCCAATAGAAGAGAGAGCCGTCGCTAGTGAGGTCAGGACACTCTTCATCGCCCCGTCCTCCATCTCGGCTGCGTTTGAGCGCATCTTTCCAACCATGCTGAGGTCACTCTCCAGCTCAGCTTGTTCGTTTTTTGCTTCTTCGGCAATTGCATCACGCAGTTCTTTCTGGACCAGTGCGGGATCGACGGCCTGCTGCAAGTCGGTGAGGGCCTGGATGATCTTTCCTTCACTGAGTGTGGCGGGTGCTTTCTCAACATCTTGGGCTATCCCCTCAAGTGCTGAGATGTAGCTCTCGAGCGCGACTCGACCGCCTTCGACTGCCTTTTCATCTGCCCCAGGAGTAGCGGTGAGCCTCTGAAGTTCGGCAAGATAGGGAATCGTCCGTCCGGCCAGTGGTAGCCGCGTTTTCAGTGCAGCGAGCCGCCCGTTACTCTGTTCGAGAGCCATCTTCGCGGCTGCCAGGAGCTGTGCTTTCTGTGCTGCCTCGAGCTCATCCGTGGGGGCCGCTGCGGGCTCGGTGGGAGTCTCCGCATCTTCGTGAGTCTCAGGATCCGCAGTCGGTGACTGAGGGAGGTCTGCATCGATGACTTCCGGTAGATCTTCGCCGGGGGCGGCTCCATCATCATCCGGCTCGTCCACTGTAGGATTTTCTTTCCACTGAGCGAACTCTGTGGGGTGGTTTTTCTCGAACCAGTTCTCAAAAGATCCCACCTCGATCTGAGTCTTCCACCAGGCTTCCTGGACTTTTTTAGGATCAAGACTCAGGAGTATGGAGTTAGCTTCTTTGAGGTTTGTAATGCTGCTCTGGATAAGAGTATCCATCCACTCGGTGCGGGCTTGAGCTGCCATTTTTGTTGGCAGTGAGCCGGGTGCCGAGCGGAACTGCCCTTCGGCAGTTTGCAAAAAGAGCAGGAAGGCCGAGTCGGTCTCGATCTCCGCTGATTCCCACTTGAGAGGGGTGGCTTTAACCAGAGTTTTTAGTGCGAGAAGTTTTCCCTGAATCAAGTTTTCCTGAAGCTCGCCGAGCTTTTCACGCGTTTCCTGGCGTGTTGCGGCCTCGCGCTTTTCAGCAACGCCTTGGGCGACGTCGGCTCGGACAGCCGCCAGTCGATCCGGGGTTGTTGGGGCGGTAGGTACGCCCGGTTGCCTTTCTTGAGAGGGAGTAAAACTCATGATGATTACTTCGAAGGGGCAGGGAGGGGCGTAGTATCCGGTTCAGGCGGGGGTGAGGTTGGAGCAGGAGCTGCGGCCGCCGGAGGTGTCACTGCGGGAGCAGTCGTTGGAGCTGGAGGCTCGGGTTTTGGAGCGGCCGCTGGCCCTGTTGAAGGAGCAGCAGCGGGCGGTGCGGGAGCTGGAGTAGGGGCGGCGGTTGGGGGCGCTGTTGGAGTCGGAGCGGCTTCTGGCGCAGGTGCTCCATAGGCGGTGATGGTGTCGGGGATGTAGTCTGCTGTGTCGGTGAGCTCGCCACCTTGGGGATCCAAAAGGAGCAGGGTAAAACTCCCCTCGACCTTAACGGCTCCGAGCGTCTCCCCGGCCTTGATGGTGGCGTCTTCACTGAGTGTAGTCCCCGTCAGATTAAGCCCACGGTGGATCATTTTTGCCTTATTAGAAAGAGTTATCTCGACCGTCCCTGTTGCCGGATCTACTTTTGAGAGCTTTCCCTCATTCATAGCATGGAGCTGTGTCCCGGGTTTGGTATGTATGCGAACACCCTCGCCCGCTTTATAGGGCTCTTTCTGAGCCGCCGCATCTTCGTCAAGAAGGTTTGTCTTGAAGGTGTCGTGTTTTCCTTCTTTCTCTTTGGGTTTTTTCTTGCCGAGCCACTTACTTGTTAGGTGGCCCACAAGTTTTTCTATCTTCGAGATGAGTCCTTCGATTATCTTCATCAAGCCTGCAAGTCCACCATCGAGGCCGGCCTCGTCACTTTGTGCAGGGGCTTCCGGTGGTTTTGGAGCGTCGGGGGTGGCAGCTCCGGCCTCTGCGAGCTTACTATCAAGTTCTTCCGTAGCAGCCTTAACCGCAGCTGCATCGCCATCGCCATGTTTTTCGGCGGCACTCACACCTGCATCTCCTGCTGCGGCCTCGGCCGCAGCTTTGGCTGCTTCCGCGGCTTTTTGGGCAGCCATAGCTTCCGTAGTTTTTGCGCCAGCATCAGCGGCTGCAGCTTCGGTCGCATCGGCAGCAGCTTCTTTGGCCGAATCGGCAACGGCTTCTGGACGGGCCGCAGCGGCAGGCGCAGCCTCGGGGACGGCAGCATCTCTGGGCTCTCCTTCTGGGGGGCCTGCCGGTCTTTCGGCGGCCGCCGGTGTTCCAGGTCCGTCGAGCCAGACGAGGTGTTGTGTTAGTTCGAACTGGTGGAGTTTTGTATTCATTTTATGGAAGGATTTTGAGCAAAAGATCGTTATGAGACGTCGGGTGGTGCTTCCTTGTCGGCAAGGAACTTCCTGAACTGCATTCCCAGCTGGCCGGCCTGTTTTGCGTAATTTGCGCGGCGTTCATACCCAATACTGCCAAGGGCGGTTGGTGGATATTTTTTCCGTTGGAAGCCATAGAGGGCATCGTAATTTTTTTTGCTCGGGTCTTCCAGGTACCGGCAGTAGGCGACATAGCCACCGACTCCCGAGTTATGTGTAAGGTAAAGGCGCTCGACATCATCGGGGCCTATGCGATACTTGGCTGCCAGCCGGCCCTCGCTTATGGCTTTATCTACACTCCTCATGGCGTTGCGTGCGTGCCAGGCGATGAGCATGATGCCCTCTCTGGGCTCTGTGACGTCAACGTGAGTTCTGCCGGTATCACGCGCATACCCGACGATTGTTTTTGGCATGGCTTGGGCAAGGCCCAGCGCGCCGCTCTTTGGGTTAACTTTTCGCGGATCCATCATCTCACCCACCTCCTTCATCATAATTGTGAAGATGCTGGCGGCCTTTACTCCGGTTTTCGCCTCGGCTTCTTTTACGTACTTGAGCCAGCCTCGGGCCTTGGCGCGTTCGTACATGCGTATGACGCCACGATTGATGGGGCCCTTATAATCTTTTAGAGTGAGGATGTCGGGTGGCTCAGGATACTGTAGCGCTGTCCTTGTTGCCTCGTGCAGCTTAGCCTCATTCTCAGGCGTATCCTCTTCGGGTTCTCGTAAGGTTGCCTCAATCTCATCTCCCGAGATCTTGAGAGGTGCGAAAATCGCGCAGAGTCGATCCCAGTTCACTCCCAGACTGCCCAAGAGCTGAGCTACTTTTTGAATACTCTCCACCCGCCTGTCGGGGGAGCTGAGGATATCTGCACTGTCTTCGCCGAGAACGTTATCCAGTGTGCCTCGGACGTTTCCATCGAGTGTGTTCCTGAGACCCGCGAGCTTTTCTTTCGCTGAAGGTTCTTCTTTTCGTTCGGGGGCCGACTCTGAACCGACAGGGAGGATATTCGCTCCCTGCATAACTCCGGGGAGGCGTCTCGCGTACTCTTCGTTGTAAAAAAAGTGCTGAAGCATGAAGGTTTAGATTATGTAGACGTCACCCGATAGCGTTTCGAATCGCTCTTTGGTGAGGCGAACTTCGTGTACGAGGTACTCGAGCTGGTAGCTGGCTGAGTGGTCGAGCTTGCAGAGGTCGTTGATTCTTCGCAGGCTGGCCACCAAGTTCACCGCATCAAAGTCAACTGCACCCTGCTGTTCCTCGGTGAGTTTGTCGTAGACCGCGTTGTTGATGATGGAGCTGGGGCTTAACAGGTTGATCTCCTTACTCTCAATTTTTGCGATAACCATATCAAGAAAGGCCTGATCTTCCTGCGAGATTCCCTGGGACTTAGCCAGAGGCTGGTTGAGCTTCTGCTGCTCTTCGGGCGTTAGTTTTGTGTTTTGAGTCGGATCCATGTTTAATAGTTTTTACCTGTCTGTTTTTATCGTATAATTATATCAAATTTTGGCTCAACTATCAATAATAAGCTTGGTGTATGACTCCAGACGAGGCGCGTCGGCGGATTGAGAAACTTAAAGCGGAGATCACGGAACTCAACTATCAGTATTTTGTTCTTGATAACGAAGAGGTCCCGGAGTCGGTTCGTGATACGCTCAAGCGTGAGCTTATAGACCTTGAAAAGGCCTTTCCGGAGCTGATTACCCCCGACTCGCCAACACAGCGCGTGGGGAGTGTTCTCTCGGGGAAGTTCGCCTCGGTTCCTCACACCTCGCCCAAGAAAAGTTTGGAGGATGTTTTTTCGCAGGAGGAGATTCAGGGCTGGTACGAGCGCATCAAGAAATATGTTCCAGACTCGACGCCGACTTTTGTCTGTGAGGTGAAGATCGATGGGCTCAATATTACTCTTCAGTACAAGTCCGGCGAGCTCGTTCGTGCTCTGACCCGTGGTAATGGGATAGAGGGAGAGGATGTAACTCACTCGGTCCGGACCATCTCAGCTCTTCCTCTCAAACTTGAAAAGGAGCTCGACCTCGAGGCCTCCGGTGAGGTCTATATGCCCAAGAGAAGTTTTGATCGTCTCAACGAGCAGCGGGTTAAGGATGAGCAGCCCGTTTTTGCCAATCCACGCAATGCGGCTGCGGGAACTGTCAGGCAGCTTGATCCTCAGGTTGCCGCCGATCGTGACCTGGCCATCTTCCTCTACGAGCTTGGTGCTAACTCCCTGGAGCCGGCTCCCCAGACTCAGGACGGCGTTTTGAAGGTTTTTTCCGGCCTTCGGCTGCCCGTTAATCCTCAGTCGAAGCATGTCGACTCGATAGAGGGGGTGATCGCCTTTTGTGAGCACTGGACCAAGCATCGCAACGACCTTCCCTACGAGATCGACGGTGTCGTCATCAAGGTGAACGAGCGTGAGCTCCAGGAGCGGATGGGCTACACGGCCAAGACGCCTCGCTGGGCAATCGCCTATAAGTTCCCGGCCGCTCAGGTGAGCACGCGTGTTGAGGATATTATAATTCAGGTTGGACGAACGGGGGCGCTCACACCCGTTGCTGTTCTTAAGCCGGTCCTGGTAGCGGGCTCCACCGTATCCCGAGCCACTCTCCACAATGAAGATGAGCTCAATAAAAAGGATGTTCGCATCGGCGACACGGTGATTATTCAGAAGGCCGGAGACATCATTCCCGAGGTGGTTCGGGTCCTGCCCGAGCTTCGTATCGGCAGTGAGAAGATTTTTCACTTTCCAAAGATCTGTCCGGTCTGTGATACGCCGGTTGTGCGCGCCGAGGGGGAGGCCGTGACGCGCTGCCCCAATCCACGGTGCTTTGCCCAGGAGCGAGAGTCACTCATTCACTTTGTGGGCAAGTCCGCCTTTGATGTCGACGGCTTGGGGGAGAAGGTCGTCGTCGCCTTGTTGGAGGGGGGGCTCGTCTCGACGCCCGCCGACTTTTTCTCTCTGACTGCCGATGACTTCCTCACTCTTCCGCTCTTCAAAGACAAGCGCGCCAACAAGATTACCGAGGCGATTGAGACGGCGAAGCAGGTCACCCTTCCACGATTTTTGGTCGGCTTGGGGATTCGGCATATCGGAGAGGGGAGCGCCCAGGATCTCTCGCGGGCTGTTGTGAGCCACCGCCAGAGTTCAGCCAAGACGATGACTCCCGATGAGGTCGGGGAGGTTATTCGCTCTATGACGCGTGCCGACCTCGAGGCGGTTGAGGGATTTGGTGAGGTTGTCGTCGAGGCTGTTGAGGGTTACTTCTCGAGTGCACACGCGATCGAACTCCTAAAGAAGTTAAACGAGGTTGGAGTAGCTATCACTCTTGAGCAAGTCGCTCACGAGACGGCCCTCACCGGCAAGCGGATCGTCATAACAGGAACACTGGAGCACCTGGGCCGTGAGCAGGCAAAAGATGCAGTCAAAAAGGCTGGGGGAGTTGTGCAGTCCTCCGTCTCTGCAAAGACCGACTATCTGGTCTGTGGAGAAAATCCCGGGAGCAAGCTGAAAAAGGCGACCGAGCTGGGAGTCGGGGTGCTCACGGAAGAGGAGTTCCTCTCGATGGCAGGCATTAAAAATTGAGGTCGCCGAACATCTCCATGGCCTTTGCGGCCAGATCGTCGGGTGTCGTCTCAATTGACGGTGCGGGGTTCTTTGTAGGCGCCGTTGAGGAGTCTGCCTCATGTGAGGGGCTGGCCGGGGCAAGGGAGAGCTCGCAGCTGATGCTGAGGGACTTGTCGAAGAGGTGCTTGATCGCACTTTCGATCTTCACCAAACTTTCCGTGGTATTTACCTTCTCCATGTGGAAGCGTGCGCGGAAGACGAGGATGAGCGCTGACTCCGTCTCCTCCTGAATCGCACCCTGGCCGAGTGAGCGGCGGAGTGAGGGCGGATCGACATGGTCCAGGATCCGCTGCCAGTGATCTTTGATCGCTCCATCAATCTTTGTGAACTCCGTCGTGAGCTTCTCAACCGTCTCGCTCTCGGCTTTTGTGGAGGCGGCTGTCGACTTCAGCTCGGCTTCGGCTGATGGTGCGGAGGCTTTTGGTGCCGGGGCCGCAGCCACGGTAGCACTGGCCTTGACCGCCTTTGCGGGAGCAGCGGAAGGCGTAGCCTTGGGAGCGGGAGCCGGGGCTGGGGGCGCGCCCTGAGCCATCGTCTGGGCTGCCTGCTGAGTGGGGGCCGTCTGGGGATGAGGAGAAGTTATGCCCGGCGTACATATCTTTATCGCGGCGATCTCCAGCGGAAGTTGAGGGATGATCGTCGTCTTGAGCATATCGCGAGCCTCATCGATCCGCTCGATCATGGTGAGGTAGGTATACGTCTCTCCCGTGGCCTTCTCGATGCTGTTGAGGAGGTTCTGGCGCAGGCACTCCATCAGTTCGCGCACGAAGGCATTGAGGTCATAGCCCTCATTATAAACCTGGTTGATCATAGTGAGAGACTCATTGAGCGCGCCGGTCTTAAGCAGGGCGATGAGCGATTCTATAGTGTCGTGGCCGGTTATCCCCAGGTGGCTTTTTACATGCGCGGCCTCGAGCTTCCCACTTGTCGAGAGCTGCTCAAACAGACCGATGGCATCACGGAGTCCACCCTCGACATGTCGGGCGATCAGCTCTATCGCGAGGTCTTCCACCTCGATCTTCTCACTCTGAGCAATAAAGCTCAGGCGGGTCATGATTACCTTCGGGTCGATGCGCTTAAAGTCAAAACGCTGGCAGCGGGAGATGATTGTCTCGGGGATCTTGTGAGCTTCAGTCGTGCAGAGGATGAAGTAGACCGATGTAGGCGGCTCCTCAAGTGTTTTAAGAAGGGCGTTGAAGGCCTCTTTCGTGAGCATGTGAACCTCGTCGATGATGTAGACCTTGTTCTTTGCGTGGGTTGGAGCGTAGTTGATCTTCTCCTTCAGCTCGCGGATCTCATCAATACCACGGTTGCTGGCAGCGTCGATCTCGAGAACGTCAATAAGGGAACCGTCGCGAATGCGGAGGCACATGTCGCAGGCATCGCAAGGCTCGCCCAGTTTTGAGAGCTTCTCACAGTTGAGTGACTTGGCGATAAGGCGCGCCGACGAGGTCTTTCCCGTGCCGCGAGGGCCGGTGAAGAGGTAGGCGTGGGTAACCAGCTCCCGCTGAATCTCATTGAGAAGTGTGATGCGGATATGCTCCTGGCCAACGAGGTTTGCGAAGTTCTGGGGGCGGTATTTGCTGTAGAGCGACATAGTGCCCACCCAAGGTAGCAAAAAATCCCCCGGGCGTCAGTAGCTCTCGGGCAAAAAATCCTCGCGACTTTTGATTTTCTGTGTTCTAAGCCCGCTCGTCAACGTGTCCGCGGTGGACGTTCTTGGCTCCGTCAGTGGTTGCGGCAATCGCCGCACTCATAGCCTCGTGCTGCTGGGCGACAACTTGAGCAACTTCGAGGACGCTCGCCAGCGTTCCCACATCTGCAGCTCCCGCAGGGCCACCCTCCTTCATCTTTTGAGCTACACCAAGAGCAAGCTGCTCGGAGGTGTGATCGACGACTTCCGCCTTGTACTCCTTGCCGGTAAGCTGGCGGAGGCGAGCTAGAGTCGCCGCTGCGACTGCCTCGCGTCCCTTAGTCGCCTCACTGAGATTTTCGCCAAACCGTCCCAGGGCCTCCCCTGCACGGGCGGAGAGCTGAGGCGCCTGTTCGGGCTGAGCCTCGGTTTTTTCCCTAAGCAGACGGGTAGCCTCACGGGCACCATCGGCAAGCTCGTCAAGACGAGGTGGGGTCTGGGGGAGGTGTTCGGCGGGCCGCTCAAGCTGTACCGGTAGCTGTTCAGCTGGCTGTTCCATGGGTAGGGGTTGGTAGTTGTTTTTCTACGAGCGTACTGAGCTCACTTTTAAGGCTGTTCCAGGCGCTTAGCTCAAGCTGCGAGAGGCGAGCGTGCTCGGCATTTTCTTTGTCAAAAAGCTCTCTGAGCTGGTTCAGTTTTGCATCGTCAAAGGTGGCAAGCTCATAGAGGAGCTGTTTTTTGCTCTCAAAGGAGAGTATCCGTGATCCCAGAACCATTCCCTCAACCAGTGTTAGTAGGTCATCGTGTGAAGCCATCGCGCAATTGTACCATTTTTGAGGGGGCTTTGTCTAGCGAGCGCGCCGCGACCTCTCGCCAGCCGGCGGCCATACTCGCCCGCGCTGGGGGCATTTTTAGCCCCTGTTCTCAACAAGAGTGCGCATTTTTTTGAGGAAGATCTCTGTCTCAAACTTCTCCGCCTGTCGCCTGCAGGCTGCAGGGTCGTAGCGGTCGTAGTTTTTTATAAGCTCACCCAGGGCGTCCTCCATCGAGCCGGCACTGGGCTCGGGGAAAAACTCACCCGTTACGCCGGGAATGACCGTCTCGGTAACCCCGCCCTCGCCATAGGCTACGACGGGCTTCCCGCAAGCCATCGCCTCGATCGGCGTGATGCCGAAGTCTTCCTCCCCGGGGAAGAGGAGGGCCTTTGCGCGATGCATGTAGTCGTTCACCACCTCGTCGGACTGGCGGCCCATGAAGCTGATATTTTCGCCCGCAATACTTTCCAGAAACTCTCGCTGAGGGCCGTCGCCAATTATTATGAGCGGCTTGCCTATCTTGTTAAAGAGCTCAACGGCAAGCTCGACACGCTTGTAGGGCGTCAGGGTGGAGACGATCAAAAAGAAGTCGTCGTGTTTTTTGCTGATCTTAAAGCGTGAGAGATCGACAGGCGGGTAGATCACTTCCGAGTCGGCGCGGTAGTACTTTGTTATACGCTTGCTGACATGATGAGAGTTTGCGATGAAGACGTCGACACGGTCTGCAGCGGCGCGGTCCCACATGCGGATGCGCTTCATAAGGCTTGTGACGGCCAAGTTGCTCAACGGGCCGCCGGTGTTTTCGGCGATGTATGCGTGAGTCCAGTCCCAGGCGTAGCGGACGGGGGAGTGGATGTAGCTGATGTGGCGTGTCTGCGGCTGAGTAATAATTCCGTGGGCGAAAGCCGTATTAGAGGAGATGACCGTCTCGAAGCCGCTCAAGTTCAACTCCTCAATGGCGCGGGGCATAAGGGGCAGGAGGAGGCGGTGTCGCTTCCTAATAAACCCCGGCAGACGCTGGAGTGAGGAGGTGCGAATCCGTTCTTTGGGGAAGTATCCCCCCATCTTCTCCTGATCATAGAGGAGGGTGTAGATCGGCGCCTCGGGATACTGATCGGCCAGAACCTTGAGGACGCGCTCGCCCCCTCCATAGCGAAGCAGAAAGTCGTGAACGAGAGCGATGCGCGGCTGTGATCCCATAGTGCCCCCACTATAACCTGCCGGGGGCTCGCAGTCACGAGGCAGTTGCCGGCTCAGGCTTCTGGAGGAAGTTCTCTCCCCGGCCTCCGCCCACCGTCTCAACCTGAGCGAGTGTCAGTGCTTCAACTTTCTCTGCTCCGGCTGCCCGAAGTGTCCGGGCACAGGCGTTGAGTGTGCTTCCCGTCGTGAGGACGTCATCCACGAGTAAAAAAGTTGTTCGGCTTGGTACGGGGAGGCTTTCTTGTAGGGCGAAAACGCCCGCTAAATTTCCGAGCCGTGCCGTGCGGGTTAGTGAGCTCTGAGGAGGTGTCTCGCGTACTTTCTTGAGCCCCTCAAAGAGCGGAAGGCCGGTTGCGGCCGAGATCGCTCGAGCGAGCTGGCGCGTCTGATGAAGCCCCCGCCCTCGCTCGCGGGCTCGTGTTAGAGGAACGGGGACGAGGAAGGTTCGGTTCGGGGTAGTCACACTCTCACCATTTGAGAAAGAGCTCAGATCTGTAAACTTCCCGGCGGCCTCATTCTCTTCGCAGTGCAGCCTTAGGAGTTCGGGGAGCCGCGCCTCAATCAGAGAAAAGAGGTCGTCACCGGCAGTTCGCGCCCCGTCAAACTTAAAGCGATGAATCAGCTTTTTGATGGCGCTCTGCTCGGGAAGGCGGAAGAAGCTTAGTATGCGCGGGAGCTCTGGGGCCGAGCGTGTATATAAAGATCTTGGCATGAGTTGAGCTCGACAGCTCTGACACAGATCGGCTCCACTCAGTCCGCAGCTGACGCAGCTGAGAGGAAAGCAGAAGTCGAGGAGGGCGCTCAGGAGATGGTGAAGCGGCACAGACCATAGTGGGAAAGGGTAAATCAGGGACAGAGCGGAGAGGGAGTCCTCATCTGGTGTAAAGTGTATGACAGATACCTGAAGGTCCCGCTCTGTTTGTGGCTTGTTTATAGCAGTCGCGGATGAACGAAACTTAACGCAAATCTGAACTTCCAAAAAAAAGTAGCAAAAAACGGCATCTCTGCTTATAATAGGACCCGTTTCCCCTATGGGCAGTTAGCTCAGTTGGCTAGAGCGTATCGTTGACGTCGATAAGGTCACTGGTTCGAATCCAGTACTGCCCACCAGCCTTCGCTCTACGAGCTACGGCTGGCACAGCCGTAAGCGAGTAGTTAAGCGAAATGCTAGTCCGGCGAAGCCCGCAGGGCGAAGACGGACATCCAAACTTTTATCACCCCTGCCGACATTATATACGAAGGCGCCTGCTGTCTTCAGCGAAAACGCCCACGGGGTAGCCCGGGAGGGCGGCGAGTGGTGGATTACCCATCTCGATGCGTGCCTGAGCGAACTGGAACGTTTCTACGAAGTCATCTCCTTCAGTTCCGTTGACGTGGTAGACGAGGGGCGTGAAGATATGTGGCCGGTTTGGTTTCTCGAGACCCATCAGGTGCTGAGTGGCCTGGAAGCCATCATCTGATCCGAAAGGCTCGAAACTGATATTGTCGATCATCACGGCCTGAGCCAGGCCAGTTTTAGCCAAGAGTCGAGCTCCGGAGGGAAGAATGCCGGGACGGTTTCGCTGGACCTCGCCGAGGCGGCCGTAGTCGGGCACTCCGCGTTCATCTGCCGTGTTGAGCACCGCGTTCATGAGCCGGGTTCGAAAGAGAACTATGTACTCGGGCACGCCGTACCGTCTGTTTGGATCGATATCCTGTGCTCGCAGCAGTTCCGCCATCTCAGTCGAGCCATACTGAGCACCCTCCTTAAGATCAAGGACGAGGAGAGGCCCTCCGAGACGTCGTCGGTCGAGGGTGTCGAGGTTGGATTGCCGGCGTCCGCGGTCGAAGGCGCTGGGTGTTAGAAGGGCCGTTCCGTTAAATCCAAAGGTGGTCACCGAGGCGCTTATCTCCGGATGCTCGCTGCCATCAGTAATAGAGTCAAAAAGAATCTTAATAAGTTTCTTGTCTTTACCATCGAAGGTTCGTGGCTCTACCGTGGTGGGTACGCCGTCGATGCTCCACTCGCTTTGGGGAACGGTAAGGTCGATTTCTGGTGCTCGCATAGTGCCGTGGGTTAACTGCCCGCCGGGGGGGGCGCTGCTGAACTAATAAGGTCGAATCTTACAGTATGCCCATTTTTTGTCAAGTTACGCCTTGGATAAGCCCTGGATCGGCTCTTGCATAATTGGCTCTATCCGTTACTATTGTCGCAATGAGCGACGATTCAATGGGGGGCTTCACGCCTCCACCTCCACCACCGCCCCCTCCTCCTCCTCCCGCAGGTGGAGCGCAGCAGCCATTTTCTCCTCCAGCTCAGCCTCAGATGGCTCCTTCAACCGAGCCCTTTTCCCATGCTCAGGTACCGGCTCAGCCTCCAATGTCGGGCGCACCGGCTATGGGAGGTGGTTATCTTGCCGATCCTATGCAAGGTGTGCCCCCCTCCGCCAATTTCGGCGCACAGTCAGCGGGAGCAGCTGGAATGGGCGCAAGTTATGATCCGGTAATGGGAGCTCCCATCACTGACGATGGTGGTATGACGCCACCGGCCGGCCCCGCTCCACAGAAGCCAAGCAAGCCCGCGAACTTTCAGCTTGGGACGATGCTTCCAGCTGTCCTAAAGGTAAAACTGCCCCCACACTCGCTCTCTTTTGATGAGAACTACTTCCTCCGCCTTCTGGCCGGTTCTATATCACTCAGCAAGGATGAGAAGATGCGCATCATAGAGTCTATGGGGAAGCTCAAGCAGTCTCAGGTTGATGAGCTTATTCGTATCTTTGAAGATGAGAAGGTGAAGTTTGCAGAACTTGGTGAGGAGCACGTCCCCCAACTTGAAAAACTTGTTAAGCAGCATTACGAAGACTGGCTTGATATCGAGATGCGTCAGCAGCAAGAAAAGCAATCTAATCAGGATGAACAGCAGGCGGATGAGATCCGCAAACAGTTAGGTCTTTAATTATTTATTTTCATTTTTATGAGCAAACGTCTACTCGCAGCTCTCTCAGTTTCAGTTTTTATTCTCGGTGCTTGTGCCTCAACGCCCGCTGACGACTCCATGATGGAGGGAGATGCTGACGCTATGATGCAGCAGGAAGAAGGTGCCATGATGGAGGGTGCTGACGCTATGATGGGTGAGGAAGAAGCCATGATGGAGGCCAAGACCAGTGCTGAACAGACTGTCGAGGTCGCCGATCCCGCAGCTAACTAGTCCCTATCCTTACTTTCTTTTTACTTCTTTTTCGGATTCAGAATCATGAGTAAAAAACTTTTTGTACTCGTCTCACTTTCAATCTTTGCACTCGCAGCCTGTTCATCAGCGCCTGCCGTGTCCATCGAAGATGAGATGATGGCCGCAGATCAGAACGAGGGCGCGGTGATTGATGACGGTGGTCCAAGTAGCTCTGCTCAGCAGTCTGTAACTATCACTGAGCCTGCGTCGACCACTGACTCTGATGACGCCCTGAAAGACGGAGACTTGTATCTTGAAGCTCTCGCAAAAACCGATCTCGCACTTTGTGCCAAGATCGGTGATGCCAGCCTTCGCGCCACCTGTGAGTCTGACGTTAAGGCTAAACAATAAGACTGCCGGGAAGCCTGGATGCTTTCTCAGCCGTTCGGACTAAAGCACGTAGCTTGCGCCTTCATGTTTCCAAAGTTGGGAGAGGCAGCCGTAAGCTTACGTGCTTTTACCGTACAGGTTCCATCGATACGTGTTGCGTAGACGTCGCCCCCTGTTGGCTTGCTGTTGCTGGCGTTGGCATAATTAATCTCACAACTGAGGAGAATATCATCGGCTGCCTCACAGCTTGCTGTAGACATAAGCTTCCAGTTTGTTGTATCGGCCTGATGGATGGATGCCCCTGTGACGTTGTAGAAGCGGCCGATCTCGTTGGCTCGGATGGTCGACTGGCTGTTAATGCTACTCAGGAAGTTGGCCGAATTCTGAACAGTCAGACTGCCGCCAATGTCCGTTTTACCTGAAATATTTGCGGCACCGAGAAGAGTAAGAGCCCCATTGAGCGTTGATCTGTTATTGACGGTAAGCTCCTCGTTCAGTGTGGTTCTGCCATTGAGTGTTGCTGTACCATCCGTGCTAAACTCACCCATAATCCGGGCGTCACGGAGGTTCGTCTTGCCGTCAGTAACCCAGAGATCGCCATCCCTGAGGTTAAGCCGGCCGGTTATGTTCGAGATGCTGCCTGCACGCCCCGCAGTAAATCCCTGATCTACATTGAGTGTTGAGAGAAAGCGTGATGAGCCGGTAACCGAGAGTCCGCCACCTATAACACGAAGGTTACCGGTAACCTGGGACTGGAGATTCGCACCACCAACGACGAGTGTTCCCGAGTTGCTGATGTTTCCACGGACGGTAAGGTTCCCCGGGTTGCCTGCATTTCTGTCACCGGAAATACTTAGATCATCAAAAATAACGACGGGCCAGGCGACGCGGGTATCTGACTTGTTTGTGATTCCTAGACGAGCATCGATCAGACCATGAACGATGGCATCATCGGCAATGTTCACCGACTCTTCCTGGCTGAAAATCAAAGGTGTGTTGAGCCCTGAGAAGCGGGGGAGCGGTTGTGATGCTGCGCCGGGATCGTCACTTGGTGTGGTTGGTCCGGCGTTGATGAAGTAGCCCGGCTGAAGATCAAGTTCGCCACTGAGTGTGCGGAGATTTCCGGACGACCCATCGAATGCCGAGGTCGGAATGCGAACCTGTTCCGCAATTCCCTGGGCCGTCCCGACTCTGGGAAGTCCTCCCAAACCAATGAGAGCCCCCAGTGCAAAGACCGCACCAAGTGAGATGAAGCGAACCAGTCGATCTGTCTTTTTATTTTTGCGCATAAATAGTAAGTAACAAAGTTATTTATTTGTGTTTCTCACCATTATAGCTTATTTCACCTTACTTCTCAACTGCTCCGTTATAGTCTTCTACAACGAACTTAATATTGTCCGCAATGGTGGGGATTGTGGGGGCCCAGAGAGGCCAGGTTTTGATCTCGACGCTGGCAATTTCTTCGGTTTGTTGGCGGAGGTAGTCTTTTGCCGCCTCAACGCGAAGGCCCAGGATGTGATCGGTGATCTTCTTGTGGAAGCGTCGGCCATTCTCATTTTCCGACTCGATGTCGTAAATCTGAACGGCCCTCATCGTAATGGTTAGGCGCGCTCGGCCCGCCTCTTTATTGAGCTCAAGGAAGCGGTAGCTGATGTCGGTATCATTGATCTCGACGATCCTCTTGTCCGGGTCGACGCGTGTTATCAGCCGGTCTTTTATCTTATTAATGAGTTCTTGTTGGTCATAGGCGATTGAGCTCACAGTGTAGCTCGCCTTTACCTCAAACTGGTCAAGCTGCTTGCCGACAAGGTCGTCTTGCAGGGTTACTTTCGGCTCACTGATAACCAAGATGTTGGGGTCGGTGAGGAGGGTGAGGTTGGTCTTCTTAACGAGGTTCTGCTCCTCGAGATAGTCGCGTAACAGAATCGCCCCGTCTTTAAGTGCCTGCTTCTTCACGGCCTCTTGTGCGGCATCGAGATCCTCTTGAGTCACCACTTTGATAACTTGAGTGATTCCTCCTGTCATAGGTGTCGTACTTTCTGCAAAAAGATCGGTTCGACTCTCCTCGCGGAGGCCGGGGAGGAAGAAGCGACTCGGGCCGATGTTGCCTCGGCTTCCGGTAATCTGGTTAAGGTTGTCAAACTCATCGGCTATCACTACCGCGTCGAGGGTTCCAAAAGCTCCATTGCTTGCGGGGGGGACGCGGAGGGCATCCGGTGTGCGGAAGATCAGACCTTCTTCTGTTTGGAAGCGCGTTGTCGCCGCCAGATCCCACGGATGAGTCGTCTTGTTGGTAATGGTTATTGTGCCGCGAGCACGCGTGCCCTTTGATATCTTACCGGTTGAGTTATGTGCGAGCGTTGTGGTGAAGGGGGGCGCCTCGACGGGAATGCTTGCGACAACGATGTTGGGCTGGTTTGCACTGTTGAGTGCGCCGCTATTTTTCTCGGAGTCGAGGAAGGTCACGTTAAAGGTGGGGTCGAGGACGGAGGCGCGTGGAGTCAGATAGATCGTCGCTCCTGGAAGGGCGATATAGGCGATGGCCAAAAAGAGCAGAACGCTCACCAGAACGAGAGTGAAGAGAGCCTGCTTATTTGGTGCGACAACCACCAGCCGCGAGCTGCTCTTCTGCTTCCGCTTCTTAATTTTTTCACGAATTTTTTGTAGGAAGTCGGCGATCTTCTCCTTTCGCTCGGGTTTGATCACCTCGGAAATCGAGACCTTTTCGCCATGTAGACGGACCGGGCGTTCACCGCGGATCGTCTTTGCAACCGGCTGTTCTTGAACAACGGGCTTGCGCTCTGTGAGCCGAGTTGTTGCCAAAAACCCGACCTTCTCGGCGCTCTGGAGTCCGCCCGTATCCGCCGTCACAATGAGGATCTCCTTGCCAATCTCATTAATTTTTTTATAGAGGATCTTGAGGTTGATGATGCTCTGGAAGAGATTTGCCCGGCGGGGGATGACGAGCGCGATTCGCTTCACGCGGAGCTGTTTGATCTTGTCGAAGACCGTCGTTATCTCATCGTCGATCTCGAGGTAGAGGATCTTGTCGGGGGTAAACTCCATCTCGGCCTCCTCACGGCCGGACTGTCCACTAATACGCGTTTTTTTGATGCTGAAACGCGGGCGTAGCGGCTCGTTCGTTGATCCTGATGAAGGGGAGTTTTCCATGATGCTAAAGCTGCATGAGTCGAATAACTTTTTTGAGAAGTTTTCCCGTGAGGTGCTCCTCGCCCAAGAACTCAATTCCGATGCGCGCGAGGGCGAGGGGAGTGATGTCTTCGGGCTCATTGAGGCTGCGGGTCTCGTCGTGGACGTAGGTAACCTGACGAGGCTGCAGCAGGTTGATAGTGGGGGGCGCGTTGAAGGGGAGGTCGGCCGTCCAGTCGGTTGACTGCAGGGCATTTTTGAGCTCGGGGAGGTGGACACTTCCACCACAGAGGTAGATCGCGGAGGGGAGCTGGTCGAGCTGATGGAACTCCGAGAGGGCGAAGGAGACTCCCGAAAGCCAGACGTCCGCATCGGCCTCCATCGCCTCGCGGACGATCTTCTCGGACTGCTTCTCGAGCTTTCCGGCCGAGTAGGCCCGCTTTATTTCCTCGGCCTCGGCCATTGAGATGCTGAGAGTCGTTGCTAGCCGCTTTGTGAAGGTGCGTCCGCCAATTGTGAACATCTTCGTTCCCTCAAGACTGCTGTTATTAACGACGGCGATATCGGTGGTGCCCGCACCAATGTCGATAAAGATGGCGTTGAGGGTGGGCCGGTCGGTGTGGTCTAAGATGCGCGAGAGGGCGTAGGGCTCGGCCGTGATACTCATTAAGTTGAGGCCCAGCTCGGCCGCGATCGTCTGAAGGGCGCCGTAGTGAACAAGGGGAGCGAAGGCGTTGAATATCGAGATGGCCACCTCCTTACCCTGAAAGCCAATGGGATTACCTACGCGGTAGCCGTCGATCTGCACGTCAACGATCGCCGCATTGACGAGTTTGACGTCGATCTCGTTGTAACCGGTCTCGTAGGCGAGCTGGCTGCGCGTCTCCTCAAAAGACTTCCACTGAATCTTGTGGATGATGTGCTTGAGCTCACTCAGGTCGATTTTGGCGTGGGGCTCTTTGCGAATGTGAATCGAGCGGTGAGTCATACCTTTTACGAGCTCGCCGGCGATGCCGATGACGACGTCTTCAGGGTAGTGCTCCGCCTGTCTCGTCGCCTCGTCGATTGCTCTTGAGGCGTTCTCTATAACGCTTCCGATGTCCATGACGGCGCCGCTCTGCATATCGCCAATGGTCTGTGCCACCTTGCTCGCACCGTGGACGATGATCCGCTGCTCCTGCGCCTGACAGACAAGTGCCTTCACGGTATCGGTACCAATATCAAGAACCAGGAAGGTGTCTTTTTCTGTTGGTGATGAGCGTCGAAACAACTTGAACATAGAGCCGAGAGCTGCGAAAACAGAGGATAAACAGAGTCCGAAACGAGTCCGGCAACCTCTCACTAGTTTAAAGTAAAGAGGCTCTGAGTGGAAGGGGCAAGAGTATCAAAAAAGACCTCTTATCTTGCCTGCGGCAGGGGCACTCGGTATGCTTCAGTTAGATGAAAACTAATCCTCATGCAGAGGCTGACAGCGCTCCCTTCAAACTGGCACTGCTCTGCGGCGGTCCCTCACCCGAGCGGGGCATCTCACTCAACTCTGCCCGCTCACTGTGCGACCATCTTCATGGTGAGGAGATCGAGGTCGTGCCCTTTTATTTTGATGCCCGGACGCACGCCTACGGCCTAAAGCGCTCCTCGCTCTACTCAAATACGCCCTCAGACTTTGACTTCAAGCTCTCGACGAATGGGCAGAGCCTCAGTGAGGAGGAGCTCTTGGTTGAGCTGGCGAAGTGTGATCTTATCTTTCCGGTTATGCATGGGAAGTTTGGGGAAGATGGGCAGATCCAGGAGTTGTTAGAGAGGAATGCGCTGCCCTTTGTGGGGAGCTCGGCCGAGGCCTGCCAGCGGGCTTTTGATAAGTACAGTTCGCATCAGCTGCTCGAATCTGTGGGGCTGCCGACCGTGCCCAACGTCCTGTTGGAAGAGACCCAGTCTGCGGAGGAGCGGCGCGCACTGACGGCGCACTTTTTTGAGAAGGAGTCGCTTCACCGGGCTGTTGTTAAGCCGGCCCGAGGAGGCTCGAGTATCGGAGTCACTGTTGTGGAGAGTGCGGAGGAGGCGGTCGCTGCGGCAGCTCACATGTTTGAGACCGGTCTCGACTCGCGCGTCGTTATTCAGCCCTTCTTGCAGGGGATCGAGTTCACCTGCATCGTCATGGCCGGTGCAGACGGAAAGCCTGTGGCCTTGATGCCCACAGAGATCGAGCTCGACTACACGAATAACGCCATCTTCGACTACCGGAAAAAATACCTGCCCACTCGCTCAACCACCTACCACTGCCCGCCTCGATTTGACGATGAGATAGTTGAGACGATTCAGGGTGATGCCGAGAAGATCTTTGCGGAGTTTGGGATGCGCGACTTCGCCCGTCTGGACGGCTGGGTTCTGGCCGATGGGCGCGTCTGCTTTACCGATCTTAATCCGCTTGGAGGAATGGAGCAGAACAGTTTTGTCTTTCAGCAGGCCGCTCATATCGGCATGTCGCACCGTGACTTTTTGAGGCTCGTTATCGAGCGCGCGGCGGTTCGGCAGGAGCTCAGCCTCCCGCCGCTTAAGAAAAACAATCGCGAGGTGGGCCGCGCGCTGGCCGTTCGCGTCCTCTTTGGGGGCTCCACAGCCGAACGGCAGGTCTCGGTTATGTCCGGAACAAACGCCTGGCTCAAACTTAGAACCCGCCCGGATCTTCACGTTACTCCCTATCTTCTCGCCCCGGATGGACGTATCTGGCAGATCCCGTACTACGCGGCGCTGCACCACACTGTCGAGGAGATCGTCTATGCCTGTGAAGAGGCGGTTGTCCGTCGCGAGCGAACCGAGCGTCTGCGAACCCGTGTGGTGCAGCGCCTCAAACTCACTCCCGATCAGCTGAGCGAACTTCCCTTCCTCCCCACCTCACTCACCCTGGAAGAGTTTGTCGAGTCGGCCGATTTCGTCTTCCTAGGCCTTCACGGAGGCCTCGGCGAGGATGGCCGGCTCCAGCGAATGCTCGAAGAAAAGCGGATTCCCTTCAACGGCTCCGGCTCAACCGCCGCCGCCCTCTGTATGGATAAGTACAAGACGGGGGAGTACGTAACGGCCCTTAACAACCCCGCAATAACCACGGCCCCAAAAGTTTTGCGTCCTCTCGGGCCCCTTTTTGAAGGCGACTCGGCTCAGCTTGTCGAGCTCTGGAACGAGCTGGCCGAGACGCTCGAGACCGACTCGGTCATCGTTAAGCCCCACAATGACGGCTGTTCGGCGGGAATCGTCCGCCTCTCTTCGGCTCAGGATCTCGAGACCTACCTCACACTGTTAAAAGAAGGAGTTCCCACCGTCACGCCCCACACCTTCCCGGGCCAGGATACCGCCGTCGAGATGCCCACCTCCGCTCTTGAGGCCCTTCTCTTCGAGGCGTTCATCGTCACCGACCGCGTTCGCGTTGTGGGCAGCGAGCTCGAGTGGGAGCGGCGCACAGGCTGGGTCGAGGTGACCGTCGGCGTTCTGGGCAGTCGTGATGAGCTGCACGCTCTGAGTCCCAGCATTACCGTCGCGATGGGGCACGTCTTGAGTCTCGAGGAGAAGTTTCAGGGAGGAACGGGCGTTAACATAACGCCACCACCGCCAACCCACGTCCCGCTGTCGGTAACCGAGAAGGTTAAGGCGCACATCACCGAGGTTGCCCGAGCCCTGGGAATTGAAGGCTATGCCCGCCTCGACGCCTTTATGAATGTAGAAACGGGAGAGGTCATTATCATCGAAGCCAACGTCCTGCCGGCCCTAACACCGTCAACGGTCATCTTCCATCAAGCCCTCAGCGAGCTGCGCCCCCTCTATCCTGCAGAGTTTTTGGAGCACCTCGTCGAGCTCGGCCAGCACCGGTATGAGTAAGAGGGAGGGGGCTGTGCCGGTTTTTCGCCTTCCGCTTCTGAGCGGGACTCCTCTGGCATGCCCCGGCGCGGTTGCTAAGCGGGCTTGTTTCATTGTATAATAGCAAGATGAGTCGAGTGAACACAATTATGGATGGTGTGAGGAACAAGCTCGTGCCCTTCCTCAATCCGGGCGCACCTGGCCCTTCCGAGGCTCATGGAACTCTCCCCGGGTTTTACGACTCGGAAGGTCGCCGTCAGATCAACAAGATCCCGCACAGAAACTACGACCGCCTAATCACAAAGGCCCCAATCGGCTGGCTCTAAAGCCAAAGCCTTCGCCCCGACTTTCAGCGGATGGAACT
>PFRX01000008.1 GCA_002788775.1 Candidatus Peregrinibacteria bacterium CG_4_9_14_0_2_um_filter_53_11 | reverse complement strand
AGCCGTCTTACCAAAGAGGCGCTCGAAAAGCTCGAGCTGACCCACCTTCAAGACCAGCTGCCCGAGCAGCTTTCGGGTGGAGAGGCACAGCGCGTCGCTCTGGCCCGAGCCGTCGTCCACAAACCTCGGCTGATCCTCGCCGACGAGCCGACCGGCCACCTCGATGAAGACAACGCCCGACGCGTCGCCCAGCACCTCCTCCGTCTTAATATGGAGGGGATTGCCATCATCCTCACAACGCACAATCAGACGCTCGTCGAGCTCCTCAACCAGCGTGTCTTCCACCTCCACAACGGCAACCTGTTATTTTGACTTTTGCCCCTGGCTCGGCTACCTTAAAACTGTCTATGAAACACCAAGAACCCGTACTTGAACTCAAGAATCAGACCGACAAAAAAATAGCTGAAGTTTTGGCCGAGCATAAGATCACGCTCACTGTTGATGAGGCGAAAAAAATCGCAACTCTGCTTAAGCGAAACCCCACCCTGACCGAGGCGACTATTTGGGGAATTCAGGGCTCGGAGCACAGCTCCTACAAGTCGAGCCGCAAGCATCTCTCTCAACTTCCAACCAGCGGACCCAACGTTATTCTCGGCCCCAGTGAGGATGCCGGAATTGTTGAGATCGCCCGTGAGCCCGGGAAAAATGGCCTCCGTTATGGAATCGTCATGGCCCACGAAAGTCACAACCACCCCTCACAGGTCGTCCCCTACGAAGGTGCGGCTACGGGTGTTGGTGGCTGTGTCCGCGACGTCCTCTGCATGGGGGCCCACGTTATAGCCGCAGCTGACGGCCTTCGCTTTGGCGAGGTCGACAAGAACGAGTGCACCACGATTGCCGAAGAAGTTATCAACGGCGTTGGCGGTTACGGAAATCCCATAGGTGTGCCAAATCTTGCCGGCGACACCTACTTCAATCACACCTTCAATACGAACTGTCTCGTCAACGTCGTCGCCCTGGGCGTGCTTCGTGAAGATGAGATAATTCACAGTTACGCTCCACGGGGAGCCGCCCTCAAAGGCTACGATATTATCCTCGTCGGGAAGCCCACCGACTACAGCGGAATGGGTGGAGCAGCCTTCGCCTCACTCAAGCTCGACAAGGCTGAGAAAGAGAAAAATAAGGGAGCGGTCCAAGAGCCCAATCCTTTCCTCAAGCGCCACATCATGCGCGCGACCTACGACCTCTTCGAGATCTTGAAAAAGAAAAAGATGATCGACAAGGTCGGATTTAAAGACCTCGGCGCGGGTGGAATCATGTGTGTCACCGTCGAGATGGTCGAGCGTGCCGGTTATGGTGCCGAGATCAACCTCGAAAACGTCCCCGTCAGCGTTGAGGGACTTCCACCCCACGTCATCGCCTGTGGTGAGACGCAGGAGCGCCTCTGCTGGATGGTCCCCAAAGATCTCACCAAGACCATTCTCAAGCACTACAACGAGACCTGGGCTCTGCCCACCATCGCCGTTGGTGCGCAGGCCAGTGTGATCGGAAAGGTGACCAAGGGAGATTACGTTCTTCGGTATAATGATGAGGTTGTCTGCAAGGCCAAGCCCGAGGACATCACAAAAGGCCTCGTCTATGATCGGCCACAAAAGGAGAAGAAAAAGAAGCTCTCGGAGCCCAAGCTAGCCGAGCCCAAAGACTACAAGAAGACGATGCTCGACCTCCTCGCACACCCAACGATCGCCCATCGCGGCCGTGTCTACGAGTCATATGATAAGGACGTTCAGGCGCTCAGTATTATCGAGGCGGGCCAGGCCGATGCCGGCGTGATGGCTCCCCTGTGGAATCGCGAAGATGTTCCTAAGGAGATTAAGGATGTGGGAATCGCCCTCTCGCTCGATGGCAATCCACGCTATGGAGAGATCGACGCCTACTGGCAGGCCGTTAACGCCGTCGTCGAGGGAGCTCGAAATGTCGCCGCAGTTGGAGCCACACCATGGTGCATTACCGACTGTCTCAACTACGGAAATCCCGAACTTCCCGACCAGATGTACGACTTTGTACAGGGAGTGAAAGGAGTTGCCGACGCCCTCCGTGGAATCGGCCTCGACCAAGGCAAACCCGATCCGAATGCTCCTAAAAAGCGCGGTCCAAAGAAGAAGATTGAGGAGTCAGCTCTGCCTTGTATCTCCGGAAATGTCAGCCTCTACAACGTCTCGCCAGAGAGCTCAATCGCTCCGCAGGCCCTGATTGCGACACTCGGACGAATGGACGATGCAAAAAAGGCGATCACGATGCAGCTGAAGGAGGCGGGCAACGAGCTCTACCTCATCGGTCCCCGCAAAAATGAGCTGGGAGGAAGTGTCTACTACGAGCTACACAAGGAGCTCGGGCAGTCTGTTCCAAAGCCCGACTGTGATCTTGCCGGACGAGAGATTCGCACCGTCACGGAGCTTATCACCAACGGACTCGTAAAGAGCTGTCACGACATCTCCGATGGAGGTCTGGCAGTTACGCTCGCCGAGATGTGTATGGGAGGAGATGGCGAGGGCACGATTGGTGCAAAGGTCATCATCTCGGGCATCGGTGAGCGAGCCGGAGCTGAGACGAGCAGTAAGGCCGAGTCAAAAAAGGCGGCCCTCAGCAAGACCGGTAAGGCCGGCACAACCGGGTCGAAAAACTCACCCCCTTCAAGATCGAAAGGCCTCCGTGCCGATACCAAACTCTTTTCAGAGACGGGAGGCTTTGTTGTTGAGATTCCCCATGCCGGCGTCAAAGACGCGATCAAGCGCGCCTCGGCCAACGGTGTTCCTCTTATAAAACTGGGAGCGACCGTCAGCAAGAAAAATCTCGCTGTTTTTGACGAGGGCCGCGAGCTCTTCGACCTCAAACTTTCACAGATGCGCACAACCTGGATGTCCGCCCTGCGCGACGCACTCAATACTTAAGACTTTCGCTATGCTCAAGATCGCCATTATTATCTTCCCGGGGCTCAACACCGACTACGAGACACGTCGCGAGATTCAGCGCGCCGGTATGAAGGGCGAGTTTGTTCGCTGGAATGAGGATCCCGAGAAGGTCGCCGGCTATGATGGCTATGTTATTGGTGGAGGTTTTTCGTATGAAGACCGTGGACGAGCCGGCGTGATCGCCTCACTCGACCCCATCATGCAGGTTATCAAGAAAGAGGCGGCACAAGGAAAGCCCGTCTTGGGAATATGCAACGGGGCTCAGATCGTCGTCGAGTCGGGGCTTATCCCCGGGCTTGAGGGTGGCGAGCTCAGCCTGGCCCTGGCAACGAACAAGCGTATTCAGGACGGGAAGGTCATCGGAACCGGCTACTACAATACTTGGGTAAGACTCAAGTGTGGAGCTCCACGCGGCAGCTGCCTCTTTACCTGGGATATTGACGAGGGCTCGATCTTGTCGGCCCCGATCGCCCACGGCGAGGGACGGTTTACCACTCAGAACAAAGATCTGATGCTCGCCCTTCGCGATAATGGACAGCTTCCTCTCCGCTACTGTGGGGCCAACGGCGCGACAACTGAAAACTTCCCCGACAACCCCAACGGCTCAGAGTTTAGTGCTGCAGCCGTCTGTAATCCCGAGGGAACGGTAATGGCCGTAATGCCCCATTTGGAGCGCTCTCCCGAGGCAAGTCTTCTCCTCTTTGAGTCGATGAGACATGGGCTCGAAGAGGGATCGAAGAAAAAGTCTCGCCCCGCACCGGCCGTAAAACTCATGAAGGAGTCGAAGCCCGCGGAGTATAAAGCCTCCCCAAAAGGCGTCCAGATGCTCATTGGACTCACGATTACCGACAACGAGGCTCAGACACACCAGCTCACCCTCGATCACCTTGGGTTTAAGAGTATTCGGCTGGAGAGACAGAAGCATGTCGAGATCGGACTCGAGGCTAAGAAAGACGCCGAGAAGTCACTGCGCACTCTTATTAAGAGTAGTATCCTGCTCAATACCAATAAGGAGGAGGCACGCGTCCTGCTCGACAAAAAATGGTCACTCTATAACAAAGATACGGGCCGCTTTTCACCTGAAGAGAAGGCCGGGAAGAGTGCACAAACTCGCTCCAGTTTGGCCAAGAAAGGTAGTTCGGTTTCCGAGTCTACACCAAAGCCCCCCGTCGGCTCGGAAGTTCGCCTTCTCGTCCGCGAGCGTGATGACTGTGTCGGCCTCTCAGACTGCCAGAAGATCCAAGGAAGGCTCAAGATGAAAGAGGTAAAGAGTGTGAGGATCGGAACGCTCTGGACACTTCACCTTCCCGAGATGAAGGTCAAAGAAAAGGAGACGATACTCAAAGAGCTCCTGGCCACTCACCTCTTCTACAACCCACACCGCCAGGAGGCCTTCTGGGTTTAGCGGAAGCGCCTCGCCGAGGAAGAAGTGGGGCCTCGTTCATAAAAATTTAATATTGATACTGTAGAAGGGACGGGAATGGAACCCCCCGATTTTTCGCTCAGGAAATACGACCCCTCATTTCCCTCGCTGCTCAGGACCATCCCCGACTGCCCCTCCCTCCTCTACGGTAGAGGACAGCCGCTTAAGGAAGATTCCTTCTATATAGCTATTGTGGGCACACGTCACCCCTCACCCTACGGACTCGAGTTGGCCGAGACCTTCGCCTACGGGCTCGCACAGCGTGGAGCGGTTATCGTGAGTGGACTCGCCTATGGGATTGATGCTGCAGCCCATCGAGGGGCTCTGAGCGCCGGTGGTTCGACCGTTGCCGTCCTCGCCTCCCCTGTTGGCTGGGTCACACCGCGATCAAATATTCCTCTGGCAGAGGAGATTTTAAAAACGGGAACGCTCCTTTCAGAGTACGCTCAAGCAGAGAAGACCTTCCGCAGTAACTTCCCCCGCCGCAACCGCATCGTCGCTGGCATGTCTACCGCGACACTTATTATCGAGGCACCCGCCCGCTCCGGCGCGCTGATAACAGCGCGCCTCGCTCTTGAGTATAACCGTGATGTCTGTGCAATTCCGGGCAACATAACAAGTGAGACGAGTGTGGGCACCAACAAGCTGATCCAACGCGGCCTCGCCTACCCGGTTACCTATGTGGCAGATCTGCTGTCCTACCTCAATGACGAGCGACACCTCGACCCTCTCCCCCTCCAGCCGCCCCCCAGCCCAAAATCACTCCCGCTCCTCACCCCCACCGGAGAACTCATCTACCGGCGTCTAAAAAAACGCCCCTACAGTATTGATGAGCTGATATGCGAGATGGGACTGGCTGCGGAAGAAGTCACCGTAGCACTAACACACCTGGAGATTCACGGGCTCGTGAAGATTTATGGTTCTCAAGTAGTGGTAACGCGCTGAACCTCGGCGATCGTGGTCTGGCCGGCAATAACCTTCAACATTCCATCGTCCGCCATCGAGAGCATTCCCTTGGTTCGAGCGATCGCGGTGAGCTGGGCGGCAGACTTCCCATCGAGAATCCCCTGCCGGAGCTCATCATCAAAGTGGAGCACCTCGACAATAACCATCTGTCCTCTGAATCCGAGACCGTTACACTCCACACATCCCTTGGCGGCGAGCAGCTGCTCGGGGATTGGTACGACGGCAGAGGGATCGACAGCTGTAATCTGCTGAAGTGACTTCTCCAGAACCCCGCGCTCCTCGGCGGTCGTTGGTGCAGACTGAGCACACGTCGCACAGAGCCGACGGACTAGACGCTGAGCTGTCAGGATCGAGAGTGCCGGAGCAACCATCACGGGCGAGACGCCCATCGTGGTAAGACGCACAACCGTCTCAATCGCACTATTGGTATGGAGTGTCGAGAGAAGAACGTGACCGGTAAGCGCAGCCTGAACGGCCACCTCGGCAGTCTCGAGATCACGGATCTCACCGATCATCACAACGTCGGGATCGTGACGCAAAACAGCGCGCAGCCCCGATGAAAAAGTGTAGCCCCGCTTCTCGTTGATCTGGCTCTGAGTCACTCCAAGTAGGTGGTACTCTATGGGATCTTCGAGGGTTATCACCTTGCTGTCGGGCTGATTGAACATCGTAAGGAGGACGTAGAGTGTCGTGGTCTTTCCCGAACCGGTTGGACCGGTTACGAGCACCATCCCTTGGGCCAAGTTTGAGGCATCGGTCAGGACTTTGAGTGAGTGCCCGGAAAAACCCAGCTCCTCGAACGAGCCAAACTTTTTCCCGCTATCCAAAATACGGCAGACGAACGACTCCCCGTATTCAAGCGGAATTGAAGAGACACGAACGTCGATCTTTCGGCTGTTAATAAGGAAGGAGAAGCGTCCATCCTGAGGCTCGCTGGTTATGTTGAGCTTCATGCCCGCCTTATACTTCAGCTGGTTCGCCAGCCGCTTGTACGTCTCCTGAGAGATTTCAAAAACCGGCCGCAGAATACCGTCGATACGGAAGCGCATTCGGCAGATTTTTTCTTCCGGCTCGTAATGAATATCCGAGGCGCCCGCTTTGATTGCAGAGACGTGGAGAAGGTTGAGCCCCTCTTCAGCGGGAAGCTCCTCAAGCTGTTTTTTAAGCTCAGTCGTATCCTCAAGCTCCTTTTCATACTGAATATTCTGATCCTCAAGATTATTTTGTGGCGCCTCAACCTTGAGCTGATACTGATCGGAGGCATAGAGCTTCTGGGCGTCTGCAATGCCAGCGGCCGAGGCGAGGCTGAGCTCTACGGCAAAACCTGCGGCCTGGAGTGAGGCGATAACGCGCTGTGTTTCAGGCGAGGCTGGATCAGCCACGGCAATTCTGAGAGACTTTCCGACCTTGTAAAAGGGCATGAGCACGCCGGCCCGTGCCTCTTCAACGGGAAGTGTGTGCAGAATATCGGGATTGGTGGGAAAGCCCGCAACGTCGATGTAAGGGAGTTTGAGCTGCCCCGCACGCTCGCGTGCAGACTTCTCCTCAAGATCACGATTGATCCGAGTAAGCGCCTGCTCAGATGAGACCGGCTCGGCCGAGCCCCCCTGAACAGCTCCCTGTGCAACAATTTTTTGTGTATCAGCCATAGAACTATCCCCCTATTCTAACACAAATGAGCCTTTTTAGGAAGCCATCGAGCGGGCATGCCCGCTCTGACTGACGAGATCTTGCCAGATCCAACTAAATAGGTATAATTGCCCTCACTATCACTTAATATTTAATCGATTATGGCATCTGAAAGAACAAGAAAGCCAGTTCGCCCCGCCGAAAAGGTACGACCTCTGGGCCAAGGAAAAGAGCAAACCTCCGCAGAGGCGGCTCGACGCGCTGAACAACGAAGGATCATTGAACGGATTGCGCAAAATGCACGGGACGTCCGCCATCCGGCGGAGGGCAGTACCGACGGTAGTCCAACACCCGAGGGATTTGTTGGCCGCTGCATGAAACGCCAAGCACAATCGAAAGCAGCGCTCGCCGCCCTACCAGATCCTGCTTCCCTGCCTCCGGTCTCCGGGCCCCCCGCCGAGCACCGCGGACTGACCGGTCTCCTTAAGTCTCCTCGGGGCCTAAGCCCTCTTACTGACCCACGAGAGAGCATCTCGGTGGCACCTGAACCCGTAGATCCCGAGGTGGACGACGAGTAGGCCGCACTTACTCAAGGCTGCAGATCGGCACATACGCTCGCTCACAACACATAAAAAGACCACGTCACTGGGGCGTGGTCTTTTAAGTTTTTTTTAGTTAGTTGCTCTTACTTAACCTTCTTCAGGGCCTCCGCAAGCATGAGTGCCTCCTCGTCGGTGACACCATCAATCATAGTGAAGTCCTTTGCTGAAAGTCCCTTGAGCTGCTCCACGTTGGTGAGGTTCGCCTCGGCAAGTCGCTCAATTATATTGGAAGGAACTCCCTCAAGGCTTGAGATAAGCTCAACACGTTCCTTAGCCTTGGGAGGGGCAACAGATGTTGGCGTGCTTGATGTCTGCTCCGGGGACTCTTCGACAGCACCCTCAGGAATATCTTTTGCGTCGAGAATATCGATCTCGTAACCTGTTAGCTGTGAAGCTAGACGAACGTTCTGTCCCTGCTTACCGATGGCCAGAGGACGCTGATCCTCAGCGACATAGACAGAGGCACGCCTGATCTTCTCATCAACGCGGATATGGGTGATCTTTGCAGGTGAGAGTGAGGCACGGATGAACTGAAGGGGGTTGTCATGCCACTGGATAACATCGATACGCTCACCATTGAGCTCCTCGGTGACATTCTGTACGCGGACACCCTTCTGACCGACACAGGCACCAATCGGATCAACCTTGGCGTCATTCGATGAGACGGCTATCTTGCAGCGAAGGCCAGGGAGACGAGCGATCGCCTTAACCTCTACAAGCCCACTTTTGATCTCGGGGATCTCAAGCTCGAGGAGCTTGCGAACCAAGTTCCGGTGAGTTCGTGAGATCAAGAGCTGAGGGCCCTTTGTCGTACGAATAACCTTATCGAGGTATATCTTGATACGCTGACCGGCAAAATAACGCTCTCCGGGGATCTGCTGATCCGGAGGAAGAATCGTTGTAATCTTATCGAGGTCGATGTAAACCTGATTATATTCGACACGGTGGACGAGAGCGTTGAGCAGCTCGTTCTCACGATCCTTGAAGGTGTGATACATGAGCTCACGCTCAGCTTCTTGAAGACGCTGAATAATTACCTGTTTTGCAGATTGAGCAGCGATACGGCCATAGCCAATAGGAGTAACATCAATGCGAACCTCATCGCCAACTTTAGGCGTCTTGAGGTACTTCCCGGCTTCCTTTACAGTAATCTGAGCCTCGGGCTCCTCGACCTTCTCCACTACATCTTTAATGAGGTAGACGGTGATGTTTCCGGACTTTTCATCGAGATCGACATCCACATTCTGGTCGCGATTTCCATAATCTTTACGGTATGCAGCACGCAGAGCGGCCTTAACGGTCTCCATTACAACATCTCGGGGGAGATTCTTCTCGTCACACAGCTGGTTAATAGCTGCAAAAAATGTGGACTGCATATCTGTTAGAACATTAGATTAAAGGCCGGACGCTACCTCATCCGTGCGCCCAGTATATGCAAAATGGGTTTTTAGTGCAAGGAAAAGGAAAAGACAGAAAGAACTAGCTGTCAACTGAGCTATCGAGCGTAGCGATTAACCTCCAGACAATACCGGGGTTAAATCCGCGACGGAGAAGGAGCCCCTGAGCCTTCCTTTTGCGAGAATTCGACTCGAGTCGTGACCAACGAGGGAGGTAAGAGTTGAGGACTTTTCGAGCCAGCTCCTCCTCATCAACCTCCTCCGCATCCCACAGTCTCACAGCTAAGTCTCGGTCGATACCTCGACGATACATCGCGGCCATGAACCGACCTCGGCCCTGGGGCTTCCCCGGAACCGTGTAGGTCAGGTAGTTCCGCGCGAGCTCCTCATCGTTGAGATAGCCAAGCTCCTTAAGCTTGTCTATCACACGATCGATCGCCTCATCAGGCTCCTCGAGTTTGAGCCGCGCCGCCTTTACCTTGAACTTGCGGCGGAACTCAAACTCGCTATACCCTTTCCTAGCGAGGAGGGAAAAGGCATAACTGAGAAGCAACTGATAGCCTTTGGGGCTTTGAATCGACAACTCGTGCGACATGGAGCGGATGGAGAAAGTTAGCGACTTTAGGCTTCGGCCTCAACCTCGACCTCAACTTTAGCAGCTGGGGCCTTTTTGGCACGTGGAGCCTCATCGACAATCTCTCCGTCGACAGCGAAGCTACGAATCTCCTTTTCAAGTGATTGAGCGATTTTATCATTTCCCATTAAGAATGTTTTAGCATTCTCACGTCCCTGGCCGAGTTTTAGATCGCCATAGGAGTAGAATGCCCCGCTCTTGTGAATACGCTCGTACTGGACACCAAGGTCCAAGAGCTCACCAAAGCGAGAAATACCTTTGTTGTACATGATGTCGAACTCTGCACGTTTGAAGGGTGGGGCGACCTTATTTTTCACCACCTTCACACGGGCTCGGATACCGACAACTTCCTTTTGCTCACCACTTCCCTCCTCGATCTTTCCGGCTGAACGAATATCCATACGGACAGACGAGTAAAACTTGAGGGCGTTTCCACCGGGGGTCGTCTCGGGATTACCGAACATAACACCCAGCTTCATACGAATCTGATTGATAAATATGACGGAGGTTTTGGACTTACTAATGGCACCGGTAAGCTTTCGTAGTGCCTGACTCATAAGACGAGCCTGGAGGCCCATGTGGCTGTCCCCCATCTCCCCATCAATCTCGGCCTTGGGCGTCAACGCCGCAACTGAATCGACGACGATAACATCAACAGCGTTCGAGCGGACGAGCGTCTCGGTAATTTCGAGTGCCTGCTCACCACTATCGGGCTGTGATACAAGGAGGTTTTCCACATCGACACCGATACGTCGGGCGTACTCTGGATCAAGTGCGTGCTCAGCATCGACGAAGGCACACTGGCCACCCGCCTTCTGAGCCTCGGCGATAACGTGAAGGGTGAGTGTTGTTTTCCCCGAAGATTCAGGACCGTAGATTTCAGTTACACGGCCCCGGGGGATACCGCCACCGAGGGCGACATCGAGTGAGATAGAGCCGGTTGAGATAACTTCAATAGGTAGTTTTTCGGCACCTCCGAGTTTCATGATCGTTCCCTTTCCAAAGTTTTTTTCGATCTGAGCAAGGGCCAGATCAAGTGCCTTTCTGCGTTCCGATGTAATATCAGCCATGTGGATATATTAAGAATTATGAGGTATAAAGGAGGTACGTTATGCACCGTGGATCTACAGAATATGTGAGTGCACACTCACAGTCAATACCTTAGGATTTACAGTGCATTTTTTTATTGCGCGATCGCACTATTTGGAGGCTTTCCGGAGAGTGTTTCCGACACTATCACGAAGAGATGAACGTTCCATTAACTGCACTATGAGAAGAAAAAATCACATACTACTCTCCACTCTGGTGGCTCCACTCATACTCATTGGCGGAGTGACCTACTTGTACCGCTCACCACTACGCGACTACATGGTAGGGCTGACAAAACCTGAGCTTCCGGCCGAGCGGGCGAGCGACGAGTTTACCGCGGACGAGAGCGCCGCGTCCCAGCCAAAAACTCCTCAACAGCTGGCTCCTGAGCTCGATCCGACCAGGGACGCCGAGACCCCACAAGACTCCCCAGACGCTGATCCGCTCCCGGAGGTCGTGACCCCTCCAAACCTGTCACCAACAGCCATTAATCTGGCAGTCCCCTTTACCTCACAGGCACCAACTTCCAACTGGAACCTCCCCTTTCAAGAGGCGTGCGAAGAGGCCTCAATCATAATGGTTAACGCCTACTATAAAGGGCGAACCTTACTCCCCGCTGAAACGGAGGATGAGATCAACTCTCTCGTCGACTGGCAGAATAAAGAGTTCGGAAGCTACTTGGACACGACGGCCGAACAGACCGCAACCATGCTGCGAAGTTACTTTGGTTACGAGCACGTTGAGGTGAGCTATGAGGTAACTGCAGAAACCATTACGGCCGAGCTGAAAGCGGGCAGACCGGTTATCATCCCGGCGGCTGGCCGACAGTTGGGAAATCCCTACTTTACCTCGCCGGGCCCCCTCTACCACATGATTGTTATTAAGGGTGTGGCTGAAAATGGTGATTTCATAACAAACGACCCGGGAACCCGTCGCGGCCACAACTACACTTACAAACCTGAAAAGCTCCTGAGTGCGGTGCACGATTGGAATGATGGAGAGGTCGAGACGGGACGCCGAGCTATGATTGTGGTGTATCCTCCGACGGCTCCTCGCTAGGATTCTTTTTCTCGGGAGCGGGCCGCTCTTCGGTCCTGTCACTGACATGATAAAAGGATCGGATGCTCGACTCGGTACCAAAGGCGACGTTCTTTGTTTTGCACAGTGGACAGCGGTAGACGTACTTGCGGCCTACTTTCATCCCTTCGACGACCTTCATGCAGTCCTTGCAAAAGAAGACCACACGACCGCGCGCTGAGGGCTGGTCTATAGAGGGAGCGGCCGGAGCTGGTATCGGTTGTGTACTCATAGGTCCATCCGTATCTTATACCCCCCCTCTGGAGAGGTTGATTTTACGGCTGACGACTCACGCACGGCGGCATCGGGGGCCGGCGCGGATGTTGAAGGCTCACCCTGCTGGGCGCGCTCCTCATTCTCTCCAAAAATAAAACTACGTGTATGCGCGGGGTCGTTTTCAAGCTGAGTCTTTTCGGCAGCTTTTTCGGTACGCCCTACTGATCCGTGGTCGCGGCGGGGAGTCTCGCTGATCTTGATGAGTGGCTCAAGGTGTCCCTCTTCCATGCTACTGGCGTGCGAAACCTCGTGGCGGTTTCTGAGGTAGCCACCAGCCAAGAGGACCAGTGAGCTGACGATCGCGATGGTCATACCGAAGCGGCTCTCCTTATACTTAATGGCAAGGCCGAAGCTTGAGTCGAAGTAGAAGGAGTTGACGATGACCAAAAGAAAAAGCGACTCGATCGCGACGGCCAGGTGAAGGATCGCCTCGCGAACGGGGAGGCGAGGCTCACGACGCTCGAGCAGATGGTATGAGAAGCTCCAGAATGAGAGGGAGCCGAGGATAAGAATGGCGATACCGGCAAGATAGGCGGGACCGGTTATCCCAAGATACTGGTCACCACTATTGTAGTTATTCAGATCCGAGTACCAGGGGAGCAGAGTGGAGATGACCAAAAACAGTGAGCCAAAGCCAATAAGCTTTTGGTAGAGCGGAAGCTGCATAAAGGTCTCACGGATACGTTCGAAACGCATAGTGGTGGTGTTAATTACGCTCGCACAATAGCAAACTTGCACGTGGGAGGCAATGCGGCTCACTTGTGGTCCATTGACGACTCCTGCTAAAGTTATTGTGATGAAAATCGGTATTGATGTGCGAGAAGCGGCACGCCCGAACTCCGGCAAGGCAGTCTATACTCTGCAGCTAGTTAGTAGGCTGATAAAAATGCAGACTCGTCACGAGTTTGTTCTCTATACTCACGAGAGGCCGGCCCTCCTTCCACAGAGTGAGCGAACCCGCTATATCTGCCTGCCCGAAAAGGGATTCAGTTGGCACAGGCGCGTGGCACGCCACTGGCGAGAAGAGGAGGGGGAGCTGTTTTTTGCTCCCACAAGTTTCATCATCCCCTGGCTCCTCCCCAAACGTTACGCCACAAGCATCACGGTCCACGACATGATCGCCTTTCAGAACAACGGCCTCCACTCCTGGAAGCCAACGATGCTGGAGCGTTTTCTGCTCGGTCGCGTTTTGACTAAGACGCGGGCGATTCTCACTCCCTCCGAGCAGACAAAACGAGATCTTCAGCAGCGCTTTAGTGTAGAAGATGAGCGCATCAGCGTAACACCCCTTGGCGTCGACGAGCGTTTCTTTGAGCAGGCTGGCGAGGAAGAGCTCGCAACATTCAAGGATGAGCACCAGCTTCCAAAACATTTTATCCTCGCCGTAAGTGGCCTCCAACCACGGAAAAACATCGGAAGACTCGTTGAGGCCTTTGAAAAAATCGCCCCCGACTTCCCCGAGGTCGAGCTGGTTATCATTGGCGGTAATGGGTGGAACTCCGCTGAGACCGTTAGTAAAATCAAGGAGAGTAGCGCGCCTATTCGACAGATTACCGACTGCCTCCCCGAACTCCTCCCCTCTTACTACCAAGCAGCCACGGTTTTTGCCTACCCCTCGCTCTATGAGGGATTTGGGCTTCCGATCCTTGAGGCCTTTGCGAGTGGCTGTCCCGTCCTCTGCTCCGAACGTTCATCTCTGCCGGAGGTTGGCGGTGAGGCCTGCAGCTATGTCGATCCAACCGATACCGAGGCGATCGCCGAGGGGCTGGCACAGCTCCTAAAAGATCCGGTCCTGCGCAATAAGCTGGGCAATCACGGCCAGAAGCGGGCCCGTGAGTTCAGTTGGGAACGAACTGCCGAAAAAACTCTCGAAGCCTGGACCTCTCTCCATTTGGAATCTTAACCTCCCCCACCGATGAGTAAAAAACAGGAGCACGACTGCGCCCTTACACCACAGGAGTCCGCGGCAATCCGACGCGTTGGTATCATTGCGAAACATAACATCGCCGAGAAGGCGCCCTTTCTGAGGGAGCTCGACAAGGCCCTAAAAAAGATGGGAAAGGAGGTTATGTATGATACCTGTGCCGGACCGGTTTTTGGCCAGAAGGGGTTTGATAAGGCCCGCATTTTACGAAGTAACGAGCTGGTCATCGTCCTGGGGGGCGATGGGACACTTCTGAAAACAGCTCATCACATGGGGCCGAAGCAGCCACTCATTTTGGGCGTCAACATGGGAACTCTGGGTTTTATGACGGCACTCAAACCGCAAAAACTGATAGAAAGCCTCCCAAAGGTATTCGCCGGTGACTTCTGCCTCGACGAGCGCTACCTCCTCCGCGTAACCAGCTACCGTGATGGTAAAAAATTCCATACGACTCCGGCCCTTAACGAGGCCGTTATCAACCAGGGAGGCTTCGCCCGCCTGATCGATCTTACGGTCAGCATCAACCAGCGCAAGCTCGCGACCTACAAGGCCGATGGTCTTATTATCTCATCACCAACGGGCTCAACGGGTCACTCGCTCTCGGCGGGCGGACCGATTCTCCACCCAAAGGTCGATGCGTTCGTCCTCACCCCCCTCTGCCCGGTAAAACTGGGGGCACGCCCTATTGTGATCCCCGACGATAGACAGATTACGATCACCCTCGAAACGCAGTGGCGTGCTGAAAGAAAGCCTATCGTACTCACCGTTGACGGACAGATCACGGTAAACCTCAAGCGTGGAGATCTGGTGCGGATACGGCGTTCAAGCAGGGCCTTTAGGATGATCCGACTGGCCGGGCATAACTACTACCGGATGCTCAGCAAGAAGCTCAACTGGGGGGGCTGAAGAGGCTGTCTTATGAAGCTCCAACCTCTTTGTTATTATGCGAGGTCTTTAATTCCCTCTACAACGGCCTTGATGCGGCGGACGCCACGAGAGCAGGCCTCTTCTTTGAGGATCTTAAAGTGCTTCAGGACACCAGTGTGCTCAACGTGCGGGCCTCCACACACCTCCATGCTGTAGTCTCCCATAATGTAGATCTTCACCTTGTTCCCGAGCTGGGCGTACTTGTCGTCAAAGACTCCGATCGCGCCACGAGCCTTGGCATCATCGACATCCATAATCTCAAAGTGAATGGGAAGGTCGCGCTCAATCTGCTTATTAACGATCTCCTCAACCTGCTGAACCTGCTCGGGCGTCATCTTCTCATCCTGGGAGAAGTCAAAACGAAGGCGTTCCTTTGTAATATTGGAGCCTTTTTGGAAGACGTGATCGCCCAAGACATCACGGAGAGCCTGGTGGACAAGGTGGGTTGCCGTGTGGTGCATCTTACACTCTTCACTATGATCGGCGAGACCGCCGGCAAACTTCTGAGCGGCGCCAACGCGCGAGAGCTCCTGATGCTTTTTGAAGGCCTCATTAAAGCCCTCCATATCAACACCATCCATGCCAAGTGTACGCCCCTCTTCGGCGGTCATCTCGGGGGGGAAGCCGTAGGTCTCAAAAAGAGAGAAGGCATCCTCGCCCTTAATAACCCCGCTGTGTGAGGGGTACTTGCGCTCGATCATCTTACTCAGCTCGTGGAGGCCGCGTTCAAGCGTCGTGTCAAACTGGGTCTCCTCGCGACGCAACTCATCGAGGACGCGCTCACTGTTGTGCTGGAGCTCCGGGTAGGCGGAGGAGTAAAGGTCGATGTAGATCGCGGCAATTGAATCGGTGAAATTTTCAGTAACATCAATCATACGAGCATAGCGGATGGCACGTCGGATCAGGCGCCGAACGATGTAGCCCTGGTCGACATTACTTGGTGAGACGCCACACGGATCTCCCAGAATAAAGGTGGCGGCACGGAGGTGGTCGGCAATAACACGTGAGGCAAAGATCGCCTTTGGCTGGGCACGGTCGTAGTTTGTGAGTGAGAAGATCTTGTCGATAGCCGGGGCGAAGAGCTCCGTCTCAAAGGGAGAGTCTTTTCCCTGAAGGATTCCGACCATGCGCTCGAGACCCAGACCGGTGTCGACGTTCTTCTGTGCGAGCGGCTCAAACTGCCCCTCCCCTTTCTTGTTGTACTGCATAAAAACGTCATTCCAGATCTCGACGTAGCGTCCACAGTCACACGAGGGCTGGCAGCGGTCTTGTGTTACTCGTCCTCCTTCGCGGTGGGCGGCGGGATCATTGACGTTCACAACGTCATAGAAGATCTCCGTATCAGGACCGCACGGACCTGTCTGACCGGCCGGACCCCACCAGTTCTGTTTTTTAGGATAAAAGAAGATGCGGTTTTCGGGGATACCCAGCTTCTTCCAAATTTCGGCAGACTCAAGATCGCGCGGAGCATCATCATCTCCCTCAAAACAGGAGACCGAGAGGCGGTCCAGGCTCAGGCCGAAGCCCCCCTGCTCCCAAGGAGTCGTAAGGAGCTCGAGACTCATCTGGATAGTTTCCTCCTTAAAGTAGTCGCCGAGGGACCAGTTGCCCATCATCTCGAAAAAGGTAAGGTGGGTCGAGTCACCGACCTCGTCGATATCGTCGGTACGAAGACATTTCTGAGCATCGACAAGCCGACGCCCCTGAGGATGAGGCTCACCAATCAGAAAAGGGACGAGCGGATGCATCCCGGCCGTGGTGAAGAGGACGGTTGGATCATTCTCAGGAATAAGTGAGGCGCTGGGGATCTCCCGATGCGCGTACTTGGTCACGAAGAAGTCGATAAACTGTCGCCGAATTTGATCTACTGTTGGAGTCATAGCGGGGTGAAGTATAGCAGAGGTGGCGAGGAGTAGGCTAGACTCTGCGAATGCGACACGGGGTGTCTTCACCCGCGGCACCGGCGTTCGCTCCCGATCTATGGTTCTATGGTACAATCACCGGGTGAAAATCGCGCCCCATCAGCAAAAAAAACGTGGACTTATTCTGGTACTTGTTGGGGTGCTCGTTCTCTTTAGCATAGGACTGTATCGCGCCCAAGCTCCCCTTTCCGTCGAGGGCAGCTCGTCACTTT
Organism: Candidatus Peregrinibacteria bacterium CG_4_9_14_0_2_um_filter_53_11; assembly: GCA_002788775.1. Taxonomy (GTDB): domain Bacteria; phylum Patescibacteriota; class Gracilibacteria; order UBA1369; family UM-FILTER-53-11; genus UM-FILTER-53-11. Next base: position 5,427 of record PFRX01000008.1, on the reverse strand, counting down.
TGCCGGCCTCGGAGACGCGTGCGTATGCGGAACTTCCTCTGGACCTGTCTCCCACGCTGGCCGCTCCTCTCGGGCAGCTTCTCCCCGTCCCCTGGGAGACGCTCAAGAGTTGGAGCAGTGGCCCGATAAGCTTTGCGCTGGTGGCTAACGAAGACAAACTCACCCCACTCGCACTGGTTCCGCTCAAGAGTTCGGCGGAGACACAGAGCTCTATGGCTCAGGCCTTCCCCGAGCTCACCAAACCACTCAAAGAAGGCGAGGTCGTAACGTCAGCATCAGCTATCTCCCTGGGATTGCGAGACGAGACCCTTCTGATCTCCCCCTCGTTTCAACTGGTAAGCGGGCTTACAAATCTGGACCAGACGGTACCTCGACTGAGTGACGAGCCCACCTTCACCTCACTCTACACAAGCCTCAAAGCGCCGATCGTCATCTATCTTGAGCCCAAGGCCCTCGATAGCCAGCTTCGTCCCCTCATCAGCACCTACTTGAGTGACAGCCCCTTCGTCTCACTCAACACACCGGCACTTGTCGTTGGCCTTACTATCAACGGAAAAGAGGTTCAAGGTAGTGTGATCAGCAAGAATCCCTCATCTCTTACTATTGAGCCGGAACACGCCTATCACGCTCTCCTACTCCCCTTCCTCCCGGGTGATTTCGAGCTGATGCTTGGGGGGCAGAACCTGAGTGGACAGGTCTCGAAGATTGCCCAGTCTCAACCTCATGACGCAGCCCACCCCGAGCTGAAACTCCTCATCGACCTCTTCTTGAAGGAGTATCTTCCCGCAACGACTTACGAGAAAGACCTGGCGCCCCTACTCACCGGCGAGTTCGCCCTTACGCTGAACGGTGGCAAGGCTCTCTTTATAACCACACTCCAAGGTGAGCATCAGCTTTCGATGGTTGATGCGGTGTGGCAGTCATTTTTGAGCACGCGAGGCAACCTTGCTCCAGCTCGACAGGCAGTAACTCTGCCGGACGGAAGTGAGGCTTTCGAGCTCATTCCAAGTGAAGAAAATGCGATCGTGACCGAAGTCTTGTTTGAAGGCATCCCACTCAAAAGTGTCACGACAAAGGAAGGGAAGGGCATCTTCCAAGCTACGGTTCAGAACAAGCTCTTCATTAGCAACGACAAGACGACAATTCTGAAAGCGCTCCTGCTTACGCGTGAGCCCGGCCTCAACCTACGTGGTGATCCACTCTACAAGCGGACGCTCCAGCCCATTCTGAAAAATCCCGAACTACTGGGAATTACCAAGCTCAGTATCACACCCGAGCTGAAGGGGTTTTTGGGCTTTTCAAAGCGCACCCAGAGCGACCGGACCGAGACCCAGTTTATGCTTATAATGGAGTAAGATGAGCTTTCGCGACATCATACCACCAGAGGAGAATGAATCGCGCCCACGCAAAAAAAAGGGCGAGACTATCTCCGTCCCCAACCACACACTCCACCCAAAGCGCAGCTCGGTTAGAGTGGTTAGTGGCGAGGGGGAAAAACAAAATGGGCGCAGTGCGCGGAAGCAGAAAACACTCCTTGTCTCCGACCGGACGAGCGCGTTTCAACGCAAGATCGTAAGAGAGATAACGATCATCTTGCTTGTCGGAGTTGTCGTTCTGTTTGGCATCAACCTCCTCCACCTCAAATCGCAAGGAATGGCGCTGCAAAATAATGTTACAGATACGGCCAAGGCGGGAGTTCAGCTCCTCGTGCAGGCGACTCTTGAACTTGAGGAGAAGAACTTCCTGCACGCTCAAGAGCTCTTCACCGCCGCACAGGGAGCCTTTGACAGCGTCGATCAGCAGACCTGGTTCACTCGGCCGAGCCGGCTCTTTAATCCGCTCCAAGATCCCCACCTGGCGACAGCGCGGGCACTGACAACCGTGGGCGTTGAGCTGAGTCGTGCCGGACGGCTCTTTAGCGAGGTCCTTGCCGCAACGGAGACGCTCCCTCAAGATATTTTCCGGGGAAATAGAGAGGGGGTTACGAAACAGCCCTCGCTGACCGAACAGCTCAAAGCCCAGCTCCCAACTCTGCATCAGGCCACCTCCTCGGTAAAAACGGCGGCCAAAGCCCTCACGAACCTCCCCGAAAGAGTTATTCCCGCCGATGTGCGAGAGACCGTCGCACTTGCTCAACGTGCGCTTGATGGCGTCTCCACCTTGGTGGGAAGGCTGGAGAGTGAGATCCCCACGATACTGATACTCCTCGGTGACGAGGCGCCGCATACCTACCTCGTCCTCATCCAAAATAATGCCGAGTTACGCCCGACGGGCGGCTTCATCGGAAATGTGGCGATTATGGAGATGAACGACGGCCACCTCACCCGCAATGAGGTTCATGACATCTACAGCTATGACCACCAACTTGTTGAAAAGATCACGCCGCCCGACGAGATTGCCATTATCAACGATCGCTGGTTTATGCGGGACTCAAACTTCTCAGCCGACTTCCCCACCTCGGCTCGCACCACCGCCGACTTTTTGGAAAAGGAGGGAGGACCGGGCGTCGATACGATCATAGCGATCGACCAGCAGGTCATCGCCAATATTCTCAACCTCACCGGCCCCGTGGAGGTTGAGGGACTGAGCAAGCCACTCAGTGCCGAGAACTTCTCAAACGTCCTCTCCTACGTTATCGAGTCAAAACTTTTCGGCCGGGAGCAGCCCAAGATCATTCTCGCCAACTTCATGGAGAGCTTCCAGGAGCGCTTTTTTGAGGGCGTCGACCCGGCATCGCTTCTACCCCTGCTCAAGGCCTCAATAACCGGGAAACACCTGCTCATCTACTCAACTGACGAGGCGGTACAGAAATTTGCGATCGCCATTGGTGCTGACGGCGCCCTTCCTCAGCTCAAGCCGAAAGAAGATTTTCTGGCAATCGCACACACCTCGGTCGCGGGCAACAAGAGCGACAGCTACATACGAGAGACGATCGCCCACGATACCTATCTAAACCGTGATGGCAGTGTGAGTAACGAGCTTACGATAACCCGACAACACACGTGGAACAGCCGGGCCGAAGCCCAACTCCGCACCCTCCTGAGCTCTTTTGGCTACGAGGAGATCCCCTTGAACATCCTCCAGATTCTGGGCAAGTCACATAATATCGAGATGCTCCGCATCTACGTTCCAACCGGCACAGTACTCGAAGAAAATCACGATCCGAACCTCGTCCTGAAACACGATTCGGAGACCAATCTCGACTACTTTTCCACACGCCTCAGCGTCGCGCCCGGGGATACAAACGCACTGAGGATTCGCTACCGTCTTCCCTTCACCCTCGACTTTGACCCGGTTGATGAGTACCGGCTGCGCATAACAAAACAGGCCGGTCAGAGTAATATCCAGCTGATAAAGCGTGTCTTTCCTGATGGCGGGATGCACAACTACAAGGCCTTCCCCGAGGCGGGCCGCTTCGATCTGGACCAAGTGTGGAAGTACACTGCTCCCTTAACAAGCGACCTCATGGTAAGCACGATCTGGGGAAGCTAAGAACTCCTGCGCCCCGTGAGGAGGAGAGTAAGAAGAAAGAGGGTACTACCAACAACGATGATCGTCGCACCACTGGGAAGGTCGAAGATTACAGACGCAACAAGGCCCAGGATAATTGTGATGCAGGCCCAGAAGACAGACTGCCACTTGAACGTGGCAAAGCGACGTGAGAGGAGCTGGCTCATCGCGCTCGGTGTTATTAAGAGGGCGCTCACCATTACAATACCCACCAGTTTAATCGAGAGAACGATCGAAAGTGAGGTCATGATGTAAAGAAGCAGAAGGTACCACGAGGGGTTGAGGCCGGAGAGGTAGGCGCCTTCCTCATCGAGAATAACGAAGGTCAACTTCTCCGAGACGGCGAAGGTCGTTATCATAATAAGAGAACCGATACCCAGTGTTATATAGAGATCTTGCTCGCTGATCGCCAAGATATTTCCAAAGAGAAAGCTGATCAGGTCGGGCTGAAAGCCGGGTGTAAAGTGGAGGAAGATAACGCCGAGCGCCATTCCCGTCGTAAATATTATACCTATGGCTGCATCGCCCGAGATGCGGGAGTGACGCTCTATTCCGTAGATAGCAACAGCCAATACGAGAGCGAGAACGAGTGCCACCACTGTGGGCATCCACCCCAACAAGAGCGCGAGGGCAACGCCGGCAAGCGAGGCATGAGCTATTCCATCACCAAGGAAGCTCATATTCCGCATGCTCACATAAACACCCATCGTCCCCAAAAGTATACCGGCGACGAGGCCGGCAACCAGTGCACGCTGCATAAAAGGAAGGAGGAAGACCTCGCTAATGCCCATGTTCATCAGTGTGGTTAGAGGTATGTTTGTGCGAAGAGTTTTTTGGAGAAGAGTGTTCGTGCGGCGGACAGGTGTGTGAGTAGTGGGCCTGGTGGGTTAGTCCATACATCTTCTTCATGACTTCTTCATTCAGAGCTTCTTCGGGTCTGCCTTTGCACAAGAGTTTTCGGTTGATACAGAGAACCTTTTTTGTGTAACGGAAGACGACGTCGAGCTCGTGTGAGATGATGATTATCGTCACTCCATGACTCTTGTTCAGCCGCACAAGGAGCTCATAGACCGACTGCTGCCCCTCAATATCAATACCGGCAGCCGGCTCATCCAAGATGAGGAGCTCTTTGTCGGTAAGCAGAGCTCGGGCGATCAAGATACGCTGTAACTGACCGCCGGAGACTCCTCCTAACTGTTTCTCTAGAACCGCACTATCAAGGCCAACATCGCGAATGCGGTCTTTTATCGTCGAGATATTTTCACGCTCATGGGCACCGGCAATATGCAGGGAAAGTTGTAGAAACTCCTGGATGGTAATCGGGATGCGCGGATTGTAGTTAAATCGCTGAGGCACATACCCGATACGAGTGCGGTACTTTTTCATGCTTGCCCCATCGATTGTGACCGTTCCCGATGTGGCGGGAATAAGTCCCATCATCATCCGAACGAGGGTGGACTTACCGGCCGCATTGGGCCCAATCACCGCGACAATCTCTCCACGGTCTATCTGAAACGAAACATCATCAACCACCGCTACATCTCCGTAGTTTTTTGAAAGATTGGTGACGACGATATACGGGTTGTGACTCATTCCGTTGGTGTAGTTTCGGGAGTTAGGTTTTTGATAACTTGATGAACATTATAGCCAATAAGCTCAGTATACGACTGCCGTCCCTCAATGCCACCGAGTGGATCCAAAATGTCTAGACGAACTCCGTTATCCTGGGCAAACTGCTTAAGTGTATCGGCGGAGAGCTGAGGTTCGGTGAAAAGAACTTTGATACCGTGTTCCTCTACCGCAGTCTTCACCTCACTCAGATACGAAGGGGTTGGCTCCTTTCCGGGGAAGGGTTCAAAGGTGGTGACGATCGTGAGACCAAACTCATCAGCAAAGTAGAAAAAGGCGTCGTGGAAG
>PFRX01000042.1 GCA_002788775.1 Candidatus Peregrinibacteria bacterium CG_4_9_14_0_2_um_filter_53_11 | reverse complement strand
CTATGTGAACCTCGCCGACGGTATCGATCCAAAAGAGATCGCCGAGCGCCTTCTCAAAGAGAAGAAGATAGGCATAGTTCCGGGTACCAACGGTCTGCGCGTTGCTTTTTCAGCCGTACCCAAGGCACAAATCGCCCGCATGGTCAGGGGTATCTTCGAGGTTGTAACGGGTGGGTAGGTGAGAGTTTCCACACCTTTAGCACATACTTCTCCACCAAGGTGCAAAACCTTCAACATCATTAATGCCACTGACGTTGCAGTTCATGATTTTTTCATGAACAATGAAGTAACGAGCCCGCCTCACTCTTGACTCCGCCGCCTTCGCGGCACCATTCGCACTATGTCCACTCCTCCACTTTCAAAAATTCCACCTCACAGCGAAGAGGCCGAAAAAGCGACTCTTGGCTCACTGCTGATCGACAAAAACGCGATCATCAAGGTGGCGGACTTTCTGGAGCATGAGGACTTCTATTTCGACCAGCATGGGATGATCTACGAGGCGATGCTCGACCTCTTTGCAAAACACCTCCCCATCGACCTGAAAATCTTGGTAAGCTACTTGGAAGATCACGGCCGGCTCGATACCGTCGGTGGAGCCTCCTATATTGCCGAGCTCACCGCCGATGTCCCCACGGCCACGCACGTGATTCAGTACGGCCTTATCGTGAAGCAGAAATCCACCTTGCGCCGTGTTATTGGTGCAGGTGATGCGATCATGGGCCTTGGTTACGACGAGACCGCCGAGATCGAGAGCGTCCTCGAGGAGGCGGAAAAAACCCTCTTCTCCGTCTCTCAAACCTTCGTGAAAGACCGCTTCGTTCATATTAAAGAGGTTCTCGCGAATACCTACGAGAAGATCTCCGATCTTCACGATCCGAATGAAAAGAATAAGTACCTCGGAATTCCAACCGGCTTCCAGTCTCTCGATGGCGTCCTCTCGGGCTTCAACCCCGGCGACCTCGTCATTATCGCCGCCCGACCTTCGATGGGTAAGACGGCCTTTGCCATGAATATTGCACAGAATATTGCTCGGCGGGGCCTCTCCGTCGGTGTCCTCTCTCTTGAGATGTCGAAGGAGCAGCTGGTTGAGCGTATGTTCTGTGCGCTGCTCGGAGTTGACTCGTGGAAGCTACGAACGGGAAAGCTCTCCGATGAGGACTTTGCTCGTATCGGAAGTGTTATGGACGACCTGAACCAGACGAAGATCTTTATCGACGACTCTCCCGTAAATGGCATTATCGAGCTCCGAACCAAGGCTCGACGCCTCAAGGCAGAGCACGGTCTCGACATCCTCCTGATCGACTACCTCCAGATGATGAGTATTTCCTCAAAGGGAGGTTCATTTTACTCGCAAAATCGCGTGCAGGAAATTTCAGAAATCACCCGCGCACTCAAGAATCTCGGCCGCGAGCTCCATATTCCCGTAATTGCACTTTCTCAGCTTTCCCGTGCGGTTGAGTCGAGGCCCAATAAAGTCCCCGTGCTCTCAGATCTTCGTGAGTCCGGTTCGATTGAGCAGGACGCAGACGTCGTGATGATGATCTACCGTGAGGACTACTACGAAGAAGATAGCGATCGAAAAGGCGTCACCGACATCTTCATACGCAAGCACAGAAACGGTCCCACCGGCCACATCGAGCTCATGTTCGAGCGCAGCAAGATGCGCTTCTTTGATATAGATCGTCAGCGTTCGGGAGGAGTTCCGGCCGTCTATGCCGAAGACTAACCATCGGTGAACTGATCGACGCGCTCATCTCGGCCCGTTGCCCCCCACAAGCCGCGCGCACGTTCCGTGGGGAGCACTCCCACTACGCAGGCGTTGATGCCGCTGAGCTCGAGACTTACCAGACGGTCGAGCTGAAATCCCAAGGCATGAGCGGGCCACAGTCCGCGGCCACTTTTGACAATTCCCGGCAACTGAGCCAGTAGGTTAACCGCAAGGAGGCTCGCCGCCACAGTTATTTCAGGCTGCGCCGACTGTAGAAGCTGTTGAGCTGCCGCGCCTGTAAAGACTCCCGCCAGAGTGGTCGTTACTCCGGGCATACTGGGCCCGAAAACTCGTACTCGACTTTCCTGCATGAGTGTCTGCAAAATAACCCCATTGAGGGCGGACGCTTGAATGTTTGGATCCGATACCGGCTTTTGCCTGAAGAGTGCGTTCTCGGCGCGCTCGCGAATAAGCTCGCCAATTGAGCTCACCTTCATTGTCGCATCCCGTGTTGGCGTAAGCTCACCGCTTGGTAAGAGATCATCCTCCGTCCCCTCTGCAAACTCGAGCTCGCCGAACGCCAAATTCGTCTTGTTGCCGTTGGTTATAACAAGTTTCCCTATTCCCGCCAGGTCACAAAGCCGTTCAAGTCTTTGTGAGTCGGCACCGATCGCCCCCAGGTTAACCCACGGGGGGAGCTTAAGATCCCAGTTGATACGGTCGGTATTTGCCTCTGCGAAGCGGCGTATTTCTGAAGACATAAGGTCTTATTTGGTTGGGAAAAGGTATGGAAGGAATTATCTGCCACAAGCTGCTTGTCGTCAACTACAAGCGACTCATCCTCAGCAACTGCCGTTTTCTTGGTTGCGTATCTTCCAAAATCCTAATTTTCCTGTATTCTAATACATATCTCCGCAAGATATCTCCTATCCTACTAACGAATCCTTATGTTCTGGGCCGACGAGCTTGTCGCTCAAATCGAAGAGAAATTTCCGGAAAAGAAACACTTTATAATCCGCGATGAAAAAACGGCTTCAGGCCGCGTCCACATCGGCTCCCTCCGAGGTGTTGTTGTTCACGGAATCGTGGCTCAGGCACTGCGCGAGAAGGGGTATGAAGTTGAGTACTACTACGAGATAAACGACGCCGATCCGATGGATGGCCTCCCCGTCTATCTTGATAAAGCCAAGTTCGCACCCCATATGGGAAAGCCCCTGAAGGACGTCCCCTCGCCCGATCCGGACGTCGCCGATAACTTTGCCGACTATTTTGGCGAGGAGTTTGTGGGAGTTATCCGCCGTATTGGCTTCGACCCGCACATCTACTCTGCCAGCACACTTTATGAAGAGGGGAAGTTTGACCACTGGATCGACGTCGCACTGGACTATGCAGACGAAATTCGTCAGATCTACCTGGAGGTCTCCGGTTCCGAAAAAGGTGGAGAGTGGAACCCCGTTCAGATCGTCTGTGAGGAGTGTGGCAAGGTGGGAACTACGACCGTCATCGGCTCTAAAGGTAATGAGGGGAAAAAGATTGTCGAGTACCGCTGCGAGCCTAATAAAGTCAGCTGGGCCCGTGGCTGCGGCTACATAGGCACAACTTCGCCTTATGGTGGACGGGGAAAGCTTCCCTGGAAGGTGGAGTGGGCCGCGAAATGGCAGATCTTCCCCGTTGATATAGAAGGCGCTGGGAAAGATCACTACGCTCACGGTGGCTCTCGTGAAGTTGCCGCACGCATAGCCCGCGAGGTTTTCAACGGTGTCGTTCCTTTCGACATTCCCTACGAATTTTTCACATTTGGCGGAAGTAAGATGAGTGCGAGTAAAGGAGTCGGAGCCTCCTCGAAAGAGGTTGCCGATATGATCCCCCCCGAACTCCTCCGCTTTTTGATGGTTCGCACCTGGCCGGTACAGGCGATTGACTTCGACCCTGCAGGTGAGACACTTCCACGCCTTTTCGACTCTTTTGACGAGTCGGCCGAGGCCTACTTCGGACGCAGCGACCGCGACAACACTGAGGACCTCAAGCGCGTCTATCACTTCTCCGCACTGCACCCCTCGGAGCTTCGCGATGTCTTCCTTCCGCGCTTCTCTCGCATTGCCTTTGCGGCCCAGATTCCCAGCCTCGACTTTATGAGTGAGATGTCAAAGCTCAAAGGCCTCCCGCTCAACAACGAGGAGCAGGCGGTCGCCGAGAACCGTCGAGAGTACGCGCTCCAGTGGCTCGAGCGATTTGCCCCGGAGCGGGCTCGTTTCACCATCCAGCAACAGACGCCGACAGCCGCCGCCGAGCTCACTCCTCCTCAAAAGCAGTTTCTGGGAGAGATCGCTGGCCTGCTTGGCTCAAACGCCAACTGGGAGGGAGCCGATCTGCACGCAGCTATCCACGAGCTTCGGAAAAACTCCACTATAGAGCCCCGCGATGGCTTTGGTGCAATCTATGTCGCCTTGCTTGATAAAGAGTCCGGCCCACAGGCCGGCTGGTTCCTGGAGTCTCTCGATCCCGGTTTCGTGATGAAGCGTTTCCGTGCGGTTGCAGCCCTTCCCACTCCCGAGAAGCCGGCCATCGTTGATGCTACTTCACCCCTCGTCATTATCACAAAAGATGTTCGTGAGCGCTTTCCCGGGATCAAAGTCGGATTCGCCCTTTTGAAAGGAGTGAAAAATAGTCAGCTAACCCTGGAGCGCGCAGCCGAACTTCGTGAACAGCACTGGGACGGACTCGATTTTGAGGAACTCAGAAAAAGCTCTGCTCGCCTGGAGGCCTTTAAAGACATCTACCGTGGGTTTGGCGTTAAACCTTCCAATAACAAGCCGAGTCCAGTTGCTCTTATCTCGCGACTGGCGAACGGGCGCGACCTTCCCACGATAAATACCATCGTCGATCTCGGTAATATCATCTCTGTTGAGCACCAGCTCGCAGTGGGGATGTTTGACGCCGACAGGCTCACCCTCCCGGTCATCCTCAACTTTGCCGAGGGCGGCGAGCAGTATATGGCTCTCGGGAGCGATAAGTTCGTCCCTCTCATGCCCGATGAGCTCTGCTACTTCGACTCAGCCGGAACCGTTATGGCCCGCGACTTCAACTACCTCGACTCCGAGGTCACTAAGATCACCGAGAACTCCACCAACCTCCTCCTGAATATTGATGGAAATGAGGCCAGCACTGAAGATGAGGTCCGCGCCGCACTTCAGCAGGCCGCCGACCTTGTTCTCTCGGAGTGCGGCGGTGAACTTGGCGAGCTGGTTATCCTTAATGCGAATCCTTCTCTATGATTGCAGTTATCGACTTCGGCAGCCAGTATGCGCACCTTATAGCGAACCGTATCAGGCGGCTGAAGGTCTATGCTGAGATTCTCCTACCGGAGACGCCCCTTGAGGAGCTTAAGAAGTATAAGGGCATCATCCTCTCGGGCGGCCCCCAGTCTGTTTACGGCGAGGGCTCGGCCACAATCGACCCGGGTATCTTCAAGTTGGGCGTGCCGATCTTGGGTGTCTGCTACGGTCACCACCTGATCGCTCACCTGCTGGGCGGCAAGGTCGAGTCGGGCATGACAAAGGAGTACGGACTCGCTCAGCTCTCGATAAAAAAATCTTCCGGCCTCTTTGCCGGTATCTCCGGCGAGACACAGGCCTGGATGTCGCATGGCGATACGGTTACCAAAATCCCACCGGGCTTTTCAATTTATGGCTCCACTGCAGACTGTCTGACCGCTGCAATGGGTGATGCCAAGCGCCGGATCTTCGCCGTCCAGTTCCATATGGAGGTCAAGCACACCAAAAAGGGGCTGCTCATGCTCGATAACTTTTTGAAACTCTGCAAGGTCGAACGGACCTGGAGCATGCAGAAATTCATGAAGCGTAAGTTGGAAGAGGTCAAGAAAATGATCGGAGAGCGTAAGGTCTTCCTGCTTGTAAGCGGCGGCGTCGACTCGACCGTGGCTTATGCCCTTTTGTGTAAGGCTCTGGGCCCCGAACGCGTTTACGGTCTCTCGATCGACACGGGACTGTTGCGCAAAGATGAGGCCAAGAAGACAGACGCCCTGCTCAAGCGTGCCGGCATAAAAAACTTCCACATCTACGACGCCAAAAAGGAGTTTCTCTCCGCCCTGAAGGGCGAGACCGACCCGGAGAAAAAGCGTGCGATTATCGGCACGACCTTCCTGGAGGTCCAGGCCAAGGTGGCAAAGAAGCTCAAACTTAACCCCGATGACTGGGTTCTTGGCCAGGGGACGATCTACCCCGACACGATTGAAAGTAAAGGTACCAAGCACTCTGACAAGATTAAGACGCATCACAACCGGGTCCCCGAGATTCTTAAACTGATCGAGGAGAACAAGGTTATCGAACCCCTCGCCGAGCTCTATAAGGATGAGGTGCGCGCCTTGGGTAGTCGGCTCGGTCTTCCTGATGAGGCGGTCTGGAAGCACCCCTTCCCCGGTCCGGGCTTGGGTGTTCGTATTCTCTGTACCAAGAAGGCCGTCCCCGTCCCCAATCAGGCGGAGCTCGAAAAGAAAATTAATGACCATCTGGCATCCCATGGCCTCCGTGGTGTTATCCTGCCCATCCAGAGTGTCGGAGTCGGTGGTGACTCACGCTCCTACAAGCACCCCCTTGTGATCTGGGGCAAGAAGCAGCCCTGGAAGAAACTCGAGACACTTTCGACGGCTCTGACTAACCGATTTACAGATATCAACCGCGTCTGTCTGCTCCTGCACCCTCAGGAGATTCATTCGGTTAAGGTTCGTCCGGGGACGCTCACGGCTCCACGCATCGCCCTGGCCCAGGAGCTCGATGACATTGTAGTTACCTTCACAAAGCGTGAGAAGATCGAAGATAAGGTCTGGCAGTTTCCCACCGTCCTCCTTCCTATTGAGGTCAATGGAGAGGTCAAAGAAGGTGTAGTACTTCGTCCAATATGCTCCGATGAGGCGATGACCGCACATTTTTACAAGATGCCCCTTCCCCTCCTGGAAAAGTGTGTAAAAAAACTTCGACAGAAGGCCTCAGTCGTCCTGTACGACATTACGAACAAGCCCCCTGCCACGATCGAGTGGGAGTAGGTTCTGTCTTTACCGCTCCACTACAGCTGGACCTGCTCGACGCTCCCCTGTTCGAGCCCACCGAAAACTTTTACGAACTCACCAAACCGTTGAGGGCAGTCGGTGGTCATGAAGCGCTGTTTTTTTCCGCGACTTAACCGGCTCTCTATCTCCGGGTGTCGGGCAAGGTAGTCTTCCAGTCTCTCGGCCACAACCGCGCCCGAGTTGATAACCTGCGTCTTACTCCCCATTATCCGGTGAAAATCCTCCATCATGACCGGATAGTGAGTGCATCCTAGGATGAGAGAGTCGACGTTGTGCTCCTTCACGGTACGTAAATACTTCTTCAAAATCATCCGCGCCTCGGGTTTTGTATGCCACTGCTCTTCGATCAGGGGGACCAGGAGTGGGCAGGCCTTTCGGGTAATCGTCAGTCCGGATTTCTTCTCGTTGAGCTCACGCTCGAAAGCTCCGGAGTTCACCGTCCCCCGGGTACCAACTACGCCAATCCGGCCGGAGCCTGAGTTTTGAGCCGCATACTCCGCGAGCGGCCGGAGTACTCCAAGAATCTTGCGATCTTTATAGGGCGAGGCGGGGTCCAGAAGAAAACGTTTTTGTAGGGTGGGGAGGGCCAGAGCCGAGGCGGTGAAGCAGGCAAAAAGAATCAGCTGGGCCCCCTGCTCAAAGAGGAAGCGAACGGCCTCATCCGCAAACTGGGTAACCGTCTCCGAGCTGCGGTTTCCGTAAGGTGTGCGGGCGTTGTCCCCCAGGTAGAGGTAATCGTAGTCGGGTAGTCGTGCCACGACCTCCTTCATCACGGTCAGTCCGCCGTAGCCCGAGTCGAAGATTCCTATCATGGGCCGAGCATAGCACAAAAAAACGCCCATTTTTGGACGTTTTGATGATAAGTGTACTCCACGCCCCCCGAAGCCTATCAGAGTGTCGCAATAAAGTTTGAGAGTGACACCTGAGGCTGTAATTTCGGGGAGGCGATGGAGAGAAGGGAGACCAATCCCCTCTTTTCACTAATAGTAGAGTGAATCTGCCATACTTTGGATTTTGTTTTTAGCCGAACCGTAACGGCTGCCTGTTTTGTGTGTTTGATTTTGATAAAGATCAAAGAGGAAACACCAAGCTTTGTTTTTGTATGAGTGGCTCGGGGGGTCTTTTTGTTCCCGTGCCATCGCATAGCAGAGAGAAGGGCAAGAAGAATACATAGGACGTTTTATTTTAATTTTTGGTATAATCGACCTGTTCGTTTCTTGCGCTTCTCTCTGCCTAGCGGTCTGCGCGTCCGAGTTGTGAAGGATCAAATCACGTCATTGTACCAAATTCCCGTTTAAGCGCAAGAACTACAACTTCCCATATCTAGTAATTATCTTCCTGCTCAATGCGTACCAGGTTAGTTGAGGTCTCATTTGTTTCCATCGGTCTGGTGATCGGAGTCATTCTGGCTCTTCAAATAGGCACCACTCCGGTCTACGTCGGCTCATATCCACTCGATCAAATCGAGGTGCAAAAACAGCTGCTGACGACATTTTCTACCGAACAGGAACAGCTAAAGAGGCGCCTTGAGGATGTTCAGGCTCGTCGCGATGAGGTCCGCGCCATAATCGAACGCCACTCCTCCCCCCAGCTTGTTGAGGAGCTGGGTGAGCTCAAGTCCTATGCCGGTTTCGACACGGTCAGTGGGCACGGCGTGCGAATAACCTTGAACGATAAGGCGATTGATCGCATTAACTATACCTCGCTCAACCAGTACTTCGTCCAGGCTGCGGATCTGCGCGATCTTATGAATGCCCTCTTTCTCCAAGACGCTCAGGCAATCAGCATCAACGGTCGTCGCGTTCTTCCTCTCACTGCTGTTCAGTCCGCCTTTGATACTATTTTTGTGGGTAACTTGCAGATATCAGCTCCTTTTGTTGTTGAGGCCGTGGGAAATCCTGAGGCCCTCAAGTACGCTCTCACGCTCCTCCCAAAGAAGGAAATCTCAATTTACACTGAAGATGTCAGTGAGCTCACGATCGCTCCTCAGGAGACACTTCGTCCTCTTAACTACCTCTCGCTCACCCAGCAATGAAGCTCAAGCAACTTAAAAAACACTACTTCATTCTTGTCGTCGTTCTTGTGGCCGGAATTCTCCTTGCGCTCCAGATCCGCTCCTTCAAAGAAGTCGAGGCACTGGTGGAGCGTACCGATGCCAAGACGGTCCTCTCACAGTTGCGCATCTTCCAGCTGGCCAACGAGGAGCTGAGTAGCCAGCTCGGTGAAGAAGAGAAGGTTCTTGCAGACCTTCAGTCGCGTGTGGCCAACGAGTCGATTGAGAGCGAGCTTGATCGTATGCGTTTGCTGGCCGGTAAAAACGTCGTCTACGGGCCCGGCATAGAGATAACCTTCGACCAGTCGATCGACTCCTTCTGGATAACCGATCTTTTGGGGCAGCTCAGTGCCGTCGGTGCCGAGTCGATCGCCTTTAATGATGTCCGCCTCACTCACGTTACGGCCGGCTTTAGGAAAGTTGGCACGGGCATAGTCATGAGGAAGACTTTTTTACGGCCTCCTTATCGAATAACGGCTATCGGGCCCACTAAGGAGCTTCGCGAGGCTATAGCGCAGCATGGGGGCATTATAGAGCGTATCGAAAAAGCCTACACGGGCATAAAGATCCTCGTCACTGAACGGGAGCGTATCTCGATACCACCCATCCCGGAACCGCAGTAGTTTGTTTTATCGTGTGAGGAGCCAGAAGACCGGCTGGAGTCCCAAGAGGACATAGAGCAAGACGGCAAAGATAGTCCGGCTGAGCTGCTCATTTTTCATCTTACGCTGAAGGAGTTTTTTTTCTTGCTGCAGCTGTTCGATTTCTTTTTTAAGGAGTTCTTGGGCGAAGGCATCTTCACGTCTGGGGTCGGAGTACTGAACTGGCTGGTGCATAGGCTGCTGAATGGGAGCGGCCGGTGCGGGGAGTGCGCTCGCCATTTGCGACTCAAGGTTTCGGATCCGGTAGTTCGACTGTTCGAGCTTCTGCTGGTAGTCATTTAGGAGGTGCTGTGCTTCCTGGTAAAGCTCTTTGTAGAACTGCATATCGGCCTGTGTCGTGTAGACATGGCCGTGGCTGGTAAGTGACTGTCGCGTAGTGTCAACGGGTGTCGGTTTCTCTTCAGTCTTGTTGTGGAGAAGTCCCATTACATCTCGCTTTTTCAACAAAACTCGACCGTTCTGAGTATAGGCCGGTATCTTGCCGCTCGTAATGTAGCGATCAACGGTACGCACGGAGACGCCGAGTAACTTACTCGCCATTTTTCGGTTGACAGTGTCGGCAGTGGTCGTTGTCATCTTGGCTTATTCTATTTAAAAATTGTCTAAATCAAAAGTCAATGTATGCTTGAAGACGTGAAAAGTGTCGACTCAGACCACTATCGGCCCACGCAGCAAGAGATTCAGGGGCGTCCGCGTATGCGCGTGAGTCTCGTCTGCGAAAATCTGCGTAGCCTTTACAACGTTGGGGCCATCTTCCGAACGGCGGACGCAGTCCTCGTAGAAAAGATCTATCTCACCGGACTTACCGGCACACCCCCGAGTAGCCGAATCCAGAAAACCGCTTTGGGAGCAACCGAGGTTGTGCCCTGGGAGTACAGGGCAGAAGCCCTCGACTGCGTCACTGAACTTAAGCGTCTAGGTTATGCGGTCGTTGCTCTTGAGCGCACAAAGGACTCTAAGACGAGCTGGGATACTCAGTTCGACTATCCACTCTGCCTTGTAGTGGGAAACGAGATAACGGGTGTCTCCCCCGAGCTTCTCGCACTCGCCGACTATGCCGTCGAGCTGCCGATGTTAGGGCGTGCGGTCTCACTTAATGTCGCAACGGCCTGTGGTGTCGCCCTCTACGAACTCGCTCGCCAGTGGAAGGCACGCTTGTCCTGACCGCTCTACCCCGTTAAACTTCCCTTAATGCTCAGCCTCACCCTCTACAATGCGACGCGAACCCCCGTTCAAGAAAAACTCTTTACCGATCTGCTGCCGATCGCTGCTCGGGTACTCAAAAATGAAGCACGAACCCCAGCCGGCCGGAAGTGGGAGCTCGAGCTGACCCTTATTGGTAACACGCGCATGACCCAACTCAACACCCACTACCACAATAAAAACCGCCCTACCGACGTCATCTCCCTAAGCTACTTCGACCCGGAAGTCCCCGACCCCCTCGTCGGTGAGATTTTCATCTCTCTCCCCTATGCACGTGTACAGGCCCAAAAAATCGGCCAGTCGGTTGATGAGGAGCTCCGCTTTCTCTTTGTCCACGGCCTGCTCCACGTCTTCGGCTATGACCACATGAAGTCGGATGAAGAGGCGGAGATGTTAACTCTAACCTATAAAATCTTAGGGCGCACAGATCCGGCCGTTAGGCCAGCTTGAGTCCATTGGCGACAGGCTCAGTC
Organism: Candidatus Peregrinibacteria bacterium CG_4_9_14_0_2_um_filter_53_11; assembly: GCA_002788775.1. Taxonomy (GTDB): domain Bacteria; phylum Patescibacteriota; class Gracilibacteria; order UBA1369; family UM-FILTER-53-11; genus UM-FILTER-53-11. Next base: position 11,497 of record PFRX01000042.1, on the reverse strand, counting down.
GGACTGACTAAGACGACCCCCTTTTCCGTCTTAACACCGGTCACAAGAAACTCCGAAATAAACGGCCCCACTTGTTTCGGGGGGAAGTTCAAACTCATCCCACGTGATTTCTTTCATGCCACGCACTTTATCCTATTCCTTCGGAGCTGGCAAAGGGCCCACCGACCCACTCCGTGTCTGCGTCTTCCTATGCAAAAAGAGCTCATACTATCGCTGTGCGCGATCCGACTGATGAGCTCCCTGTTGCGAAGTTGAGATGGTCGGGGTGCCGGGACTCGAACCCGGGGCCTCTTGGTCCCAAACCAAGCGCGCTAGCCAACTGCGCTACACCCCGATTATGACCAAACCTTCAGAAGATTATATCATACCAACGGATCGCAGTATACCCTATTATTGTCTAAAAAATAACAGTATATTTTAACTATGAAAAAACTCTATTCCGAGCTCATGGGCATGAGTATTTTCGAGGAGCACTCGCCTCACCGGCCACTAGGTGTTGTGCGCAATGTGATGATCGATCCCGAGACGGGAAAACTCCTCGCGTTTGTCTTGAAAAATAGGCAGGTTATTCTTCCTGCTGATACGGAATGTCTGAACAATGCTCTCTACATAAGGTCGCGCGATGACCTGATCCCCATGGAAGATGTCTTGCGTGTGGCGGAGGTAGATCGCATGGCGATCGATGTTGCCGGTTCGCAGGTTATGACCGCGAAAACACGAAAAATCCTGGGGCGCGTCATAGATTATGAGGTGGATTTGAAGGCCGCTCAGCTCACCACACTGCACGTCGCCAAGCTCTTCTTGATATTCCATCTGAGCGAGGCGATCATCTCGGCGAAAAATATTATTAAGATAGATCGGGCCTTCATAACGGTGGAGGATACGACCGAGCTGCGTCTACCCGTTGACGATGGTGATGAGGAGGTCACGCCTTCTCCCCTGGCCGTCTAACCCGGCCCGCGCTTTCCCAAATCGCCCTCCGCCTGCCCCAGCCGCCTGCTTAACCGCGCTTCGAGAAGTCTCCCCCAACGCTACTTTACACACAAAAAAACCCGCTCGGTGTGAGCGGGTTTTTGTTTTCCTATGAAAGAAAAGTAGTCGGACTATACACCCTGGCCACCGGTAGCGGCGCCGAGGATGGTATTCACCATTGCGTATGAAGCGATAATGATGAGGATACCGATAGCTGCGTAGAGAAGGATCTTCTTAGCCTTTCCGATGTTGTCATCGTTACCGGCTGATCCCACATAGAGGAAGCCTCCGTAGATAACCATAACCACGGCCAGAAGACCGAGGAAGGTAAGGAAGAAGTTGACGATCGTGAGCACGATTCCTCGGATACCTGTCTGGCCTCCGGAGAGCGAACGGACGATAGCGGGCTGGTCCTGCTCAGGGTCGATCGCCTGGGCGAAGACCGGCGAGATGCCAACTCCGTTTATCAGGAGGAGTCCCATGACCGTCAGGGTCGTTACGAGGAGAAACTGCTTGAGCGTGCTTTTCGAAATTTTCATAGGAAGAAAAGTTTAAAAATAAATTTCATACTATTATACCACTTTCCCAAGTCTAAGATCAATACCAGTTCAGGTCAAAAGCCAGTGGATAGTTGGATTTGACGAACGGTCATTTGTTCTCATGCAACAGGTTGGGGTAGCTTTCTAGTCGGCCTCGCCGATGATCTTAACTTCCGAGTGAAGGTCGATGCCAAAATCCTCCTTAACCTTATTTTGGGCTTTTTGTGAGAGTTTTATAAGTTCATCTGCGGTCGCTGAACCGGTGTTCATGAAGAAGTTTGCATGCTTGGGACTTATCTGCGCACCCCCCAGCTGCTCACCTTTCAGCCCCGCTTGATCTATGAGCCAGCCGGCCGGTTTATCTTTTGATGGGTTCTTAAAAAAAGATCCGGCAGTCATTCCCGCGGGCTGCTTGCCTCTTCGAATCTCATTAATCACCAGCATCTCCTCTTTTGAGCGGCTCTCGGCTCCGGGTTTGAGCTTGAGCTTAACGCGCATGACGATATCGTCACCATCTTGGAGGCTTGTGTGGCGGTAGTCGAACTTAATCTCAGCTGCCGGAACCGTTCGAACTCCCTCGCGGGGATTAAAAAGCTCAACCGACTCTACGAACTGACCCACCTCGGTCCCCGGGACACCCGCATTTCCCCAGACGGCGGCACCAATACTTCCCGGAAGGCCAAAGAGCGGCTCGAGGCCGGCAAGATTATGCTCAACGGCCGCCCGCAGGACGAGTGCCAGGACCGCTCCCCCATCGGCGTAGATGTAGGGCGGCTCAACGCGGATCGTAGTTGAGACGTTTTTTACGATCAGGCCGCGGAAGCCCGCGTCGGTGAAGAGGCAGTTGCTCCCCCGCCCGATGATTTTGTACGGCAGAGAGGCCTCTTCGGCAAGACGAATAAGCTCGGGGAGTTCGTCGATATTCTTCAGCTCATAGAAGAGATCTGCGGGTCCGCCAACCCGAAAGGTACAGTGCTGCTTCAGCGGCTCGTTCTCTCTGATCTTCGGAAAGGCATTTTTGATCTTTTCAAACATCATAAGTTGTTGGTAGTATGTGCGCGCCTCAGATTGTATCACGAGGCACCCAAAATTAGGCCGCCTTAGCTCAGCTGGTAGAGCAACAGTTTTGTAAACTGTGGGTCGTCGGTTCGAATCCGACAGGCGGCTCCACTCAATGTGGGCAGGTAGCGAAGTGGTTAAACGCGGCAGACTGTAAATCTGTTGGCTTATGCCTTCGGGGGTTCGAATCCCTCCCTGCCCACCATTTTGGGTTAAACAAGTAGTTCGGGAGGCGCGCTCTAAATTAGCTCAAAAGGCGGCTCGCAATAGCTGAGACGATGCCACCCTCGGCTTTTCCTCCAAGACGCCCCATAGCGGCTCCTATGACCTTGCCGAGCTCCTGCTTACCCTGAGCACCTGTCTCCGCAATGACAGTCTTCAAAACTGCCTCAATCTCCTCCTCACTGAGCTGCGCCGGCAGGTAAGGCTCCAGGATCTTCGCTTCGGCTTCTTCTAAAACCGCCAGATCTTCACGCTCCCCCTTCCTAAAAGCCTCGGCGGCCTCTTTTCGCTGTTTGAGCTCCTTCTTCAGGATCTTCAAAATATCCTCATCGGTCGCCTCGACCTTCTGCTTTCCCGAGACCTCAAATTTCATCACGGCGGCCTTTGCCATACGCAAAACACTGGTGGTCAGCTCGTCGCGGGCCTTCATCGAGTTATTCAGATCTTCCTGGAGTTTGGATTTTAGAGACATGCGAGAGAGGGGTAAGAAGTTAAGCTGTCGGAGTAGTTCGTGGGTGTCGTATAGCGGCCTGAGCGGCGGCGACTTTGGCGATCGGGACTCGGTAGGGCGAGCAGCTTACATAGTCGAGCCCGATCAGGTGGCAAAACTCGACCGACCGAGGGTCTCCGCCGTGCTCCCCGCAAATACCCATCTCAAGCTCGGGTTTTTCTTGGCGTGCAAGATCGACGCAGATCTGCATTAGCCGGCCAACACCTTGGCGATCGATCGTCTCAGTGGGGTCGGTCTCGGTTACTGCATTTTCCAGGTAGTGAGGAAGGAACTTCCCCGCATCATCACGTGACATACCGAAAGTCATCTGAGTAAGATCGTTAGTCCCAAACGAGAAGAAGTCGGCGTGGGGAGCGATCTCGTCGGCCGTCAGACAGGCGCGTGGCAGCTCGATCATAGTACCGATCTTTACCTGGAGATCACCCAGCGCCTCGGCGTACCTTGAAACGACCTTCTGGATAAGCTGTCTCATCATTTTAAGCTCGGTTGCCATACCCACAAACGGAACCTCAATCTCCGGAATCACCTTCACCCCGCTCTTTCGCACCTCGATTGCCGCTTCGACGATAGCCTGGACCTGCATCTCGGTAATTTCCGGATAGGTCATGGCCAGTCGGCAGCCACGATGGCCGAGCATCGGGTTCACTTCGTGGAGCATAGCGGCGGTCTGTGTAAGTTCTTCCGTAGATATCTCCATCAACTTCGCCATCTCGCCCATCTGTTCGGGAGTGGTCGGAATGAACTCATGAAGTGGCGGATCGAGCAGCCGTATCGTCACAGGAAATCCATCCATGACGTTAAAAAGCTCTTTGAAGTCGGCTTTTTGAAGGGGAAGAAGCTTACTGAGAGCCTTTCGGCGGCCCTCCTCATTTTTTGCCAGAATCATCTCACGAATCTTGCTGATGCGATCATCCTGGAAAAACATGTGCTCCGTCCGGCACAGCCCAATACCTTCCGCTCCAAACTCACGGGCCTTGCCGGCATCTTCCGAACAGTCTGCATTTGTTCTTACTCGAAGGTCTCGGCGCTCGTCTACCCAGCCCATCAGCTCTTTAAAGTGACTATTCAGAACCGGTGGAGCGAGCTCGATCTCGCCCAAAATAACCTCTCCAGTAGTACCATCAAGTGTGATTACCTCACCCGCCTCGATTACCCGACCATCAATATTGAGCTGCTGGTTTGGGTAATCGATTTTCAGTGAGGCGCAGCCGGCTATACACGGCTTACCCATACCCCTACAAACTACTGCCGCATGGGAGGTCATCCCTCCTGTTGAGGTCAAGATGCCCTGAGCGGCATACATGCCTTGAATATCCTCGGGAGAGGTTTCGCGACGCACCAAGATAACGCGCCTCCCCTTCTCTGAAAGTTCATACGCTTCCTCCGGCGAGAAGGTCACGACACCCACGGCGGCACCCGGCGAGGCGGGGAGGCCCTTAGTCAGAACCTGTCCTCCGTGGTCTGCCGGCAGGCAGGGGTGGAGCAGCTGATTAAGCTGAAGTGCATCAACTTGGAGAATCGCTTCATCCCGACTAATCAAGCCTTCGGAAACCATCTCGGTTGCAATGCGCACGGCAGCCGCCGCTGTCCGTTTTCCATTTCGTGTCTGGAGAATGTAGAGCCTCCCCTCTTCGACGGTAAACTCAATATCCTGCATGTTTCTGTAGCGCTTTTCCAGCGTCTCTTTAATCTCGACCAGCTGAGCGTAGATCGTCGGCATGAGACGCTCTAACTCATCAATTTTTTGTGGAGTTCGAATACCCGCGACTACATCCTCACCTTGAGCATTAATGAGGAACTCGCCGTAAAACTCTTTCTCGCCATTTGAGGGATTTCGCGTGAAAGCGACGCCCGTCCCCGAGCTCTCTCCCATATTGCCAAAGACCATGCTCTGAATAGTTACTGCGGTTCCCAGGAGCCCGGTGATCTTATGTATTTTTCTATAGGTAATGGCACGCTTATTATTCCAAGAAGAAAAGACCGCGATAATCGCCTTCTCCATCTGTTCGCGTGGTGAGTCGGGAAAGGGCAGCCGAGTCTTCTCTTGGACAACCTGTTTATACCGGCGAACGAGCTCGCGGAGTTCCGCCTCATCAAGCTGGGTATCCAGCTGCTTATTCGAACTCGCCTTAACATCTTCAAGAAGGCTTTCAAAGGCATGGTGATCGATGCCCAGGACGACATTTCCGTACATCTGAACAAAGCGTCGGTAGGCGTCCCAGCAGAAGCGTGGATTGCCGGTCTTGTGTGCAAGCGCCTCTACTGTCGAGTCGTTAAGCCCAAGGTTCAGAACCGTGTCCATCATTCCCGGCATCGAGATGGCCGCGCCGGAACGAACTGAGACCAAGAGCGGGTTTGAATCTGACCCAAAACCCTTCCCCATTTTCTCTTCAAGTTTTTTAAGCTGCGCATCAAAAGCCTCCCAGAAACCTGTCGGCATCGCTCCCCTTTCAAGATAGGCGCTGCACGCTTGAGTAGTCACCGTGAAGCCCGGGGGTACGGGTAGGCCGAATGAGGTCATCTGAGCCAGAACGGCACCTTTACCACCCAGCAGCTCTTTCGACAGCTCTGCGCCTTCATGAAAGGCATAGATATAGGTATCCGGGGTTGAAACCTCGTTTAGGGTCTGATCAGCCATGTGATTAGTCGCGTTGATTAGACGATGCTGCGGGCCTTCATCACTTCTGCGAGTCTCTCAAAAGCCGTTATGAAGGCACCCATGCGTAGTGTTGTAGAGTACTTGTCGCTGGCCGCTTTTACGTGCTCCCAGCTCTGCACCATGATCTTCTGAAGGCGCTCGTGGACCTCGTCCTCGGGCCAGTAGTAGTTCATCTGGTTTTGTACCCACTCAAAGTAGCTGACGGTAACACCACCGGCGTTGGCCAGAATATCAGGTATAACTGTTACTCCCCTCTCGGCAAGAATAGTGTCAGCTTCCGCATCGAGTGGACCATTCGCAAGTTCCAAAATCAGCTTAGCCTTAACCTGATGCGCATTCTTTCCGGTAACTTGGTTTTCAAGAGCTGAAAGGATCAGGATGTCGCACTCAAGTTCAAGGAGTTGCTCGTTGGTTATTCGTTCACATACGGCGCCCTCTTCGACATGGTAGTCGAACTTCTTACCTACGACCGTGCACTCATGCACGCTCCCCGTCTCTTCTTTGCACTTGATCGCACGCACAACGTGAATACCCTCATGGCAGTAGATACCACCTTTTGAGTCTGATACGGCGACTACCCGGTAGCCCTCGCTCTCGAGGATTTCCGCCGCGTGCGCTCCGGCATTACCAAAACCTTGAATGACTACCCGGGTGTCTTCGGGCTTCTTACCCAGGTCTTTAGTTGCTTCTTTAAGAACGAAGACGCCACCCTGCGCTGTAGCTCTGTTTCTTCCCAGTGAACCGCCAAAAAACAGAGGTTTACCGGTGACTACTCCAAGGGCGGGTCGCTGCTTGATCCTTGAGTACTCATCGGCTATCCAGGTCATAATCTGGCCGTCCGTATTAACGTCCGGTGCGGGAATGTCGATATCCGGACCGATGAACGGTGCGATCTGTGCCGTATAGGCACGAGTCATTCTTTCGAGTTCCGCATTAGAGAGCTCCTTCGGATTAACGATGATTCCTCCCTTTCCTCCACCAAGTGGAATGTCTACAACCGCGCATTTAAAGGTCATTAGGGTTGCGAGAGCCTTAACCTCTTCCATATTTACGTCCTGGTGGTAGCGAATACCTCCCTTGTAGGGGCCACGAAGGTTTGAGTGCTGGACTCTGAAGCCTTCAAAGATGCGTGTCTGGCCATTATCCATCTTAACCGGGATACTCACCTGGATAATCCGATTCGGATGGCTAATCATGGTCTGGACATCGCCATCGAGCTTCATGATATCTGCGGCTTTTTCAATCAAGTCTAAAGTATTTTGAAAGAAGCTCATACAAGGGGTGTTATAGGTAAAATATAAAAAACTACCGCTCAAAAAGTACCACCTTTTAGCGCGGCAAGGAATAGCTTCTCTATTTCCAGAATTGCCACCACGAGCCTTTCGGTTCCTCGAGTGCTTTTATCTGGCCTTCAAGCACGACTACGCGGTCCTGGAAGGTTTTGACTAGCCCGAAAAAGTTCTCCTTATCACGGGCGTTCTGCTCAACAAGTTGCTGGATAGTCGTACTGAAACGTTCAACCTCGCCTCTAAAATTGAGGAGGTCCTCGGTGTTGAGTGAGCGGTGCTCGCGCTCGGTTGCGAGAGTGGGGGAGTCATTGGTCTCGACGCTCTGCTCAGGAGTCGAGCTTGCAGCCTCGGAAGGCCTGTTTGAAGAGGGAATGTGCTCTTCAAGTGAGGCCCGGATGATCATGTAGTTGAACCCCTGGGGCGTCTTCTGTTTTTTAACCTGAATTTTACGCTGCTTGATCATTCTGCGGACCGTCTGTATCGACTTGCCGCAGAGATCGGCTGCTTCTGTTATACTGAGTAGTTCCATGAAGTTATGATTATCCAAAAGGGTTTGGGTAGGCAAGTGATTGGTCGGAAAAGGGGTAGCGCGACTAGTCGAATATTGCCTGGTCAAGGAAGGGTGACTATTCGGAGAGTATGCAGGCGCGGGAGGTGGGTAGTCGCCCTGTGCCATCAGGGACAAGCCCTAAAAGCCCAAAAGAGGGGAGTGGCCTCTCCTTTCGGGCGTAAGTTCCTGTGGTGGTGGGTCGGGCGGGGCTCGAACCCGCGACCATCAGCTTAAAAGGCTGTTGCTCTACCAGCTGAGCTACCGACCCATCGGTAGCAGAACGGCATTATTTGTATCACAAAGAAGAGAAATCAGGAAGGGTAAATCGCTGCGCCTTCTCGATCTGCCTTGGTTAAGGCGGTTAGGCCTCACTATCGTTAAAGAGGCTGGTAACGAGGAATGCGACGGCGGGGAGGGCAAACCAGAAGTTATAGTTGTCTATCATGAGTCGTATCATCGAGGAGTCTTGGTAGGCCACCGAGAGTGTGTTGTTGGCAATATTCAGAGCACCCTCCACAAATGAGGCACCGGAGACGTATATGAGTAGTGTGCTGATAACGAGACCGGCGCTCAGGAAGCCAAAAACAAGATTTATTATGAGGCCGATAATGCCCCCCATATTGAGCCCGTTACGGATCTCAAAGCCACCTTTTATAGTAAGAATCACAATGGCTCCTATGAAGACGATTATTTTGAAGAGGAGCATCGTGTGATCGAGGCCCGTGATGCCCATAAACCTCATGAAGGCCACAAAGTCGCTCGAGCCCAGGAGGTACTCTTGGAAGAGGTTTCCCAGGCCGTCAGCGGTCAGGATCGCTATATAGCTGCCGATAATGACCTTGAGGGTATTTTCTTTGCCGATTATGAAGCTGTAAGCAACAATGACGGCGAAGATGACAACAACGAATAGGTCCCAGGATAGATTGAGCATGTATGGAGGGTATTTTTAGTACATCTTACGCCGTTTTTGATACCTCATCAACTAGTCGAGAATTTTGCCGAAAAACCCTTTATCTTCCTTTATATCAAGCTTATTTTCCTCGGCTATTTTTCTGTAAAACTCTCGCTCGCTCTTGCTGAGCTTAGTGGGAACCTGGACCTTCAGCTCAACATAGTGGTCTCCACGTCCCGACTGCCTCATCTTGGGGATGCCCTGCTCTTTAAGCCTGAACACCTTTCCCGACTGTGTCCCGGCTGGTATCTTCATGCTAACCGGTCCGTGGATGGTTGAAACTGCAATCGTATCACCCAAAACAGCCTGGGTTATATGGATGGTCTGCTGAGAGTAGACGTCGGCGTCTCTGCGAGAAAACTCTTCATCGGGCTCAATGTGGATATTCACATACAGATCGCCGTTTTCGCCCGTTCTGATGCCGCTATCGCCCTTGCCGCTTAGTCTGATTGAGGAGTTGCTGTCTATCCCTGCGGGTATCTTAACGCGTAGTCGCTCATTTTTGCGTAGTCGGCCGCTTCCTCCACAAGTTGAACAGGGCTTCTCGGGCCTTTCTCCCTGGCCGTCACAGCTCGTGCAGGGGCGACGAGTGCTTACCTGTCCCAGAATCGTCTGCTGGACCGCCTGGACTGAGCCGCTTCCTCCACACTCGGTACAGCGGACTACTTTAGAGCCCTTGGCCGCCCCCGAGCCGTCGCAGGTATCGCACCTTCCGATCTTGCCAACCGTTACCTCTTTATCGGCTCCAAAGGCCGCCTCTTTAAAGGTGATGCCGATGTCTATCTCACGGTCGGCTCCACGCGATGGCTGTCGTCTGCCTTGTCGTGTCGCTCCTCCGCCGAAAAATGTTTCAAAGATATCTGAAAAGTTTCCCGCCCCTCCACCCCCGAAGCCACCAAAGTCAAAGCCCCCCGGGAAGCCTCCACCCGCCTGCCCTCCGGCTCCAAACGGGCTGTCGCCGAACTGGTCATACTGGGTGCGTTTTTGCTTATCCGAAAGGATCTCATAGGCCGCGGTAACCTCTTTGAATTTTTTTTCCGAAGCCTCATCGCCCTTGTTCTTATCAGGGTGGTACTGCTGCGCGAGCTTCCGATAGGCCCGTTTAATATCGGCATCGGTTGCGTTACGTTCTACGCCGAGTATGTCGTATAGATTGTGTGCCATGAAAATGATTGGTACCGCGTACGGGATTTGAACCCGTGATCTCCTCCGTGAGAGGGAGGTGTCCTAGGCCACTAGACGAACGCGGCACATAAGCCAAAAGGTCTTTTTCTCACTGTCAAATTTTTACTACTGTCGACCTGCTCCGTTCATAGTATTGATTATTGTCCATTTTGCAACACAAAGTGTCCAGTCAATCAATTACTACCATGTTTTTTTATTGTGTCACCATGTTTTAGGAAACAAAAAAAGGGATTTTCAGTTATTAAACAACGAATCGAGCAGGAAATGCTGATCTGGGGTCGGTTGACTTTACAGGTTAGCTCTGATAGATTCATCATCGAAATTTTATGTTGAATATCGAGTTCTCCCGATAGGATAAGCGTTTTTGCCACCTGGGGCCGTTACGGCCGGCCAGGTGTGTGTCGTAATGTGATCTTTGAAAACTGGGCAACGGTAGACACCTATATATACCCACTCGACATGGGATAGGTGTAACCGCAGAAACTTCTATGCTTTCCAACCTTATTCCAATCTCTTGATACCCACTCCTCGTGGCCGTTCAATGATGTGGTCGACGTCTGACGACACGCCACGAGACAAGTGAGGGGAGTTGTCTAGCTTCCCTCCGCCTCTATGTTCTTATATTCCCGTAATGACTGAGGCTCATCCGTTGTAATGACGGGTGTAGGCACCTTACTTTAATTTTCTAAAGTCTAGATTCTATGAATACTCTGAGATTCAACGGGATCCGACGCCTTCTGGCTACAGTTGGTGTCCTTTCCATTCTCTCGAGCCTTGTGATCGTTATACCGGTCGCAAGTGCTTACACCGGAGCTGACGCAACTGCCGCCGGGCTTAGCTGGGCAGCAGGTGCAGTAGACGAGGCCTGTGATAAAGGTCTTATCGACTGCTCGCTTTCAGATCCAAAATTCACAACCGTAGTAGATCGTGCTACCGGTTACCAGATGCTTACAGCAGGTTTCGAGGTACTGAACCCCAGTGCCAAATCACCTTTCACTGATGCAGCCGGAACTTGGTACGCAAATGCCGCTGATACTGCATACACCATGGGTTGGACCGTCGGTAATGTTCGCAATGGCGTACGTTACTTCGATGGTGCCGAGACCATGAGCCGTGCACAGCTCGCTGTCGCAGCTTCTTCAGTCCTCGGACTTGAGGGATGTGACGCAAGCGTTCTCGACAAATACACAGACAAGGGCCAGATCCCATCATGGGCTACCGGCGCTATGGCTTGTATGGTTGAGAACAACTTGATGGTTGGTTCAGACAACCAGCTCCGCCCAACTGAGGGTGCCATCAAGGCCGAGGTCGTTGTTGTTATGAATGCGCAGGTTGACTACGCACTCGACAACGATGTCGATGTTGTCGAGGTTGCTGCCACCCGTTTGGGTGTTAGCGCCGAGCAACTTCTCCAGGCTCTCGACGAGGGTAAGAACGTAGTCGGCGGCCAGCTGGTCGTTGTCGGTTCAACTCCTCCACCGGTCGAGCCTGAGACCCCACCAGTTGAGCCAGAGACCCCCCCCGTCGAACCTGAGGTTCCCGGTGGTGCTCTTACTGTC
>PFRX01000005.1 GCA_002788775.1 Candidatus Peregrinibacteria bacterium CG_4_9_14_0_2_um_filter_53_11 | reverse complement strand
TGGCCATATCGAGAACCTGCTCCGTATTGGCCTTACGACGAACCATGTTGAGATTTTCACGAATAACAGCGTGCGCCTTTCGCTCGGCCTTCTCGAAGTTGCGTTCGATCTCGGCCTCACGGCGCTTCAAAGCCAGAATGGTTCGAAAGAGAGCCTCTCCGTTACGGCGCCCTTGAATCCGGTCTTGATACTTCTTCATCGTACTTTCGAAGCCGGCAGCATTGGGGCTCGTAGTGTAGATCTCACGGACTTCCTTGGCTGTAAAAACCGAGGCACCCCCATCGGGCTGCGTAAGTTTCCCCAGCTCTTGAACCAGTCCGCGTTCGACAATCGAGTCTTCTCGGTTAAGACGACGGACATCCTTGAGCCCTTCATCGAAGGCCTTTCGTCGCTGAGGAAGACGGTCATAGTAACCTTCAACACGCCACTGCAACCGGTGAATCTTCTTGCGAATTTCGCGCTGAATGTTGAAGATCGCGCCCCAGGAACGCTCGTGCTCGGCCAGAGTCTGCATCTCACGCTCGAGCTCACTTTCGCTGCGGATCTCACCTTGAAGGTAGCGGCGAACCAGCTCGTGCTTTTCGGCGTCATCATCGGCGAGGTAGGCGCGGAGCTGACGTTTGAGATTGCCGCTCAAACCCGTCTGCCCAACGGCTGCACGCATCTCGCCCAAGCTTGCACGCTCATTGCGGCGTGCCTCTCGCTCTTCGGCCTCAGCGGTCGCAGCCTGGGCCACCTCGTCATCCGGATCATCCAGATAAAGGTAAGCACGCTTGGCGGGCGGTGCGAAATAATTACAGGTAAATCGATTCATGGTTTATACGTGAAGCTCTACTAAGGGGTTGGGGAAAGTGTGGCGATGAGCGCCCGTTTGTCTACCGTATCGAGAGAGGAGTGGTTTATGACGATTTGGGCATGGGTTTGAGAGAGCCCCCCCGTCGTCAACGCAGTAGTTAAATCTGTCTTAAGTTTTTCTATATCCTTGCCGGTACTCTTCTCCGCTTCAGCCTTAATGGCCCCGGCAAGGTTCTGGGCGGCCGTAGCCTTCTCACCAGTGAACTTCCCACTTTTTACAACGTTTTCTGCAGCACCATCCGGCCGGATAACAATGAACTTTTCGCGCAAATTTCTATCCCGAATAGTAGCAAGAGCGGTTTTGAACTCCACAATTTCGGCTGGAGTCCAGCCCTGGAATGCTGGGACGGCTGCCAGCTGAGCCGGCGTTTTGCTCTGTATTTCATCCAAGACCGCTTGAGATGTGGCGGCGACGGGGGCGGGAGCTGTTCCGGCAGCGGCAGCAGTGGCTCCTCCGGCGGCAGGGGCGGCGGCGGCCTGAGCTGCTGCTTGACCGTTTTGGACCGCGGCTATGAAGGCGTTTTGATTGCGAATGCCGTTACGTTGAAGTTCGGCCTGAAGAGGACGTAGCTGGCTATCATTGTAAATGACGCGAGCCGCCGTTTGATATGCGTTAGCATCATGACTTCCAAACTTACGATCAAACTCTGCACCGTCCTTTACTAACCTGTTACTGACCACTGAGTCCTTAAAGGCCAGCCAACCGGCCGGATTCTGAAGTTGATGAGGCAACTCGGCAAGTGTCTTACCCAGCTGCTGCACTGAACCGGTGACACCCGTCCTAAAGCGGTTGAGCTCCTCACGATTACCCGTCTGATAGTACGAGAGACCGCGGGCCTGTTTGAACTGAGCCGGAATATCACTAAGTGTGGCAAAAACCTGGGCCGGTGAGACTGAACCCTTGGTACCAACCGGAATAACCTGAGCATAGGTGGGGAGCTTGGCCACAAACTTTCCAAAGCTGACGGCACGCTCGCGGATGACCTCGGTGATCGTTCCGGCAAAGGTCTTGCTGGCGGCGCTGAAGACTCCAACCCAGACGATGGCAACCGAACCGATGGCGACCATCAACTGCTGCAGATCCTGAATACCTGTAGGCAGGGCGTTTATATCGACGGCGGTGAGTGAGCTCGAAGAGAGAATATCCCCCTTAATGGTGGAGTCGGCGGCAAAGGCATCGAGCATGATGTAACCGATAGACATAACCAAGCCGATCGTTATCGGCGTTACCAAACTCTGCACGAACTTAGACTGGATATCTCCCCCCTCTCCGGCCAGCGACTTCAAATTGGGCAGCACGATTGTCAGAGCCAAAAACGGCGAGAGGACGACGGCGATCCACATCACTACCAGACGGAAGAGCAGCACCAAGAAGAGTGCGATAAATGAAAGGGCATAGACCACAAAGATCACCGCATTAAAGATGATGTTAAAACCGAGCTGCGAGATGTCCTGGATTCCGTTCCTAATAAACTTGAGCTGGATGGCCTTTCCGAATTTAATTGCATAAACCACGGCAATATTTGAACGGTCAAGACGCGAGAAGAACTGCTTGGCACGTTCGTTGAACTCACTATCCTTATCACACCACATACTCTGCAGCGGAACCTCGGCACTCTTCAGTGCACAGATCTGGGTCTCAAGGTCTTTTTGAAATTTTTGGGGTGTGTCGATTGAGCGGGCGGGCAGGGCGAATACGGCACCGGTAATAACATTGGTGAAGTCGAGAACGACGCGAATTCCAATAAACGAGAAGTTCACGACAATCAGGGCCATCACAAACTTGGGGATGGCTGTCTTGAAGGCAAGGGGTAGGCCTCCTCCATCCTCACCCAGACCCAGCACGTTATAAACGGCTATAGCCAAGAGGATAAGAACGAAGAGGATGTTGACCAGGTTGCGCATCTCAACCCACAGTCCGAGCAGGCGCTCGCCCATCACACCGCCGAAGATCAGCTCGTTGTCGAGCAGACTTCCGATCATCAGTAGGATGGGCCAGAGCCAGGCGGAGACAAACCTCAACGCGAAGTTGAAGTAGGTATTCATATCGTTGAGAAGCTCGTTGAACTTGGGATCAGCCTGCGCAAAAACCAAGTTAGGAAGAAGAACAAGAACCAAAACCAGTGCACTAACAACCACGCCTCTGCGAGAGAGTTTTTTTAGAATCGTGGTTGCGATGGTTCGAATGAGGTTCATGGTGAAAACTAGGCGTCAGGTTGGGTGAAGACGTGAGACATATCGGGGTAGACTTTTCGTTCCATATAAAGACCGAGTTCCGCCGCATTCTTCAGCTTGGCAACCTTCGTCGAAACGTTGAAGAGTCGGTGAATTGTGGCGACTGCGACCTCCCTCTTGCGAAAACCAAGAGCTACAGCCGTCTCCGCATCAATCTCCACATCATTGGGATAGAGTTCAAAGGTTCCACGATCCTCAGCCCCCTGATTGGGATTGTTGTTGTCCTCATTTTTCCGGGCGATCTTGATGTAGTCGTCGTAGTGGTTGAGGAAGTAACTGCTGAGGGCCTCATTGCCACGAAGCGTCTCGAGGGCACGGCGCTCTTCAAGATTTTTGGTCACATACTCCTGCTCACTTTCCGAGGGTTTCGAGATGACATTGTGGATCCAAGGAAAGATCGCTTCGGTACCACCGACAAGAGCCGCAGTACCGATCCAGAAGTTGCGATTTTTAAGGGTATTTTCGGCACCCCTGCCCAGAGTGTGCAGCAAGCTTTCGTTGTGCTCAGGATTTTTCAAGGCATCGGAAAACTCCAGGATTCCATTCATAAGCATTCCCAAGGCACCAATATCAATGAGACGGCTGGCGAGCAGCTTGTTGAAGGAGGTGAAGTGCAGAATGGCACTATCCAGGTAAGGCTGCTTCATACGATCCACCTGCTTCCCAATAATGTCCTTTTGGTGCAGGCGGTAGCGCTCAGTCTCGTCCAAGGAGGTAAGGAACGTTGGATCGATCGCCTCATGATCAAAGCGCTCAACCTCGCCCTTCTTCATCACACCGGCAAGGATACAGGCATTGACCATATCTTTTGCCGTATCAATACCCTTGGTTTCGGCCATCGTACGGAAGAGGTACTCTTTCTGATCAAAGTCCATCGCGTTGACGATCTCCGCCCAGAGAGCTCCCTCAGTTGCCCGGCGGCTTGATGACTTCTCCGGGCCGCCCTCGGCCTCCGGCTGACCGGAGATAAAGTTGGCTAGTCTAACGTAGTTGTCGTGCACCACCGGCTCGACTTCTCCAGCGGGACCTGCATGAGTCAGGTCGAGCTTGCGGTAAACCGCACTCTTGTTTTCCGCGGCAGTCGTAAGCTGATAGTAAGACTCAAGGGCCTCCGGATCCGTGCTATTTGGGATAACATCAGCGATTCGCGCCTTTGGTGCGGCGTCAAGGTTGCCCTTGTTCATCTCTTCGATAAGCATCGAGATGTAGAACTGAGCCTCCTCGATCATCGTGATGAGTTCTTCAACATCCATTTTCTCAAGAAAGGAGAGAACGCGCTCAAGTGCGAGCTTTTCCTCCGAGTGCATAACCTCGGCGTTCGAGGCGATAGCTGTTGATGAAGCCACCTCGTAAGGGTTTTTGTGTAGCTTCTGGGCCTGGCCCAACACACCAACCGTTCTGATATAGGCATCCAGCGCACGGAACTTTGCCGCCGCCTCCTCATTCGTGGCCGTCGTCTTTTCAACCCGATCTCGAAGGGCTGTATAGAGGCGCTCTGAGGTATTGCGCATCGAGGTGACGAGCTTTTCTTTAAACTTCTCATCCCCCTTTGAGCCCTGCAGTCTCTCCCAGGCGTCATAAACATGACTCCCCTCGGGAGCCCCCGTGGGCTTCCCAAAAAGAACATCCTGCAGATGGTCCATGCTGTAGTAGTCCCAGTAGGCCCGGCTTACTTGCTTGTCGCGCAGCGACCTTTCCAAAGCAGAGAGCCCCTCGGCTATATCAGTAACTCCGGGCTCAACAGGCGGTGTCTGCTCCCCGACGGACTCACCGCCTTGAGCGGGCACGATGGTGGGGCGCTCAGGCTGTTGAGCGTCGCCGGACCCCGTTATCTGAGACATCGAATCTCCCATAAACTAGAGTTTAAATAAGCGAACGAGTGTATCGGCAAAAGGCTCCTCCATCCCCTTGAGCTCTTTGAGGTGTGGACGAAGAACCTGACGAACTTCTTCAGGTGTAACCTCTGAACCTATCTCCACATACAGATCGGGACGGACCCGTGACTCCATCCGCAAGTAGAGGCGCTGGACATGCGGCTGAGCATTAAAAATCCAAAAGCACTTCAGGGCATTGTAGGGAAGAAGCTGCGGGCCAACCATAACTCCGGCGGTGGAAATAGCAACGGGGGTAACTTGTTCAGAGTGGCGATGTGCCAGGTAGTAGGTTCCGGCGAAAAGCAGGAGTGCGATAGAAAAGCTCCATCCACCGTTGTACAGGTCAAAGGCAACCATAAGGGCCAAGACAACAACTGCAGAAATGAACCAGCGTGAGCTTTTTTCTTTATGCTTGTGCTCATGCGACTCCCACGAGATTAGAAGCTCTCCAAATCGCTTCTTCCCTCCTTCGTTTGGTATTTTTTTTGTATCGTTCATAACGCAATCTTTTAAAATCATATTATTTTAGCAGAAAAAGCCCTTTTCTACAACCTCCAGCATAGTGGAAGAGAGAAAAGGGCCTTTTAAGATTTGCAGCGAGTTAGTGCTCTTAGCGGACGTACGGAATCAGAGCCATCTCACGAGCAACCTTGATCGCCTTTGAGAGACGCTTCTGGTGGGTGAGGCAGACGCCCGTGTAGTACTTGGGAACGATTCGGCCGTATTGGGAGATAAAGCGGTGGAGAACATGCAGACTCTTGTAGTCGATGTGCTCAACTTTTACCTTACAGAAC
>PFRX01000045.1 GCA_002788775.1 Candidatus Peregrinibacteria bacterium CG_4_9_14_0_2_um_filter_53_11 | reverse complement strand
ATAAAATATAAATGAAATAATGTCAATGTCTAGTCACCTGGGAAGGGCTTAAAAGGAGCTGTCCGCCAAAGAGTTTTTTTGCTATAATGAGCCGATAAATAAAAAAACTGATGAGAAAAGAACGGTTCATTATGGCAACGATCAGTCTTGTAGTGGGGATAGTAGCTCTGGGAGCGACCTCGGCTGCTTTTGTGCTGGGAAAACCGGTTGAGCCGACAAGCCAGGTAGAGAAGGTGCGAGGAGCGGGAGCGACAGCCGTGACCACCCCGGCGAAGCCGTCACTCAACATCACCGTAAAAGAACTTAGGATAGAGAGTGAAGACAACGAAACGTTTCGTTCAGGCCAGACGATCAAGGTACACTGTCTTATCGCCAACACCTCGGAAGAAAAAACATCAAACTTTGGTGTCGTCATTAGAACGCCCGGGGGAGAGATCGCACATAAAGAAATCAGCCTGAAGGGAGGCGAAGAGACTGAGCTTGAGGGAACTTTCACGGCGACAGCTCAGGGCAGAGTAATTCTCGCCTGCAGGGCCGATCCCGACAAGAAGCTGATAGAGAGCTCAAAAGGCGACAACAAAAAAGTCATTGACCTCTACTTCTTCGAGGCACCAAATAAGTAAGGCTTGAGGCAGTCGGGGGGCACGATCGTGCCATCTTCCTGCTGGCCGTTTTCCATAAGGGCAAGTAAGGTGCGGCTCATCGCGACGGCCGTTCCGTTGAGGGTATGAGCAAACTGTGGACCGGCCTCCGTCTTGTAACGAATGTTCGAGCGGCGGGCCTGAAAGTCTGTGCAGTTGCTGCAGCTTGTGAGCTCACGGAAACGCTCCTGGCTGGGAATCCAGACCTCAATATCAAATTTCTGTGCAGCCGGTGCCCCCAAATCTCCACCACAGATGTTCACCACCTGGTAGTGGAAGCCCAGCTCACTCATAATCTCCTCCTCAATGGAAAGAAGGAACTTGTGCTCCTCTTCAGACTTGTCAGGATGGCAGAAGCTGAACATCTCGAGCTTGTCGAACTGATGGACACGCATGATGCCCTGAGTATCCTTACCGTAACTTCCCGCCTCGCGACGGAAGCAGGTGGAGAAGGCTACGTAACGCTTGGGAAACTGCCCCTCGTCCATAATGGTATCAGCATGAAGCATACAGAGGGGAACCTCACCGGTACCGACCAAGTACAGATCATCATCCTCGGGATTCACGTGGTAGATATCACTGCGATCTGCGGGAAAGAAGCCGGTTGCAAACATCGCGGGCTCCTTAACCAATACGGGTGGCAAAATCGGGGTAAATCCTTTTGAGACGAGCTTGTTCAAAACAAACTGAACGAGGGCAAACTCCCAGAGGACGAGATCGTTTTTCAGATAGTAAAAGCGCGAGCCGCTCATGGCCGCGGCCGCCTCCCCCTCGATGAGGTCGTGCTGAGCGGCAAGCTCCATGTGGTCTTTGGGCTTGAAGTTAAAGACAGGCTTTTCTCCCACGGTCCGCACAACTACATTTTCAGTCTCATCTTTCCCAAAGGGGACGTCGTCGACGGGCGGATTGGGAATCATCAAGAGCAGGTTGTGCAGCTCGGCGTCATGGGCTGCAAGTTTCCCCTCGAGCTCAGCGAGACTCTCTTTAACCACATGCATCTCACCGATCTGACGCTCACGCTCATCACCACTGAGTGTGGGGATAAGTTTCGATACAGCATTGCGGTGAGCCTGAAGCTGCTCAACTTCTTGAAGCAGTCCCCTCTTCTCCTTATCGAGGGCGAGAACATTATCAATGAGTGATGAGTCAAAATTCTTCTTACTCAGTCGGGCCTTACTATCTTCCGGATTTTCTCGCAATGCCTTTAGATCGATCATGCGACTATTCTACTACAAAAAAGAGGGCGCGCCACCTTAAAGGTGGCGCGCCCCGACACGAGCCCTTCACACTATTTCTTGCAGCACTCGTCGCCTCCCATTCCATCCTTTTTCATCATTCCCTCCTTCATCATCATGCCACCCTTGCAGCATGAGCAGAAAAGACCATGCAAACCGAAGAGAATCAGAAAGAGCGGCCAGTACTTCATGAAAGTAAACTCCGGCCAGACGCCTGCAGTTCCCAACATAAAGAGAATACCAAGAACAAGCATAATGCCCGCGCCGCACTTTGACCAGATAGCTGATTTGCGCATCATAAAGTAAAGGGGTTAATAAATTTTCATTACCTTAGCACATTGCCCCTAATCCGCCAATATGGTAGAATATAAGAAAGAAAAAATATGATAACTCTCGCAACAGAATCACTGAAAGGGTACGGACTCAGCCGGATATTCCGTTTCGTAAAGGAAGCGGGCTTCGACGGCGTAGATCTGTACATCGACCCCCGTGACTTTGACAGCCAAAACGCCACCTATGTTAAAGGGCTCGTTGATGAGTTCCAGCTGCCCGTCGTTTCTATACACACCGCCGCAGATGCTTCACAGAGCGACGTCCTCCACTCGATCGAAATGGCCAAGGAGCTCGAGACGAAGATAATCGTCGTCCAGCCTCCAAAGATGTTCAACTTCAAGTATATCAAGTGGCTCACCAAAGAAGTTCCCAAGATTCGCCAGAAGGAAGATATCTCGATCGCCCTTGAAAACGGCAGTGAGAAGACCTTACTCGGACTCATCCCCGAGAACGCACTCAACAATATTAACGAGCTGCGTAAGTTTAAACATGCGGCCCTCGACACAACGCGCGTCGCGCTCAAACACGAAGACCTGATACGCACCTTCCACCTTATTAAGAAGTTCCTCGTTCACGTGCATCTTTCAAACCTGCGTAAGGGTGAGGGCTATGCGCTGCCCAACGAAGGCATCCTGCCACTCGAAAGCTTCCTGACCAAGTTGAAGCAAGAGGGATACAAAGGCGCTATTTCCTACAAGATCAGCCCTAAGTCGATGGGTGCCGGTTCAGACGACAAGGTGATGAAGAACCTAAAGCTCTGCAAAGAGTTTTACGAGGAGTACTTTGTCAGCATTCCAGCCGGCGAACAAGAAAGCGAAGAAGAGCTGGAAGATTTCGTCGGCTAGGAGAAGCTAAAAACTAACTGCCCTTTGCTAAAACGGGAGGGTTATTTGACGTAAAATTAATTCATGCTACTATGTCGCCCATAACCCCACTCCAATGAACGAAACTCCGAAAACTCCAACAACAGAAGAAGGATCAACACCACCAGAGCACACCACCCTGCTTATTGTGGATGACTCTTCTTTTCCCCTCAGAACTTTCAAACGCGCGGCATCAATGGGGGGAATTACGGCTGTAACTGCATCAAATGTAAGTGAGGCATACACTGCTCTAGTGGAAATCGGCGAAAGACTGGCGGGTGTCTTTACGGACATGGAGATGCCCGGGAGATACGACGGGCTCAAGGTTGCCGACATAGCTTTGGCAATGGGCGTTCCGGCCGAAGCGATCGTCCTGAACTCAGGCTCAGAGCAAAATGAGAATATCACCGCGTTCCTTGAACTAAATCCGGGAGTCACCTTCGTCACCAAACTCGACTTTGCTAGCGGCGGCATAGGAGAAAAGATGACAGCGATGGTCGCCAGAATGCGAGCGGCCTGGAACCGGCCCGAAGAGTGCGACCCTGAGACGACGGCGTAAGAAAGCCATATAAGAGTCAAGGCCTCGATACTATACTTGCAAAAACGGAGCGCGATGACACCTCCGCCCACAATAGCGCAGTATAATTTTTCAATAGATACGTCAAGCCGAAAGAGCCCCCATTGGCAACGCGAGCTTGCACTTGGCTTGAGAATCAATAAAATCTACTATGCGCCCTAATTCTGATTGTGTTGTGGACAGGGGATCGTGACGACGAGCCTTGGCTTGCCCATGCGCTTGTCACATCTATCCTTTCACTTTTACTCACGTATGCCTAAAAAAACGTCTACTGCAAAAAGCGCTTCAAAGACGACCGCAAAGGCCGCACCGAAGGCTTCTTCGAAGAAGATAGAAAAGAAGATGCCGTCCGTTTCGGCAGAAGCCGCAGAAAAGAAAACGGCTTCTAAAAAAGAAACCACAGCAACGACCGCAGTAAAAGGAGCTACGCCGACGCCCGGCAAAGAGACCGCAAAGAAAGAAGAGATTAAGAAGATAAAGGCAGTTGCTCCCAAGTTGAAGAAGACGGAGATCGAGACCTACCTCCCCGATCTTACTCACGAGCACCTTGTGCTTGAAGGCGCGGGACGCAAGTTCCTCAATGACGAGAAGGAGGCGTGCGCTATGCCCAACCTCATCGAGACACAGATCAACTCATACCGCTGGTTCCTTGTGGAGGGTATTCGCGAACTCCTTGACGAGCTGACGCCCGTCTCGGATTTTTCAGGGAAGAAACTCGAGCTCCACTTCCTTGAGCACTCCGTCGGAGAGCCCAAGTACGATCCGGATTTGGCAAAGAACAAGAACCTCACCTACGAGGCGCCCCTCAAAGTTCACGTACAGCTTATTAATAAGGAGAGTGGTGAGATTAAGGAGCAGGACGTCTTTCTCGGCTCCATCCCCCTTATGACCGACCGCGGTACCTTCATCATTAATGGTATCGAGCGTGTGGTCGTCAGTCAGATTGTTCGCTCGCCGGGTGTCTTCTTCTCACGTAATGCCGCAGCACCCGCCTTCAACAATGCAAAAATTATTCCAAAACGTGGTGCCTGGCTCGAGATCGAGACCGACAAGAAAGGCATCATCACAGTTAAGATCGACCGCAAGCGCAAGATCCCCATCACGAGTCTTCTTCGCGTCTTCGGTTATGAAAGCGACAAAGATATTCTGGACCTCTTTAAGGACGAGAACACCAACTTCGACTACGACTACATGCTTCTGACCCTCGACAAGGATCCGGCAAAGACCATTGACGAGGCCTACCAGCAGATCTACCGCAAGATTCGCCCCGGCGACCTTGCTACTCCCGAGAACGCCAAGTCACTCATCAAGTCGATGTTCTTCGACTACAAGAAATACGACATGGGTGCAGTCGCACGCTACAAACTCAACCGACGTTTCAAGCTCGACCTTGCGAACTCCAAAGAAAATCACACCTTCCAGGTTTCAGATCTTGTCCAGATCATGAAGCACCTCATTCGCCTCAACAATGGCGAGCTCTCACCCGATGATATTGACCACTTGAGCAACCGCCGCATTCGCGGTGTCGGTGAGCTCGTTCAGAACAAGTTCCGTGTCGGTCTTCTCCGCACCGAGCGCATTATTAAAGACCGCATGACCGTTATGGATATCGAGACGGTCACACCGACTCAGCTTATCAACTCTCGTCCTATCACGGCCGCCCTTCGAGAGTTCTACGCAAGTTCACAGCTCTCACAGTTCATGGACCAGACCAACCCGCTCGCAGAGCTCGCCCACAAGCGACGTCTCTCGGCCATGGGTCCCGGCGGTCTCTCCCGAGAGCGCGCCAGCTTTGATGTTCGTGACGTGCATCCCTCTCACTATGGACGCATCTGTCCTATCGCAACACCTGAAGGTCCGAACATTGGACTCGTCGTCCATCTTGCTACCTATGCGCGTATTAATAAGTACGGCTTCATCGAGACCCCCTTCCGCGAGGTTAATCACACGGCTCCCAACACTGAAAAGGGACTCGTGGGACGCACGCTCAACGGCGATGTTATGGACGGCAGTAAGGTCGTGGGTAAGAGCCGCGCCATTGTCGATGCGAAACTGGCCAAAGAGTTAGGAAAGATTAAAGACCTCAAGGAGGTCAAGGTCGTCCCCTACCCTACAGAGGTGGTTACCTACTTTGATGCCGAGGCCGAGCAGGAGCTGACGATTGCTCAGGCCAACTCTGAGTTGGGTGCTAACGGTGAGTTCACTCAGACTCGGGTTGCCGCCCGCCAAAATGGCGAGCCGATGCTGGCTCACGTCAACGACGTCACTCATATGGACGTCTCACCTAAACAGATTATTTCCGAGACAACCGCGCTGATTCCCTTCCTTGAGCACGATGACAACACCCGCGCCTCGATGGGTTCGAACATGCAACGTCAGGCCGTCTCTCTCGTCAACCCACAGGCTCCGATCGTCGGAACCGGTATGGAGGAGATTACAGCCAAGAGCTCCGGACAGGTTCTCCTCGCCGAGGAGAGCGGTATGGTCTCAGCTGTAGACGCTCGAGAGATCTCGGTTATCTACGACAGTGGCCGCAAAAAGACGTATGAGCTCCTTACCTTCACACGCTCCAACCAGGCAACGTGTCTGAACCAGCGTGCGAAAGTTAACAAGGGGCAGAAGGTGAAGAAGGGTGATGTTCTGGCCGATGGGGCCTCAACCGAAAATGGTGAGCTCGCACTCGGATCGAATATCCTCGTCGCCTACATGTCATGGCAGGGTTACAACTTTGAAGATGCCGTTATCATCTCCGACCGTCTCGTTCAGAAAGGCACCTTTGACTCTCTGCATATCGAGCACTACACAATGGACGTTCGAGACACGAAGCTCGGACCTGAAATTATTACCCGCGACATTCCCAATGTCGGTGAAGGCCGCCTCAAAGATCTTAACGAGGAAGGTATCATCCGCATCGGCGCTAAGGTCGAGGAGGGAGATATTCTCGTTGGAAAGATCACACCAAAGGGTGAGACCGAGCTGACCGCTGAAGAGCGACTGCTCCGCGCCATTTTTGGAGACAAGGCCCGCGATGTTAAAGACACCTCACTCCGCATGCCCGGAGGTGCCTACGGTAAAGTCGTCGACGTCCAGGTCTTCACTCGAAAAGAGGGCGACGAGCTTGCAACCGGCGTCAACAAACAGATCCGCGTGAGCGTCGCACAGACTCGTAAGATCTCAATCGGTGACAAGATCGCCGGACGACATGGAAACAAAGGTATTATCTCTCTCATCGTTCCGATGGAGAACATGCCCTACCTTCCTGACGGAACACCGGTCGACATGATCTTGAACCCACTCGGTGTCACCAGCCGTATGAACATTGGTCAGATTCTTGAGACTCATCTTGGTTGGGCGGCTCAGGAGCTCAACATTCGTGTTGCCTCCCCCGCTCTCAACGGAGTCACGACCGACCAGATCAAGGAGAAGCTCCAGGAAGCCAAGCTCCCCGAAGACGGAAAGATCCAGCTCTTCGATGGTCTTACCGGTGAGCCATTTGACACCAAGACGACGGTCGGTATCGCCTACATCATGAAGCTGAGCCATCTTATCGAAGATAAGATCCACGCTCGCTCTGTCGGACCATACTCGCTCGTTACGCAGCAGCCTCTCGGAGGTAAGGCGCAACACGGTGGTCAGCGCTTTGGTGAGATGGAGGTCTGGGCACTTGAGGCCTACGGCGCCGCCCACACACTTCAAGAGATGCTTACGATCAAGTCCGACGACGTCTACGGACGTGCAAAGGCCTATGAGTCGATCGTCAAAGGCGAGCTCATTAAGAAGCCCCGCACTCCCGAGAGTTTCAACGTATTGATGAAGGAGCTTCAGAGTCTCGGCCTCTCGGTAAGCCTTATGAAGCTTCAGCAAGAAGAAATCGCGGAGGACGAGTACATCGCTCCCGAAGAAGAGGAGATAGAAGAAGGAGAAACACCTCTGGAAAAAGAGTTGGAAGATAAAGTAAAAGAAGATATGCCCGTCGAAATGGGATCCGACCAAGTCCCCGCAGGATTTGAATCTGAAGAAGAGATGGAAGCCGCCGCAGAGGTGGAAGAGTCCGAACTTTAATTCCTCGTCACTTAAACCTAGTTTATATGTCAATGCAAACGCAGTCCCAAACGCAGGCACCGGAGGCTCTGAAGGAGCCGACGGGCCCGAACATTAACGATTTCGACTCGATTTCGCTGGGCGTCGCCTCACCCGAAGAGATCCTCTCATGGTCTCACGGCGAAGTTAAGAAGCCCGAAACGATCAACTACCGCACCCAGAAACCTGAGCGCGACGGTCTCTTCTGTGAGAAGATCTTCGGCCCAACGAAAAACTGGGAGTGTTACTGTGGAAAGTACAAGCGCATCCGCTACAAGGGTGTTGTCTGTGAGAAGTGTGGAGTAGAAGTTACTCGATCAGTTGTACGCCGCGAGCGCATGGGCCATATCAGCCTTGCTGTTCCCGTAACACACATCTGGTTCCTCCGCTCAACGCCAAGCCGTATCGGGCTTCTACTCGATCTTCCTATCAAAACGATCGAACAGGTGGTCTACTTTGCCGCCTACATCATCACCCATGTTGATGATGCGACAAAAGAAGAGGCACGCGAGCAGCTCCTCCACGAGTTCAAGAACTACAAGAAAAAAGTGCAGACCGAGCTCAAGGAGAGCGGTGGCAGTGAGGCCGACATGGCTAAGCGCATCGAAGAGTTAACCGAGCAGCACAATCAGGCCAAAGACGACCTGGAAAAACTCTTTGTGAGTTCAGTACTCACTGAGCTTGAGTACCGCGATATGTCGATGAAGTTCGGCCACGTTTTCAGAGCCGGCACCGGCGCCGAGGCTATCCGAGACATCATCAAAAGCCTCGACTTGGATAAGGTTACCGATGAGCTTCAGGAAGAGCTCAAGAAGGCATCGGGACAGAAACAGAAGAAGATCATCAAGCGCATCAAGCTTGCGGGCTCACTTCTAAAGGCGGGCATCAAACCCGAGTGGATGATCATGACCATTCTTCCCGTCATTCCACCGGACCTTCGTCCCATGGTTCAGCTCGACGGTGGACGTTTCGCCGCCTCTGACTTGAACGACCTCTACCGCCGCGTTATCAACCGCAACAATCGTCTCAAAAAGCTCATGGCCATCGGGGCTCCCGAGGTTATCTGCCGCAATGAGAAACGTATGCTCCAAGAGGCGATCGACACCCTCCTTAACAACAGCGCCCGCAGTGGCCGCACCGTCTTCAACACGGGAGATAAGCGCAAACTCCGCTCACTCTCTGACATGCTCAAGGGTAAGCAGGGTCGCTTCCGCCAGAACCTTCTTGGAAAACGTGTGGACTACTCAGGTCGTTCCGTTATCGTCGTCGGTCCTCGTCTCAAACTCAACCAGTGTGGTCTTCCAAAGACCATGGCCCTCGAACTATTCCGCCCCTTTGTGATCGGCAGACTGATCCGCGATGGCTACGCTCACAACATAAAAAATGCCGAGAAGCTTATCTCGGGAAACAAGAAAGAGGTTTGGGATATTCTCGAAGATGTAACGAAAGATCGCTACGTCCTTCTCAACCGAGCTCCTACCCTTCATCGCCTCGGTATTCAGGCCTTCCAGCCAATCTTGGTCGAAGGTAAAGCTATCCAGATCCACCCACTCGTCTGTGCGGCCTTCAACGCCGACTTCGATGGAGATCAGATGGCCGTCCACGTTCCCCTCTCAAAACAGGCACAGCGTGAGGCGCATGAGCTTATCGCATCCGCAAAGAACCTTCTCAAACCATCGGCCGGCGAGCCTACCGTCTCACCAACTCAGGATATGATCTTGGGTTGCTACTACCTTACGAAGATCACTCCTGAAGGAAAAGGTACCGGCATGGTCTTCGCGGATATAAACGAAGCAATCACCGCCTACAGACTTGGCTACGTCCACCTTCAAGCTCCGATCAAAGCCCGCATAGAGGTTGAGGAAGGACAAGTTGAGATCATCGAAACAACCGTTGGACGACTTATCTTCAACACAATTATTCCGAATGAAGTTGGTTACTTGAACAAGGCCATGGACAAGAAGGCCCTGGGAGCACTCATCACCGTACTTTACGACCTCTGCGGAGAAGATGTAACCGCCCGCGTAAGCGACGAGATCAAACGTATTGGCTTTAAGTTCGCAACAAAGTCGGGACTCACAATCGCCGCAACCGACATGATCGTCCCCCCCGAAAAGGAGAAGATCGTCGAGGAGGCCTCTGAGGTTATTAAGAAGATCAACGACCAGTTCTGGAACGGATTTGTCACTGACGACGAGCGCTATCTCCACACCATTCAGGTCTGGACTAATGCAAAGGCCGTCATCACCGAGGCAACTATTCGCGCCCTTCCCGAGACAAACGACCTCCACTACATGGTCAACTCCGGAGCTCGTGGAAACTGGGGACAGGTCACTCAGCTCTGTGGAATGAAAGGTCTCGTCGCCAACCCCGCCGGTAAGACGATCGAGCTGCCTATTAAGTCTAACCTTAAAGAAGGATTTACGATTCTTGAGTACTTCATCGCAACGCATGGAGGACGTAAAGGTAAATCCGATACTGCTCTTAAGACGGCTGAAGCCGGTTACCTGACACGTCGTCTTGTCGATGCCGTTCAGGACATCATCATTAAAGAGATCGACTGTAACGCAGAAGAAGCCGTTCCCATCAAGCGTGCAGACTCAGAGGCCTTCGGAAGCGAACGCTTTGAAAAACGCCTTCTGGGCCGCATCCTGGGTGCTAACCTTGTTGATAAGGAGACCGGTGAGGTTCTTGGTAAGAAGGGCGAGGAGGTAACAAAAGAACTCATCGATGAGATCGACAACAGACAGATCGACGAGGTGCCCATTCGCTCAATTATTCTCTGTGAGACTGAGAACGGCGTCTGCCGCAAGTGTTACGGTCGTGACCTCGGTACCAACCGACGCGTCACCGTCGGCACCGCAGTGGGCATTATCGCCGCCCAGTCCATTGGTGAGCCTGGAACACAGCTTACGATGCGTACCTTCCACATGGGAGGTGTCGCCGAAGGAAGCGATATTACCCAGGGTCTAACTCGTGTTGAGGAGCTCTTCGAGGCTCGCGCACCAAAATCCCCGGCGGTCATCGCCGAGATTGATGGCAGCATCAAGATCAACCGTAAAGGTATTCAGACCGAGCTCGTCCTTACTTCAGATGGTCCCGTAGAACAAGAATATGCTGTCGAGCCGGGCGATGAAATTCTCGTTAAGGAAGGCGATCGCGTTAAGGCTAAGGGCATGCTCGCGAAATCACGCCAGATGAAGAACATCACCCGTGCTAGCGAGAATGGAAAAGTTATCGAGGTTAAGGAGCACAAGATTGTCGTCCGCACCGTCGCTCCAATCGAGCGCATCTACCATGTCGCCTTCGGAAAGAGTCTCAAGGTTAAGAATGGCAGTGAGGTAAAGAAAGGTCAGACAATGACCTCGGGACACATCAACCTGCGCGACCTCCTCCACCTTACCGATCTTCAGACTGTTATGCGCTACATCGTAAGTGAGGTTCAGGCGATTTACGCATCACAGGGTCAGAACATCAATGACAAGCACGTTGAGATCATCGCACGCCAGATGCTCTCAAAGGGACGCATCGTCGACTCGGGAGACAGCAACTTCCTCCCCGGTGAGATCGTTAACATCCTCACTGTGGAGCATGAGAACAAGCGACTTGTAGACAAGAACAAGCGACCTATACTCTACGAACGCCTCCTCTTGGGACTCACTCGCGTCTCTCTCTACACAGACAGCTGGCTCTCAGCCGCGAGCTTCCAGGAGACAATTCGTGTTCTTGTCGAGGCCTCTACGACGCGAAAAATTGACAATCTCCAGGGTCTCAAAGAAAACGTCATCATCGGTAAACTCATCCCTGCCGGAGAGACCTACCGCAAGCGTCATCCAGAGATGGTTGAGGAATAGCTTGAAATGCGCTCGACCCTCCGCTAAACTAGCCCCGCTTTGTCCTCACGCATAAGAATCTTATTTCACTTCTAAACTCTTACTTCACTTCATGCCAACGATTAATCAGCTTGTACGCAAGCCACGCAAAACTCAGCACAAGAAGTCAAAGTCCCCGGTTCTGAGCTTCAGCTGGAACTCGATCAAGCGAACGACAACACGCGTCGCCTCACCATTCAAGCGCGGTGTCTGTCTCAAGGTGTACACCACAACGCCTAAGAAACCGAACTCGGCTCTCCGAAAAGTAGCCAAGGTTCGTCTTACCAACGGCTTCGAGGTTATCGCCTACATTCCCGGCGAGGGACACAACCTTCAGGAACACTCCGTTGTCATGATCCGAGGTGGAAGAGTCAAAGATCTCCCCGGTGTCCGCTATCACATTGTCCGAGGTGTTCTAGACACCCAGGGTCTGGGCGATCGACGACGACGACGCTCACTTTATGGAGCTAAACGACCTAAGACGACTTAATAACTTTTCTGTATCTTTACTATGCACAAGAACACGACACATATTCCGGAAGGATCGACTCCTCTGCTCGAGCGATTCATTAATACCCTAATGCACAGCGGCAAAAAGACCATAGCCCGACGCATTCTCAAGGACTGCTTCATCGAAGTTAGTAAGCTCAGCGAGGGACAAGACCCGGAGCGCATTTTCGAGAAGGCTATCGAGACGGTAAAGCCAAACATGGAGGTTCGCCCAAAACGTGTGGGTGGCGCCGTCTATCAGGTTCCCGTTGAAGTTAAGCAGAATCGCCAGCTCTCACTCGCCTTCCGTTGGATTCTTGGTGCAGCTCGAAAAGAAAAGGGTGCTCCCATGTCTAAGAAGTTGGCACGCGTCCTCCTCGACTCATCAAATGAGACCGGCCCCGCTTTCAAGAAGCGTGAGGATATTCACCGAATGGCACAAGCCAACAAGGCCTTTGCTCACTTGGCAAAATACTAAATCCGTAACTCCCTAACTTCACTTTACTCTTATGT
The DNA here is from genome assembly GCA_002788775.1 of Candidatus Peregrinibacteria bacterium CG_4_9_14_0_2_um_filter_53_11. Lineage (GTDB taxonomy): Bacteria > Patescibacteriota > Gracilibacteria > UBA1369 > UM-FILTER-53-11 > UM-FILTER-53-11. The sequence continues at coordinate 11,332 of PFRX01000045.1, read as the reverse complement.
CTGAAGACCTTAAATATACAAGAAATTTTGGGATTATCGCCCATATTGACGCCGGAAAAACGACGACCACTGAGCGAATTCTATTTTACACAGGTCGCAAACATAAGATTGGAGAAGTTCATGAGGGTGCAGCGGAGATGGACTGGATGGATCAGGAGCGCGAACGCGGCATCACCATTACCGCCGCAGCTACCAGCTGTAACTGGAAGACCACGGACACCGGCGAGCAGTTTCGATTCAACATTATTGATACTCCCGGCCACGTAGACTTCACCGTCGAGGTGGAGCGCAGTATGCGTGTCCTCGATGGAGGTGTCGTCGTCTTTGACGGATCACAAGGTGTTGAGCCACAGTCCGAGACCGTCTGGCGCCAGGCCGACAAGTACAACGTTCCCCGCATCGCCTTTGTAAACAAGATGGACAAGACCGGTGCAGACTTTTTCATGAGTCTCGAGTCTATCCACACCCGCCTCTCAAAGAACGCCTTTGCCGTTCAGCTTCCTATCGGATTCGAGAGCAGCTTTGACGGTGTCGTCGACATCATCGAGCGCAAGGCCTACAACTATGAGGGTGGATTTGGAGAGACTATCAAAGAGATCCCCGTTCCTGAAGAACTGAAAGAGCAGCTCGAAGAGCGACGTGCTCTTCTTAGCGAGAAGGCGGCCGAGTATGACGATGCCCTCATGGAAAAGTACATCGAAGGAACCGAACTAACGATCGAAGAGATCAAGAACGGTCTTCGTAAGGGTGTCCTTACCGGCGATCTCTACTTGGTTTTCTGTGGAAGTTCGCTCAAGAACGTTGGTGTTCAGACAATGCTTGATGGCGTCTGCCACTACCTCCCCTCACCTCTCGACGTTCCCCCAGTGAAGGGCCTCAACCCGGATACCAACGAAGAAGAGACTCGTCATGCAGATGCAAACGAACCATTTGCAGCACTTGCCTTTAAAATCGCCACCGACCCATTTGTGGGTAAGCTCGCCTTCTTCCGTGTCTACTCAGGAAAAATAGCCGCCGGCTCATACGTCTACAACAGTTCGAGCGGAAACAAGGAACGCGTTGGCCGTATCGTTCGTCTTCACTCAAACCACCGCGAGGAGGTTAAGGAGGTTGAGGCCGGAGAGATTGCCGCACTGATCGGACCAAAGAGCACCTTCACAGGTGACACCCTTTGCGACGAGAATCACCCAATCATCCTAGAGTCGATCGAGTTCCCGGATCCGGTTATCTCAATCGCCGTTGAGCCCAAGACAAAGGCCGATCAGGAGAAGATGGGTCTCGCCCTTCAGAAACTTGCCGAAGAAGATCCGACCTTCCGCGTCCACAGTGACGAGGAGACCGGACAGACCATCATCGCCGGAATGGGTGAGCTTCACTTGGATATCATCGTCGACAGAATGAAACGTGAGTTCAAAGTTGAGGCCAACGTCGGCCAGCCACAGGTCGCCTACAAGGAGACTATTGATAAGGAAGCAGAAGGTGAAGAGAAGTACGTTAAACAGACTGGTGGTCATGGTCAGTACGGTCACGTTCTGCTCCGCGTTAAACCGCTTGAATCAGGTAAGGGTTACGAGTTCAAAGATGCCGTCGTTGGAGGACGTATTCCACGTGAGTACATTCCAGCCGTCGACAAAGGTATTCGCGAGTCACTTACTCGTGGTGTCGTTGCAGGCTACCCAATGATCGATATAGGCGTCGAGCTCTACGATGGTAGTTACCATGATGTTGACTCCTCAGAAATGGCCTTTAAAGTTGCCGGTTCACTCGCATTCCGCAAAGCGGCCCGTGCAGCCGGAGCTCACCTTCTAGAGCCGGTTATGAATGTGGAGGTCGTTACTCCCGAAGACTTCTTCGGTGACGTTATGGGCAACTTAAGCTCACGCCGTGGCCAGATCTTCGAATCGGGTGACCGCGCCGTCGTTAAATACATTAAGGCAAAAGTACCTTTGGCCGAGATGTTTGGTTACGCCACCGACCTTCGCTCAATGACCCAAGGTCGAGCCTCCTACACCATGGAGTTCGCAGCCTACGAAAGAGCTCCCTCAAACATCACCGAGAAAGTGATTGCAGAGCGCACGGGAAAGTAATTTTTCCTTGCAAAGCGGCCACCACTTCCTCTAGAATCTCTCAAGCATCTATTAACCACTCTTAACCTCCCAACTTTATGGCTGACGCACAAAAGTTCCAACGTACCAAACCTCACGTCAATGTGGGTACTATCGGTCACGTTGACCACGGAAAAACCACTTTGACTGCAGCAATAACTATGGTTGCAGCCGCAAAATGGCCAAGCGACATTAACAAGGCTGTAGCCTACGATCAGATTGACAACGCTCCCGAGGAGCGAGAGCGCGGTATTACGATCGCCACTTCTCACCAGGAGTACGAGACACCAAACCGTCACTACGCCCACGTCGACTGTCCAGGTCACGCCGACTACGTTAAGAACATGATTACCGGTGCTGCCCAGATGGATGGTGCCATTCTCGTTGTTTCAGCTGCAGACGGCCCCATGCCACAGACTCGTGAGCACATCCTTCTAGCCCGTCAGGTTAACGTTCCTTACATCGTCGTATTCATGAACAAGATGGATATGGCCGATCCAGAGATCGCAGAGCTAACCGAGATGGAGATCCGCGAGCTTCTCAACAAGTACAACTACCCTGGAGACACAACCCCAATCATTAAGGGATCAGCTCTCAAGGCAGTGGAGGATCCAAGTGGTGAGGCAGCAGCTCCAATCATCGAGCTTCTCGAGGCACTCGACAAGCACATCCCCGTTCCAGAGCGCCCACTCGACAAGCCGTTCTTGATGCCTATTGAGGACATCTTCTCAATTAAGGGTCGTGGTACAGTCGCAACCGGTCGTATCGAGCAGGGCATTGTTAAGGTCAACGAAGAGATCTCAATCGTTGGTATCCGCGAGACTCGCAAGACCGTCGTTACCGGAGTTGAGATGTTCAAGAAACTTCTCGATGAGGGTCAGGCTGGTGATAACGTTGGTATTCTCCTCCGTGGTGTTGAAAAGGATGATATCGAGCGTGGTCAGGTTCTTGCAAAGACAGGTACCATTACTCCACATACTAAGTTTGAGGCCCAGGTTTACGTTCTGAGCAAAGACGAGGGTGGACGACACACTCCTTTCTTCAAGGGTTACAAGCCCCAGTTCTACATGCGAACTACCGACGTAACCGGATCGATCGAGCTCCCTGAGGGCGTTGAGATGGTTATGCCCGGCGATGATATCAAGGTAGTCGTCTCACTCGGTATGCCAATCGCTATGGACGAGGGTCTCCGCTTCGCTATCCGTGAGGGTGGACGAACTGTTGGAGCCGGCGTCGTCAGCAAGATTCTCGAGTAATTGTTACGGATTCTCTTGCCCCGCAACCTCACCTCTGGTAAGGTTGCGGGGCATCTCATTTTGACCTTTGACTTTTGATCTCTCATGGCTGTATCTGCACAAAAAATCCGCATCCGAATCAAAGCTTTTGATCACAAAGTTGTAGATGAATCTGCGAAACTGATCATTGATGCGGCCGAGAAGACCGGAGCGATCATTGCCGGCCCAATCCCCCTACCTACGATCATCGACAAGTACACGGTCAACCGCTCAACCTTCGTTCACAAGACGGCCCGCGAGCAGTTTGAGATAAGAACTCACCGACGTCTCATCGACATCACAGAGTCCAACTCAAAGACAATCGATGCGCTGAGCAACCTGAACCTCCCAGCCGGTGTAGATATCGAGATCAAGATGATCACTCCAGAGGTAGCCTAACCGCCACCTCGCCACCACAAGCTCCCCGGGAGCGGTGGCAGTCAGAACTAGGCAGCATAATGTTCATCCCCACCCCGGTGGGGATTTTTGTTGTCTCCAAGTTGGATCAGGTCCTGCCCATCGGGAACAAAGACAGAAGGATTAAGATCCTTAGCGGCATCGTCATTCTTCCAGACATCACCGATCGTACTCCTCTCGCCCTGGACCTCGAGAACTTTATCGAAGAAGTCATTGCCGTACTTATTGTCAAAGTTACTGTAGCCATACTGATTGTACTCGGAGGTACCGACCGCCGCCGGTAGAGGTAGCCCCTTTGATGCCAGCTCAGCATAAAAAGTTCGCAAGAAGTTAGCATTGAAGCAGGTTCCCAAAATAATCACCTCACCGCGAATGGCATCGGGACCAAAATAGCCAGCGCGTTTTGCAAAGACAGTGGCAAGTTCTTGAGGGGTGATATGAACGCCAGCAGTAACCTAACCAAACTCATTGGGAACTCCTTGCGAAATAAAAAGACCATCCGCAGAGCCATGTCCGTCAAAAACAATAGACATGGGAGGCAAGATAGACTCCAACAGGCTAAGGATCTCCTCCTTAACCTGACTCAAGCGACGCACCGAAGCACCTGCCTCGGGCATCATGACCGCCAGCTCACCTCCATCCTTCTGTTGGCTACGGACTGCCTCACGAAAAGCACCACGCGCGAATCGAGGCCTCCCATCGGGGAGTAACTCATTATTTGCGATTAAAACCACATGCTTATCGGCAAAAAGCGTCTCTCCTCCCTTCTCTTCGCGCAGCTGTTTAATAAGTGCGTACTCACTCTGAACACTTTCTTGTGAAACCTCCTCTCCCTTTAGGTAAAGATTCCTCAAAATATAGCTGGCCATCTTCGCCGCCTCACGGGGCTCAAGGTCGGAAGGAAGCCAAGCTAAGTCCATTTTCGCTAGTTGGGAAAGGGCCGGATCCTCAAGAGGAGAGCGGAGTTCCTCACCATCACTCAGAGCTCTTGTCTTAGGCTCAAGGGCACTTCTCATCTTTCGGGCGGCTTCGATTTTCTTCACAAGATCAGGCCCCAGACCAAGCGCTATCAGAGCGTCGTAGTTCTCCAAAACGACGAGTGGCTTTGTCGTAAGTACCTTGGCAGCAAGCTCGTCTATTGTATGCCCCTCCCCCATCATGATCTGTTTACGAACCGTCGTATCTACCAAGAGTATATCCGGCGCATTCTTATACAGGTAGTCTCCGGCGGCCCGAGCGAGAAGCTCATCGCTGTGACTCGAATAACTCTTCAAAAGGGCTTCCGCTGAAGCTACCGTAAGAGAGCCAATTACAGCCTCACTCCCCTCTCTCAAGAGCGAGTGAAGAATCGTCGCCTTTTCCGTATCGGAGAAAGCGGTGAGACGATAGAGTGAGGTAATGTTATCGCCGGTAACGGGCCCCTTGCGAAAAGCGGCCGACAACTGTGTGACTAAAAGATCGTTAGTGGTTGGCCCCTCGGTAGTCTCCAAAAGATCGGCCTGCCCAAAAAACAGCGCGAGATCATCAGCTCCGCGCAGCACCGAGTCGAGACTCGAGGCTGACAGACCCGAGAAAAGCCGATCGCGGTTTTCAAAGAGCACATCAAGTGAGCTCTCGTAAGAAACGATCAGTGGCAAACTGTCTAAAAGTGCATCGAGAGCAGCTGGATCCAAAGCCATCACCTGAACCAACATACGAGTGATAGTGGGAAGTTGTGCCACAACGTAGGGAGGGGTCTCCCCATCGCTTTGTAGAACCAAGTCTCCGAACTCAATCGCCTTAACAGGCTGCGTGGTTGCCCAGGAGTTAAAAATCTCTTTAAGCTTGAGGCTGATGGCCGGATCACTGCCCATTAAGTTATTGGCATCGAGCAGGTCTTCCGGACTTCCCTGCGTACTCAAGTAGCCGAACAAGTTCTGGAAGGCCGGATCGTTCGCCTCAATGGGAAGCTCACCTGAGACGATGCGGGGATACTGGTAGATAAGAGTCTGGGGAACCGCGGCGATAGAACGTTGAAGTGCCATAGAAAAAAGATCTTTCGCCCATGGCTCAGAGTGATAGAAGCCGTAAACGTCCACCAAGATGAGGGGCGCTTTTGCCAGGACCAAGACCACCACATCCCGTTTGAGATCCGATGAGAAGTCCTTACACGATAAAAAGTTGGAGAGCAGGGACTCATTCGGATTACTGAAGATAAGCGCACGCTGATCTGATACCTGCCGGGCGGCCTGTTCCAGAAGGCCCTTACTTTTGAGCGTCTCCATCAACGAATCACCGGCCCCAAAAAACTCTTGAGCGGAAGCCCCATCGAGATGGGCTAAATGGCCCATAAGGATCTGGGGGAAGTCCGGCCTATCCTTGTAAGCATCGACATCCTTAAAAAGTTCAGCGGCGGAAAGTTTCGAGATATCCTCTTTCAGAGCGGGAGAAGGGGCAACTGCTGCAACGTCAGGGAGACCACTAAGCTTCGCGCCACACTGTTCCAGAAGGGCCTGGCCGGCATCCATCGCCTCATCGGCATCGCCCATAGTGAGATCGGGAGGTTTAGAGAGCTGGCCCACCTCGGAATTTTCAGGGGCAGCTGGCCCCTCACAACCGGCTTTAAATACAAGACGAGCGGGAAGCAAAAAATCGAAGTAAAAATCCTTTTTATGCATCCTCGCATTATACGCCAAAATGCCCTCAACATCAAGACACCGAGCGGCTGGACAAGCAGTTGATGGGGAGCTAGAGTCCCCTAGTTAAAGGGGAAATCATGCTCGGTGCTAGGGGGGTGCCCCCCCCTTATTGTTGAGAGTGTTAGGCAGCTGGACCCGCCTCTTCGTGGGGAAGAGTGATGCCCGCGGGAGCCTCTGAGTGTGGAGGCTGAACCTCACCTGAAGCGGGGGCTTCCTGAGGGGCCGCGCTCGAAGAGTCCTGCTGAGGAGCCTCTCCCTGCTGATCGGCCGGAAGTGTGGGGCGAATAACCGCGTCCACAAAGCCATCGATCTTTAGTGCGACCTCCTCATCCTTCTGTGCGGAGTTGAAGGCAAGAACGAGCGAGTTGAGTCCCTCGCGGAGAGGATCAGTCATAGCACCTTGCCATGAGTTGAGTGAGTTCAAGAGAACAAAGAGCCAACGAGACTGCTGGAGCTCGGTAAGCTTAAGACGAAGGGCATTCTGGTCGAAAGCGTTAACCAGACCGGTAAGAGTCTGCTGATCGGCCTGATCCGAGAACTTCTTGAAGAGTTCGGGAATAAGGTAGTTGTTATCTGCACGGAAGCTCACCGCGAGCATAGAGTTGCGGCGACGGACGAGAACATCCTTGCGCTGGTCAAAGGGCAGCTCAGCGAGCATCTTCTCCTGCTCCCCTTCCTTGTGTGAACGAGCAAACATCCTCAGGAGCACAAAGGCAGTTCGAGCATCGGCGTACTTATTAACCATATTAATAGTATCACCCAAGACGCGGATTGCGCCGATCTCCCCATCTGCAACCATAAGGGCAAAGTAGGGATCGTTCGGATTGAGAATCATATTCGCGGTATTCAAGGCCGCCTCCATATCCTTCTCGTCAAAGAAAGCGGTTGGAATACCCGGCGTTGGGTAGTAGAGGCGCATAATCGAGTTTCCGTCCTGAGCTTTGAGGGCGGTCAGGCCGTTACGAAAAAGCGTGAGGAGGGTTACGCGAGTTGTCTCATAAGCCTGGGCGGACTCAGGCGTTCCGGCAGCTGGAAACTCCACCTCGAAATTACCTTCCTTGTTAATAGTCAGCTGACGATAGAGATCCTGCATGGTCTCGGCTTTCACGGCATCGGGTCCAAAAAATGTAATAGACATAGCTTATGAGAGTAAGGGGGCAAATAAATCTAATGTAGATAAGGTAGTGAAGGCTCGTGCCCCTCTACAACCTTGGCAGTATACCACCGCTCCTAGTGGGTGCGGAGTAAATAGTCAGTTGCTTATATATTAGCACATTTTAGGGCAATAGAGTCAAGTGCTTTTAGATATGCTCATTGACTTTCAAGACGTGTCTCTGTAATTTTGCTCCGCGCCTTGAGCTATTTAAGGTTTGCACGTTAGAAGAAGCTAAGGCCCCGATACCGGGGGGAACTACTCCCATAAAAGTCCAAAGCTTCACATTACTTACCCGAAAGGGTACCACTAACCACTACAAAAGCATGTCAGGACTTCTGGCTAGAAAAGTAGGTATGACCCGTGTCTTCCAAGATGGAGGCGCTGCAGTCCCCGTGACTGTTCTCAGCTGCCCACCATCAACGGTTACACACATTAAGACACTTGAGAAGGACGGCTACAATGCAGTCGTTCTCGGCTTCGAAGATCTCAAAAAACCTCGCAAGACCAAGAAGTTCCGCTTTCTTAGGGAGTTCCGCGTTGAAAATCCTTCAGATTATACGATCGGGGACAAGATCACTGTCGACTCGCTTAAGGAGGCCTCTGATGTAAAGATTACAGGAACCTCAAAGGGACGCGGATTCACCGGTACCATGGTTCGCTACAACTTCTCCGGAGGTAAGAGAACTCACGGAAGTCATCATCAGAGAGAGCCCGGATCCGTTGGGGCCTGTGCTAAGCCTGGCCGTATTCACAAAGGAAAGCGCATGGCGGGACGTGACGGTAACGCCACGGTCACTCTTGCTCATCGACCAGTTGTTACTATTAATTCCGATCAAAATCTTCTTCTTATTAAGGGCCCCATTCCGGGACCTAACGGTGGACTCGTTATCGTACGCACATCATGAAAATACCTCTGTACAAACAAGACGGCAGTAAGGCGGAAGACATCACTGTCTCCGACAAAGTGTTCGGGGTTGAGGTGAATGAAGGCCTCATGCACCGAATACTCATGCTCCAGCTGAGTAATGGACGCATCGCGATCTCACACACCAAGACAAAGGGTGAGGTGAGGGGTGGTGGGAAAAAACCATACAAGCAGAAGCACACGGGACGAGCTCGTCAGGGTTCTACTCGCAATCCCCACTTCGTTGGTGGAGGTGTGGCCTTTGGTCCTCGCAGTACTCGCAACTACACGGTAAGCGCATCAAAGAAAGAGCGTCGACTCGCTCTCTTCTCTGCCCTCTCTGCAAAGGCCGCTCAGAACCGCATCGCCGCCCTCGAGTCATTCGATGCCGATGAGATGAAGACGAAAGTATTCGCCGAGATGCTCAAGAAGCTTCCCTTCGAGAGAAAAGTACTCTTCATCCTCCCACAGAAAAGCGAAGGGATCATGCGAACCTCACGAAACATCCCCCATGTTAAGACTCTCCTTGTTAACTACCTGAATTTGGATGACCTCCTGAAGTACGACGACGTAGTCTTTCTCAAAGAGGCCCTCCCAAAGCTCGAAGAAGTATTCACCTCAGCTAACTAAGAACCATCGCACTCATGCAAACCTTCCTATTAATCATCAAACCGGTCGTTACCGAAAAGGCTACGGCACAAGAAGAGCGCGGCAAGTACCAGCTCTACGTTCGCCACGATGCTACCAAGATCGATATTAGAGAGACCTTCAAGAAGCTCTACTGTGTCGATGTGGTAAAGGTCAACGTTATGCGGACACCAAAGAAGACTCGTATCGGACGAGGCCGCAAAGAGATGACCAAACGCCCCGAGTACAAGAAAGTTATCGTTACTGTAAAGGGTAAGAAAAAAATCGATATTACTAAACCTTCCCTCAAAGTTTAATTTCACTCACTCATGCCAGTTAAGAAACTTAAACCGACGACCCCAGGACAGCGCTTTGCAGTCCGTCTAACCTACGAAGAGGTAACCAAGAGACAGCCCGAGAAGCGCCTCCGCGTTAAGCTGAAAAAGCATGCCGGCCGCAACAATCAGGGCCGCCTGACCGTTCGTCACCGAGGAGGCGGGAACAAAATCCTCTACCGTATGATCGACTTCAAGCAGACGGAAAAGTTGGATGTTCCTGGAAAGGTCACAGCTATTGAGTACGACCCAAATCGCACCTGCTTCATTATGCTGGTTACCTACGCCGATGGAGATAAGCGCTACCACATCGCTCCGGAAGGAGTTGAGGTAGGAACTCCGATCATGACCCGTGAGAAAGGTAAGGTTAAGCCGGGCAACCGACTTCAGATCAAGAATATTCCTATCGGCTTCCTCGTTCACAACATCGAACTTCAGGAGGGACGCGGTGGACAGATCGTCCGCAGCGCAGGCTCATCCGCCCGTCTCATTGCCATTGAGAATGAGATGGCCCAGATTGAGCTTCCTTCAAAGGAAGTCCGCTATGTACGCCCCACATGCTATGCTTCAATCGGACGTGTTGGTAACCTAGACCACAGCCTCGTACGCCTCGGTAAGGCCGGACGTGCACGCTGGATGGGACGCCGCCCAATCGTCCGTGGTAAGGCTATGAACCCTGTAGATCATCCACATGGAGGTGGAGAAGGTGGTACCTCAATCGGTCTGATCCATCCCAAGACACCATGGGGTCAGCCAGCACTGGGCCACAAGACCCGCAAACGAAAGAAGTGGACTAATCGATTTATCGTTAAGACACGAAAGGGTAAGCAACTTATCAAGACCAACTAATTCTCCCCAACTAACTTTAAGCTTATGGCTCGCAGTTCAAAAAAAGGACCTTACGTTGACCCCAAGCTCCTCAAGAAGATCATGATGATGGCTCAGACAGGCAGCAAGCAGATCATCAAGACTTGGGCTCGTGCATCAGAAATTCCACCAGAATTCGTAGGTCACACGTTCGCAGTCCACAATGGAAAGCAGCACATCCCCGTCTATGTCAGCGAGAACATGGTAGGCCACCGTCTCGGTGAGTTCGCCCCCACTCGCAAGTTCAAAGGCCATGGCGGCAAGCTGGCTAAAGAAGGATAATTCTGATATTTTACACCACTTTTTCTCCCCACTAATAAGATGAAAGCAGTCCTTAGAACAGTTCGTATCTCACCCAAGAAGGTGAACCTCGTAGCGGGTCTCGTCCGTGGAAAACCTGTGGAGTGGGCTCTGGACTTCCTAAAGTTCACACCTAAAAGCAGTGCACGTCCCCTGATGAAGACCCTTCAATCAGCTGTTGCAAATGCTGAGGAGAACTTCAAGCAGAAGAGAAAGGATCTCTATATTAGCAAGCTTGTGATTACCGAGGGGCCCATGCTCAAGCGCTCACGAGCAGTATCTCGAGGTCGCTCACATCCCATCCTGAAAAAGACCGCCCACATCTGGATCGAGGTAGCCGTCATGGCAGCAACAGAACCTGAAGTTAAGGGCAAGCCAGAGAAGAAAACTAAGGTAGTAAAGACTCAGAAAACAGCTCCGACCAAGACCTCTACTAAGAAGAACGAGACGGCATCAGCTCCCGAGAAAGAGATGCAAGAAGCTTAATTACTAATCCGTTTATCGCGCACTTACCAACCTACTATGGGATCAAAAGTTAATCCAATTGGCTTCCGTATCGGAATCAACAAGACATGGCCATCAAAGTGGTACGCAGACAAGCGTACCTACGCAAAGCTCCTCCACAAGGATATCGAGCTCCGTGCGGCGATCATGAAGAAACTTAACGAT
>PFRX01000013.1 GCA_002788775.1 Candidatus Peregrinibacteria bacterium CG_4_9_14_0_2_um_filter_53_11 | reverse complement strand
GCCTCTACCACCGCCTGCTCAAAGTGGCCCGCACAATTGCGGATCTTGAGTGTGCTCAAAATATAGAAGAAAACCACCTTGCCGAGGCTCTCCGTTACAGAAGTCAGTTTACGCAAAGCGATTGACCTTTGCACTAAGCGCCGGAGTCAGCTATACTTTCCCGGAAAGCTCACCATGCAAAGAAAAGGCTTCCCGAAAAAGGTTCTCATACTTGGCTCCGGCGCATTAAAAATCGGGGAGGCCGGTGAATTTGATTACTCGGGTTCTCAGGCGATCAAGGCCCTCAAAGAGGAGGGGATCAAAACCGTCCTGGTGAATCCCAATATCGCAACGAATCAGACCTCACAAGACCTCGCCGACGAGGTCTATTTTTTGCCTGTAAATCCCGAGTTCGTAACCAAAGTCATAGCCAAAGAGAGACCCGATAGTATCCTTCTCAGTTTTGGAGGACAGACGGCCCTTAACTGTGGGCTCGCTCTCAACAGCTCGGGCGTTCTGAAAAAGTATAATGTAAAAGTTCTCGGCACTCCGGTGAGCGCCATCGAAGCAACTGAAGATCGGGAGCTCTTTAAAAAGGAGCTCGATAAGGTTGGCGTAGCCTATCCAAAGAGTATCGCCTGTCTTACTAAGGCGGCTGCACATAGGGCAGCACTGAAGATCGGATACCCGGTTATCATCCGTGCGGGATTTGCGTTGGGCGGTAAGGGATCCGGTTTTGCCTACACAGCAAAGGAGCTCGACGGGATGCTCGACACCGCCTTCGCCTACTCACCTCAAGTTTTGGTTGAGGAGTACCTGAAGGGGTGGAAGGAGATTGAGTACGAGGTTGTCCGAGACCAAGCCGACAACTGCGTCACCGTCTGTAATATGGAGAACGTCGATCCTCTGGGTATTCACACCGGCGAGAGTATGGTTATCGCACCGTCGCAGACACTCACCAACGACGAGTACCACATGCTCCGCGAGGTGTCGATCCGCACGATTCGGCATCTGGGTATTATCGGCGAGTGCAATATCCAGTACGCGCTCGATCCAAAATCACGAGCCTACCGCGTCATCGAGGTCAACGCCCGTCTTTCCCGCTCATCGGCCCTCGCCTCTAAGGCGACCGGCTATCCACTCGCCTACATTGCCGCAAAGATTGGCCTGGGCTACAACCTCAACGAAATTAAGAACTCCGTCACCAAGACGACAACCGCCTACTTTGAGCCCGCCCTGGATTATGTAGCTCTGAAAATTCCACGCTGGGATCTGGCCAAGTTTAAGAAGGTCTCGCACGAGATCAGCACAGAGATGAAGTCGGTCGGTGAGATCATGGCTCTGGGCCGCAGTTTTGAGGAGGTGCTTCAAAAAGGACTCCGCATGCTGCAGATCGGGCTGAAAGGCTTTACAGGAAACGACCACATCAACTTTTCGGCTAAGGGTGTAGAAAAAGAGCTCCGCAGGCCCACCCCCAAACGTATGCTCGCAATCGCAGAAGCCCTGAAGAAAGGAACCACTCCCCAGCAGATCTCCAAAATGACGGGCATCGACACCTGGTTTCTTGAGAAGATGGCGAACATCGTCCAACACGAGGAGCGACTAAGCTCACCTCAGTCTACGGTTGCCGACCTAAAGCAGGCGAAGCTCTATGGCTTCTCCGATGAGCAGATTGCCGCACTGAGTGGCAAGCAGCCTTCAGAAATCCGCGCACTCCGCAAACGCAACAAGATCATTCCCGCAATAAAGCAGATCGACACGCTCGCCGCCGAGTACCCCGCTAAGACCAACTACCTCTACCTCACCTATCACGGAACAAAAAACGATATTCCGGATGATAAGAAAAAGAAAAAAGTAATGGTTCTGGGTAGCGGAGCTTATGCGATCGGCACCTCGGTAGAGTTCGACTGGTGCAGTGTTAACTGCGCCAAAACGCTCGAGAAGATGGGCTATGAGACGATCATGGTCAACTACAACCCCGAGACCGTCTCGACCGATTACGATACGTGTGACAAGCTCTACTTTGACGAGCTTTCCTTTGAGCGCGTCCTCGATATCTATGAGTTCGAGAAGCCTCTGGGTGTCGTTATTTCGACAGGTGGTCAGGTGGCAAATAATCTTGCACTCAAACTGCACAAGGCCGGGGTCAAGATTCTCGGAACTTCTCCGATCGACATCGACCGTGCCGAAGACCGAAACAAGTTCTCGGCACTCCTTGACGAGCTCAAGATTAAGCAGCCCAAGTGGCGCGAGCTTCGCACGGTCAAACAGATAGAGACTTTTGCAAAAGACGTCGGCTATCCACTTCTCGTACGTCCAAGTTACGTCCTTTCGGGTGCGGCGATGAGTGTGGCCCGCAACAAAGCGGAGCTGAAGAGCTATCTGGATAAGGCGACCGAGATCTCGAGTGAGTGCCCGGTCGTCGTGAGCAAGTTCGAGCTCGGCGCAAAGGAAATTGAGGTTGATGCCGTAGCCCACAAGGGCGAGGTAGTGATCTACGCGATCTCTGAACATATTGAGAATGCCGGTGTGCACTCGGGCGATGCGACGATCGTCCTCCCTCCTCAAAAACTCTACTTCGAGACGATCAAACGGATCAAGGGAGTCACCAAGGCTATCGCAAAAAACCTGAACATCTCGGGCCCCTTCAACATCCAGTTTTTGGCTAAGAATAACGAGATAAAGGTTATCGAGTGCAACCTCCGGTCGAGCCGAAGTTTCCCCTTTGCCTCGAAAGTAACCGGGTATAACTTTATCGAGATTGCAACCTACGCGATGCTCGATGCTCCACAGATGAAAAAGGTCCGCGAGACAAAATACTACACGCTCGACCTCGACCACGTTGGAGTCAAGGCGCCTCAGTTCTCCTTCTCACGCCTAAAAGGAGCCGATCCTGTTATGGGCGTCGAGATGGCCTCTACCGGTGAGGTCGCCTGCTTTGGAGACGACCTCTACGAGGCGCTCCTCAAGTCGATGATCTCCGTCGGCTTCGTCTACCCAAAAAAGAATATCCTTCTCTCGATCGGTAAGATTGAGGATAAGGCCAGCTTCCTCTCTTCGACAAAGAAGCTCGTAAAGCTCGGCTTCAAACTCTTCGCGACCGAGGGGACTGCACAGTTTCTTAAGGAGAATAAGATTCGCTCGACCGTCTTGTACAAGGCGCGCTCCAATAAGCACCCCAACATCCTGGATTATATAGCTCAGAAAAAAGTCGATCTTGTCATCGACATTCCCAAATCATACAGCACCGACGAGATCACCGACGGCTACCTGGTTCGCCGGCGTGCCGTCGACTCCAATATCCCCCTTGTGACGAACTTACAGATTGCGCGGGCACTTGTTGAGACCTTCTCCCGCTACTCGGTGGACGATCTCAAAATCAAACCGTGGAGTGCCTATCAAGACTAACCGCCCCACTCACTACAGCAGCTCGCTTCCTAACTTCCTCCCCATGCCAACGAAGAAAAAAACCGCCACTCAGTCCCCCAAAAACTCTATGCCTAAAGCTCCAACGCAGAAGAATACTCTCGCTCTCAAACGCGGGCTGGCTCAGATGCTCAAGGGCGGAGTCATCATGGATGTTGTTACTCCCGAGCAGGCCAAGATCGCCGAAGCGGCGGGCGCGGTTGCCGTAATGGCCCTCGAAAGAGTCCCCTCCGATATTCGCAAGCAGGGAGGAGTTGCACGTATGTCCGACCCCAAGATGATTATCGGCATTATGAAAGCAGTCTCTATTCCCGTCATGGCAAAAGTGCGCATAGGACACTTTGTCGAAGCGCAGATTCTTGAGTCGCTGGGCATTGACTATATCGACGAGTCTGAGGTCCTCACGCCCGCTGATGAGGAGCTGCATGTTGATAAGCTCGCCTTCAAAATGCCCTTTGTCTGTGGAGCTCGCAACCTGGGTGAGGCGCTCCGCCGTATTCAGGAGGGGGCCGCGATGATTCGCACAAAAGGCGAGGCCGGAACCGGAAATGTGGTTGAGGCCGTCCGCCACATGCGACAGATTACTCGTGAGATCGAGGCACTCAAAGGTGCCGGCAAGAAGGCTCTGGAAAAGGCGGCGAAGGAGATGCGCGTCAGCTTGAAGCTCGTTGAAGAGGTTGCCCGCATGGGCAAACTCCCCGTCGTAAATTTTGCAGCGGGCGGTATTGCAACTCCTGCAGATGCGGCTCTGATGATGCAACTTGGCTCGGAGGGAGTCTTTGTAGGCTCGGGAATTTTCAAATCCTCCGATCCTGAAAAGCGTGCCAAAGCCATCGTTGAGGCCACAATGCACTACCGGGACCCCGATGTTATCGCACGCGTCTCAACCGGCCTGGGAAAGCCCATGGAGAGCTTTGAGATCGACAAGCTAGAAAATCTTTTCGCTCAGCGAGGGAACTAGAGTTGTCGCGATGAGGAAGGTGCTTAGAAGGATCAGCAGGATAACAGTTATCCAGACGATTATGTTATAACCACGCTTATTTGTGTGCTCCCCCATAAGCCATTTTTTATTGATGAGGAGGACAATAAAGATAAGGACCGGAGCGAGCAAAACTCCATTAATAACTTGTGCGACAATCATAATGTCGATCAATGGAGTTTTGGGGAAGAGTGCGGGAATAGCCCCGAGAATGAGGAGGATTGTAAAGATGCCGTAAAACCAGGGCGCCTCTTTAAAGTACTTGTCCACACCTGCCTCAAAGCCAAGCCCTTCACAGATGTAGTAAGAGGTGGCCAGGGGCACGATCATCGCACCGAGAAGCGAGGCGTTCAAGAGCCCCAGGGCGAAGAGCATCTCGGCGGAGTTACCCGCCAAAGGCCCCAAAGCGAGGGCGGCATCCGTCGCCGTCTCGATCTGAATTCCGGCGGGAAAGAGCGTCGCGGCGGCGGCGACCATAATGAAGAAGGCGACGATACTCGCCACAACTGCGCCAATCCCGACATCCAGTTTTGTATACTTATAATCCTCTATGTTCAGGCCTTTTTCCACGACCGAGGCCTGCAGATAAAACTGCATCCAGGGCGTTATGGTGGTACCGATGATACCAACAAGCGTAAGCACATAGGTGTGAGTCCACTCGATAGCGGGATTCACCAGACTAACGGCAACTGCCGACCAGTCGGGCCGTGCGAGAAAGCCTGAGACAATATAGGCCAGGTAGAGGAGCGCACCGAGCAAGAAAACTTTTTCTGCCGAGCGGTAGTTCCAGCGCGTTATCACAAACCAGACGATAACTCCGCCGACGGGCACGGAGACGTAGCGAGGAATTCCGAATATCTCCATCGAGCTCGCCACACCTGCAAACTCCGACATGATCGTCGCGATATTCGCAATCACCAAACTGATGAGCATGTAAAAGGTAACACGCGCGCCGTACGACTCACGGATCAGATCCGCCAGACCCTTCTTGGTAACCACACCCATACGGCTGCACATCTCCTGAATGGTTACCAACAAGAAAGTGATGGGGATCATCACCCAGAGCATGCTGTAACCAAAGTGAGCACCGGCAACAGAGTAGGTTGTGATACCTCCGGCGTCATTTCCCACAGCCGCCGCGATAATACCAGGGCCGATCAAGGCGAAGAGAAGAAAGAGGGAGCGAGAGCGTTTTTTAAGGTAGGCGATCATGCGAGACTATGGGCCAGAGATAAACAATAACGGGGGGCTGACTACTCGGCCTGCTCTTGAAGGAGAGGCAGGACGTCGTCGACGGTGATAACCCCAAGAAGGGTGTTGTGCGCATCAACCACGGGGATGGCGATCAGGTTGTACTTCGCGAACTTCTCAACCACCTCGTCGATATCTTCTTCCAGATCCACCACGATTGGGGGACGACGGACGATTGAGGAGAGCATGGTCTGTGGGGCCACAAAGATAAGGTCTTTTAGGGAGATCACTCCACTAATGACGTTCTTTGAGTCGACGAGGTAGAGATAGAATATCTGCTCGGCCTGATCGGCCTTGGTACGAAGCTCCTCGAGAGCGGCGGCGGCGGTTATGTCATCCGGGAAGGCGACATACTCGGTGTTCATCAGACTACCCGCCGTATCTTCCTTAAACTTCAGCAGCTCCTGAATCTCGTTTGCATCACCAACTTTCATCGCACTCAAGACGCGGCGCATACGTCGACGGGGGAGTTCGGAGACGATATCGGTAGCCGAGTCGGGGGAGAGACGCTCGAGCACTTTAGAAAGAGTCTCATCTTTCAATGTCTTAACCAGCTCTTTTCGGACCTCCGGCTCAAGCTCGGCAATGGTGTTGGCCACGGTCTCTACCGGCAGAGTCTTGAGCATACTCAGACGCTCAAACTGGTCGAGATCGGTTACAATGTCGGCCAGGTCGGCAGGGTGCATGCGCTTGAGTTCGTCCTGGGCGACGTTCAGTGCGATATGGTGACGCAGACGAGCGGGGAGTGGGTCGATGAACTTACTGGGAATAAGAGTGTTAGGGAGCGACTTGTTAAAGAGCGCCAGGAAGCCCAGAGCGATGGTCTCAAAGCCAATGCGCCTCAAAAGGCCGCGTATTCCCGTATCCGCAGCGACAACAAAAAGGTCACCTTTGAGGGCGATTATTTTTATATCGTTGACGCGCACCACTCGGTGATCGTGAGTATCGACAATCTGCTGATCAAGAAAATCTCGCTTAAGACGGAGCTCGGTCTCGTCATAGTCGAGCGATATAATCTCGTCGGCATTTTTCTTGAGTTTGACAGATACCGGGTCGGAGTCCAGTGAGTGGACGTGCTTCCACGGGATGAGAATACGCTCGCCCTTATTAGTCCGGAGTCGAACCTTTGTAACGATATAATGACTGTCGTGGCGCCGCACAACAAAGTCACGGAAGCGGCCATAGAGCTTTTCATCGAAGGTATAGACCGGCTTACCGATGAGTGTTGAGAAGAAAAATTCTGAGAAGAAAGCCATTAGGAGGACGGGCTAGGGGTTCCAAAGAGGGTTCAAGAGACGGTGCGAGCAAAGAACCGTTCGATGCTTGCGTAATCGCATTTTCCCTGTAAAATCAACTCGGTGTCAACAAAGAGTCGGTTTTCTATCGGTGTTTTGGCTATTCAGGGCTCGGTTATCGAGCATGTACAGGCGCTCAAAAAATGTGGTGCGCAGGTTCTTGAGGTACGTACTGAGAACGAGCTGGATAAGGTAGCCGGACTGATTATTCCCGGCGGTGAGTCGACAACAATAAGCAAACTTCTCATCACCAACAAGCTCGACCTGGCGATTAAGAAACGAGCCCTCTCGAAAAAACACCCCCTCGTGATCTGGGGGAGTTGTGCGGGAGCCATTCTTCTTGCGAAAGAGGTCGAAAATCGTCCTCCTCAGAGTCTGAAACTCCTGGATATTACCATCGAACGAAATGCTTATGGCCATCAGGCTGAGAGCTTTGAAACCGCACTCGAGATTCCCGTTTTGGGCCCGGAACCCGCCCCTGTTTTCTTTATACGTGCCCCACGCATCCGCCGAGTTGGAAGGGGAGTTGAGGTTCTGGCCGAGTATGAGGGCGAGCCCGTTATGGTGCGCGAACGAGGGATTCTTGCTACAATGTTCCATCCGGAACTAACCGACGATACTCGCCTCCACGCTTATTTTATCTCACTGGTACATCATTATGCATAACGACATGAACGAGACTGAACTGGCCATAAAGAAAATGCTCACATCGTTCGGCGAAGACCCTGAGCGAGAGGGCCTCAAAAAAACACCCGAGCGAGCTCGACGCGCCTTCGACAAGATCTTTGCGGGTTATGGTAAAGATCCCAAAGAAGTCGTTACTACTTTTGAGGCTGAAAACTACGACGAGATGATCGTCATGAAAGATATTGAGTTCTACTCAACCTGCGAGCATCACATGCTCCCATTTTTTGGAAAGGCACATATCGGCTACATCCCCGACGGACATATTATCGGTCTCTCGAAAATTCCTCGCCTCGTCGACATCTTCGCCCGTCGTCTGCAGAACCAAGAGCGCCTTACCAAACAGATCGCCGATACACTTAAGGAGCTTTTGAACCCTCGCGGTGTGGGAGTCGTACTTGAAGCTCAGCACCTCTGCGTCATGGCACGAGGCGTAGAAAAGCAGGGGGCAAACGTGGTAACGTCAGCGATGGTCGGACTCTTCAAAAAGAATCTTAATACCCGAAGTGAGTTCCTCCACCTCGTAACGCGCTGATCGCATGCTGCCCAAGTCCGTCAAAAAACTCATTACCGCACTGGCTAAACTTCCCGGTATCGGCGAAAAGACGGCTCAGCGCTATGCCTACTACCTGCTGCGGTCGCACCGCTCACTCGCTCAAGAGCTCGGCGACTCACTTATTCGCCTTCGAGAGGAGGTACAGTTCTGCCGGCAGTGTTGCATGCTCTCAGACGACGAGCTCTGCCTTATTTGCAGCGACCTGCGACGTGAACAGCACGTAATCTGTGTGGTGGAACATGTTTTTGACGCCGAGGCGATCGAGCGCTCACGCGAGTTCCACGGCGTCTATCATATTCTCCACGGACGTATCGCACCTCTGGACAACGTCCTCCCCGAGAACCTTAAAATAAACGAGCTGGTGAACCGACTTGTAAGCCTCCGGGAATCGGAGGAGCCGGTGGAGATAATCCTTGCGACCAACCCCAGTAGTGAGGGGGAGGCGACGGCGATCTACCTCCAGAAACTCCTGCACCCTTACAAGGTCCGTATTACCAGAATCGCCACCGGTATACCTGTGGGAGCAGACCTCGAGTATGCGGATGAGGTAACCCTCGGCCGAGCCATGAAGGGACGCCAGCCCTACGAGTAGGCCAATAGCCCGAAGCAGACTACCGTGCCGGCTTGTTCACCTGTGGCCGGGGCTACCGAGCGGTGACTTACCCGAGTGGCGGCGAGCGGCTAATCGATAACCAGCAGAGCACCCCCCGAGCCGGCAAGCATAACGATCGCTCCACCTCTCTCGAGCTCCTTTTTCCTATACTCAAGTGCGGGGAAGGCGGCGAAGATGGCCGGTTCGAAGTCGTTATGAAGAGAGTGCTTGAGAGATTCCCGATCGCCCGCTTTGAGAGCCGCCAGTGCAGCCTCAGTGGAAGAGGCCTCGCGCCCATGGGGCAGACCATCAAGGAGTCGGTAGGCCTCGGCGGTTGGGCTAGCCAGACCCGTCTCGACTACTCGAATTTTAAGGCCGTGGAGGTCTGAGGAAAGGGGCATAACCTCTTCCCCATAGTGAGTAGCCAGAGCCGCCCCCCCGACAAGAAAGAAGGGAGCATCCATACCGTGTCGAGCGGCGATCTTCACCAAGAGACAGTCGGGATCGTGTGGGCGAGCGAGCGGAGAGGCGAGTGAACAGCAAGGAATACTCCACAGCTGAGCCAGCCCGCGAAGTGCCGCGGCGGTGTCGGAAGAACCTCCACCAAGGCCGGCGGCGATGGGGATTTTTTTCTTGAGAGTCAGGCGAATGGGGCGAGCCCCCTGAGTGAGTTCGCGAAGCTCGTGAGCCGCCCTGAGGAGCGGGGAGCCCTCACGATGAGTTGGAACTCCGGGAGTCTCACAGACGAGCTCGATCGAGCCGGGAGGGAGCTCCCCTGACTCTTCAATGGTGAGCTCATCGAAAAGGTCGGGCAGTTCGTAGAGGAGGCTCTGCATCTTATGATAGCCGGATGCCTCGGCCTCAAATACGTCGAGGGTCAGGTTAACTTTGGCGTGTGCCTGTATTTTCAGCATAAGGGGGAAAAAAACACGAACGCGCTAGGAGGACGACTACACGACAGTATATCCCATCATTCCCTTTAATAAAGCGTGTCCCACCTCCGGTTGTTGCGGTTATACCAATACGCTCCAGGGAGAGACCCAGCAGCTGAGAGAGCGAGTTTTTTAGGGCGGGCACGAGTGGGTCTATTTTAGGATGAAGAGCCTCGATTGAGAGTGAACAGTGGATCAGTGAGAGGCCCGCAGCGGCAACTTTTTGAAGAATGAGGGCCAGGTACTCACGGCTATCGGTAACGCCGTTTCGGCAGAGCGGTGTCGCATAGCCCCCGAGCGAGCACTCGCCTATTGAGGATGAGAGGGCGTTGCAGAGGGCATGAAGGATAACATCTCCATCCGACTCAGCCTCAACCGCGGGCACCTCCTCAAATCTGACTCCGGCCAGTACACCACCCGAGCCCGACATCTCAACCGGCAATCCGCCCGGCAGAGGAAGAGCAGAAACTTCCGCCGCGACTAATCCTCCGTAGGCATGTCCATCCTCGCCAATCCCGACACTCTGGGCCTCACTCGGCTCTCCACCTTTCCAGCGGAAGGCGGCCAGCTCAAAATGAGTTGTCAGCTTCCTATTCCAGATTGAGCCAACCTCAACAACCCGAGTCTCAAAACCCGCAGCCTCAAGAACTGAAAGGTCATCCGTAAGCCGCTCGGGAGTGGAAGTCACGAGCGGCCCCAGTCGACGCAGCGCCTGAGTAAAACTCAGTGCATGAACCACCTGAGGCGTCTCCACCTCCCACAACTGCTCACGAGCCACGGTCTCCTCAACCCTTCCCTCAGCTCCCAGCCGCTTGATCGTATTTTGGACCGGTCGCCCCACGGCAACACCTCGAACCGGTGGCCTGCACGCGGCTAGGGCCCGCCTCACCTCATCCCCCTCCGCAAAGGGATTTGCAGCGTTATGGATAATCAAATAGTCATGGTCTTGATAGCTCGGCCCAACAGCCGAGACGAGACGTTGAACCGACTCCAAGCGACCCTCTCCACCTGCAAAAACTCCACATACTTTGTGCCAACCCGCAGTTTGCACGAAGGCCTCAAACTCTGGCTGCTCCCCTTCACGAACGGCGATATAAATCTCATCCACCTCATCCAGCTTCTCAAAGACCTCCAGCGCATGAGCAAAAACCGGCTGGCCACCAAGGCTGAGACGTAGCTTATCACCGCCAAATCTTTTACCACTCCCCGCAGCCAGAAGAAAAACTCTGTTCATAGTTGGCCTACTCAGGCCTTTTTAAAAGGCCCACACTATACCATACGGCTTATGAGCTCGCGGAGTGAGTCGAGAGTAAGCTCCTCATTACGCGCCTCGTCGAGTGCTCGTTTTATCTCGTCGTAAATATCCAAGAAACCGATCTCGCCGTCACAAAAACGTCGGACCGCCCGCTCATCCGCAAGGCAGAAGATGGCAGGCATAAGGCCACCCGCCTTGATAACCTCGTAGGCCAGCTTGGGGCCCTCAAAGATTGAGTAGTCAGGAGCCTCAAAGGTGAGCGTAAGCTGAGAAAGGTCGATACGCGGCAGAGAGTTTTTCTGGCGGTTGGGATAAAAAAGTGCGTAGTGAGTGGGGATACGCATATCGGTCGGGGCCAAGACCGCATGCATGTTTCCATCATCATACTGAACAAATGAGTGCACCAAACTCTGACGATGGATAGTCACGTCGATCTTCTCGGCTTGCAGACCGAAAAGCTGCTTGGTTTCGATTATCTCAAAGGCCTTGTTCATGAGGGTCGCACTATCGACGGAGATCTTCTCACCCATCTGCCAGGTGGGATGCTTGAGCGCCTCTTCCAAGGTCACGTGCTCGAGATTTTGGCGATTCCACCGCCAGAAGGGCCCTCCCGAAGCAGTAAGAATTACCTTCTCAACTCCATCGATAGTTGGCTCGGAAACGGCCTCGCTGCGAGCCAGGAGAGCCTGCCAGATTGCTGATGGCTCTGAATCAATGGGGAGTATCCGCCCCCCCATCCGCCGCGCCGTCTGCATCACGAGCTCACCGGCCATAACCAGTGACTCCTTGTTGGCCAGGGCAACCGTCTTCCCCGCCTGAACAGCGGCAAGAGTGGGGAAAAGACCGGCTGAGCCTGCGATGGCGTTAACGATAATATCCGCCTCCTCAACGGCCGCCAGAGTCGACAAAACCTGCGTGGGATTCTCACTTATTCCGGCCTGCACAACATAGCGAGGCTTAAACTCCTGGTTCTGCCGTTCAAGTAGAGCGCTGTCCTCGTAAGCTGAGATTCCGATAACTTCAAAAGCGTCGGGATGAGCCCGCACCACGTCCAGTACCTGAGTCCCGATCGAGCCGGTGGAGCCGAGAATGACTATGCGCTTCATAAGGTCCCAGTGTACAGGAAGCGGACGCAAACTAACACTCGTCCTGCACGAACTCCTCCAGAATAAGGAGAAAAGCCTCTTCAAGTGACTCGCCACGTACCGTCTTGTAGACCGCTCCCCGTTTAAAGATGACTGCGAGTGGCTCCTCACTCTTGCCGGGCAGACTGATGCCCAGGTCGGCATTGCGCGCCTCTCCGGGCCCGTTGACAACACAGCCCATCACCGCAATCTTCAGCGTGTCGACCTTCTTGCCTGCCACCTCCCAGAGGGGGAGGCGCTCATCGATATAGGTAGTTACAGACTCGGCGAGCCGTTGGTAGCGCTCGTTTGTCGTCCGTCCACAGCCCGGGCAGCTGGTGATAGAGGGGCGAAAGCTCCTCAGCCCCATACTCTGGAGTAACCAGCGGCAGAGCTCTACCTCACGGGCACGTGGCTCGCCGGGACGAGGAGTCAGAGAGATCCGAATCGTATCGCCAATGCCCTGACTCAACAAAACCGCCAGAGCGGCACTACTCGCAACGACGCCTTGATCGCCCATACCCGCCTCCGTAAGGCCCAGGTGGAGCGGATAGGGAGAGCCAGCCAGCGCCTTATTTGCGGCCACAACCACCGGAAGCTCAGAGACTTTTACGCTTAAAATGATCTTGTTTCGAGGAAGTCCCAACTCTTCGGCAGCGGCAGCCGAGTCGAGCGCGCTGGCCACCAGAGCTCCGCAGACAACTTCTGAGTCGGAACGGGGGACTTTGAGCCGGGCATTCTCGACCATGTGTCGAGTCAGTAGATCGGGATCGAGGGAGCCTGCATTTACACCAATTCTCACCGGTTTGTCGTATCGGAGAGCACACCGTATCATCGTGGCGAAGTTCTCGTCATGCAGAGCTCCACGCCCCACATTCCCCGGGTTTATTCGGTACTTGTCCAGAGCCCGGGCGCACGCCGGAAAAGCCTCAAGTAAGATATGGCCGTTGAAGTGAAAATCTCCAATAATCGGGGCTGTACAGCCCTCAGCTCTCAGGGAGTCGACCAAGGGGGAAACGGCAGCGGCGGCCTCTTCGTTATTCACCGTCACGCGCACGATCTCCGCCCCGGCGGCCACAAGTTCCTTAATTTGCGAGGCGGTCGCCTTAGTATCGGCGGTGTCGGTGTTTGTCATCGACTGGATGGCGATCGGAGCACCTCCCCCCACAGGTACCGAGCCGATCATAACCTGTTCGGTTTTACGTTGGTTCATGCACCGACAAGCTTAACGTGGAGTCCCGGCAAAGAAAAGGGCCGTTTAGAGCATAAAACACACACTTTCTCTTTACTATTTGCCTTCTATGACATAAAATTCCTCTGCTTGTAATTCTTAATCTTTTCTTGTATACCTAAATACTTTCGCGTCAACGATCGAATTCGTTCTCGGACGGTTCGCCTGATCGACGATCAGGACGAGCAGGTGGGAATTATGGCCATTGAAAAGGCGATCGAACTCGCTCGTGAACGTGAGATGGATCTCGTTGAGGTCTCGCCAAATGCGACACCTCCGGTCTGCAAGATTCTAGACTTCGGAAAGTTTCTCTACCGCCAGAAAAAGCAGGACCAGAAGCAGAAAAAGGCTCAGAAACAGACTGAAGTGAAGGCCATCCGTATCGGTATGAGAACCGACCTCCACGATCTTGAGGTCAAGGCAAAAAAGATCGCGAACTTCCTTTCTAAGCGCAATATTGTTAAGATCTCGCTCGTACTCCGTGGCCGAGAGCGCGCTCATAAAGAACTCGCATTCGACCAGATGAAAGCCTTTGCAGAAATGCTCAAAGACAAAGGAACCGTCCAGGAGGGCCCCAAAAGCCAAGGAAACACGATTATCATGCTGATTAACCCACTCTAACAATGAAAGCGAAAACTCACTCAGGAATGAAGAAGCGCATTCGCGTTACTGGAACAGGAAAGTTCATGTACCAGAAGGCCTCAAAGCGTCACCTCCTCATCAATAAGAGCAAGCGCCAGAAGAAGCTCGACACGAATCCACTCGGCATCCATGCAGCAGATGCAAAAAATGTTGCAAAAATGCTGCCAGGAAAGTAGATTCAAACCCCCGACTAATAACCACTTACTACCATGCCACGCGTTAAAGGAGGCGTAACGACAAAACAGCGCCACAAGAAAATTCTCAAGAAAGCCAAAGGTTTCCGTGATCGAAGCCATAATGTCTACAAACTTGCCAAGCGAGCCGTTCTCAAAGCGGGCCAACACGCTTACATCGGACGCAAGATAAAGAAACGAGACTTCCGCACCCTATGGATTGGACGCCTATCAGCAGCTTTGAAGCCTTTCGAGATGAGCTACAGCCGCTTTATCTATGCTCTTACGCGTAAGCAGATCATTGTTAATCGGAAGATGCTCTCAGAGCTCGCCATTAATGAGCCGTCCGTCTTTGAGGACGTAGTCAAGGCCGCTAAGAACTAGAGCTCCCGGCCCATTCCCTAACAACTAAAAAGGTGATGATGTAACACATTGTCACCTTTTTTTGTATTAATCACCGCACTAAGACACCTCTTAACCACTCTTACAATGCACAACTCAATTCTCCGCCGCCTCGCGGCAGCTACATTAACGACGGCTCTTCTTGTTCTTCCAGTTACGGGGCTCGCGGCGCCCACCTCAAGTAACTCCGTTTCGGGTAGTACCGAGGGAACCCAGCTCAGCTGTTGGATTAGCGCAACAACCAAGCTAACAGAGGTGGGTAAAAATGAGCTCACTTACAGTATTAACTATGAGAGTAGCAGCGCCAACTGGAATGCCACCTACTCCCTACAGGCAGCCGGCCCCGAGGCACTTCTCTACACGGCCGGAGGAAGTACCCTTTACTTCGCCGGTGACGGTCGCGTCTTCCATAAAGGAGCTTACGAGAACAGCTTCACTTACCCTATCAAAGATAACTCGGAGGTGAGCCTTCAGGCTATTCTCGGTGGGGTCCGCTGCACCTCCGCAACAGTAGCAACCGTTCTGCCTAAGCCACCAACGGGTGTAAAAGGAACCACCGAGTTCACAACAAATCCAAACTTTACCATACAGGAGCCAGCATCGGGCCAGACAACTCTTAACGGTGGCACCACATCCGGAGCTGCAGCACAGCAAGAGAATGATGGTGCGCAGGTCCAACCCGCCGACCCCAATGCCGGCCAGCCGACCCTCTCACCGGAGGCAGAAGCCGCAGCAGAGGCCGCCATTCGAGCGGGACAGGTTGATCCATCCGACGCCAACAGCAATCCTCCCGTCTCCGACTCAGTCCTTGCACAAGAGGACCAGAGCTGTAAGGTTATCGCAGCAGCCAGAATCAATGATGACAAGTCAGTAACTGTCGGTGCGGCGATCAGCTATGAGGATCTCAACCCCGGAACCTACCCCTACGTTATCCGCGGATTCTATAATAGTGATCCCGTTGGCACAGTCACCAAGTATACAGGGGACAAGAAGGCCACACTCAACCGCTCGGGAACTATCTTGGCCGGAGATGGAGTTGGCTTCCGATTCACCTTCACACCGAAAGCCGGTGATAATATCTACGTAGTTAACGCCACACTGGGCGGTATCGACTGCTCGACTGTAGCGTTTGCCGCTCCGGCTGAGGGTGGAAGCGTTGCCGTAGATAACTCAACAGGTTCAAAGAGCGACGAGGTCGGCACGGCCGGTTCTAACCTTGCCGAGTACGAAGCCCAACGTGCTGCCGAAGAAGAGGCGGCAGTCGGAGCAGGTTCGAGCACCACAAACGACGGCTACACCATTGAGCAACAGACCAATGGCCAGCTCGAGTCACGTGGCCTGAGTGATGAGGATCGTGAGTTGGCGAGCGAGCTCAACCTCCTTGAGGAGGATGAAGCTAAGGTCGGCAGCGAGAGCGAGTCGGCGGTAGGCGAGATAGTCCTTTACACACTGATCGGACTCCTCGTTGTTAGCGCCCTCTACTTCGGCATCCGCGCTTCACAACGACCCATCATCTAGGGAGGCCCACCCACATAGTACTCTGTATGACCGAGAGAGATCACAACCAAAAACCACCCCCGTACGGGGGTGGTTTTTTATGTTTCTAGGAAGTCGGAATAAAACGGGTGCTTTTTAGAGTGTCTCAATCGAGACCTTCTCGATGATAACCGGCTCAAGAGGTTTGTCGCTTGCATCACGCTCGGTATTCGCGATTGAGTCAACGACGTCGAGACCTTCGTAGGCCTGTCCGAAGATCGTGTACCCGCCGTCAAGAAAACCCGCACCGTCGCCATTCTGCACGATGTAGAACTGGCTCGTTGCCGTATTTGGGTCGGCTCGGTTGGCCATAGCTACGGCACCGTGAATATGATGGAGATCAGGGCTAACCTCACCGGGGAGCATGGTCCCCGGGCCCTTGTAGGTCTCACCGCCGGTACCATCACCCTTGGGGTCTCCTCCTTGGATCATGAAGCCGGGGATAACTCGGTGGAAGGTTAAACCATCATAAAAACCTTTTTTTGAGAGCTCAATAAAGTTTTTCGTCGTCTCAGGAGCCTCTTTGGGGAAGAACTTGAGCTTGATCGTGCCCTTATTCGTGGTCAAAACTGCAATTTGTTCGCCTGCCTGTGGAGCCTGCGTCTGGTCGGTCTCACTCATAGTTGTGGGGGTGTTAGTAGTTGCTGGTGCTTTTGAGCAGGCCGCCAGAAGGAGACCCGAGAGGAGAAGGAGGGTGATCATACCCGCGCTCTTTCTAATAACTGTGCTTTTCATAAAAAGAAGAAGTTAGACAATAGGTGCTTCAAAGAGATATCAGAGTCTCGACAGTGAGTCAAAAAAACGGTCCGGATTAGCATTTTTTTGACATTTACCGAGGCGAGTTGAATACTACATTAAAGATGATGAAAAAGCTTATTAGTGAGTACTTGCGCCTTCTTGCTCGGTTCAAACTCTGGAGGACTCGACCAACCGTTATCGGCGTTACCGGCTCCTACGGGAAAACGAGCACGAAAGAGGCGATTTTTAGGGTTCTCCAGACACGGTGGCGCAGCTACAGAAGCGCAAAAAGCTATAATACAGACCTGGGTATGTGCCTGACAATTTTGGAACAGAAGTCGGGTTTTCGCTCGGCTGTCAGTTGGGGCGCTATCCTCATGCGGGCAACACTCAACTCATTTTTTGGCCGTGGCTATGAGTACATCGTCTTGGAATACGGCGTCGATAAGCCCGGGGACATGGACTCACTCCTGGCCATCGTAAAACCGGATATTGCAGTGATGACCAAGATCGGCCTGGGGCATCAGGCCGAGGGGCAGTTCGAAAATGAGCACGAGGTCCTTGAAGAGAAGAAGAAGCTCGCCCTTGCGGTGGGCCGAAGAGGTAAGGTTGTTCTCAACGGGGGAGACGAGCTCCTTAAGACCATTGGCGCAGAGATTCACGGAGAGCTCCACCTGTTCAACGACAACGAGCTGCAGGCTGTAGAGGTACGCCAGGAGCGGACCGGTATTAGCGGCACGATCAAGAGTGAGGAGGAGTCAGTGCGCGCACACTTCGCCATTCCCGGCACCCACCATATGGATGTAATTCTTGCCGCTCTCCTGGTGGGACGGCTCTGCCGCGTCTCACTCCAGTCGGGCATCGAGGCCCTACAAGAGTTCCGCCTCCCCCCAGGCCGCCTTTCCTTGATCGAGGGGAGCGGCGGGTCGCTTATCTTGGACAGCAGCTACAACGCCTCGCCGGAGACGGTCATCGGCACACTCCAAGTCCTCCGCGACTTCCCCGCGACCCGCCGCATCGCCGTCCTCGGGACGATGAACGAGCTCGGGAAGTATAGTGTAGAGAAGCACAGCGAGGTGGGCCGTGCCTGTGGAGACTGGCTCGACATGCTCATCGGCGTTGGTGAAGGAGGGGAAGTTGTCGCGGAAACATCCTTGAAAAATGGCTTCGCGAAAGCTAATATAAAGACCTTCGCCACAGCGGAAGAGGCGGGGGAGTTTCTAAAAACTGTCCCTCTTTCCCAAGGCGACGTCGTACTCGTGAAAGGCTCACAGAACAAGGTGAGACTGGAACGAGCCGTAAAGATTATTATGGCCCATCCAGAACAGGCGGCCGCGCTCCTGTGTCGACAGGAAGCGGCCTGGCAGGAAAAAATCTGACGCCACGCAGACTGAGTTAATCGCCCCAAACAGCTATGATCTACGACTGGAATAGTATCGGCCACACAAAGCAGCTCAGCTACCTCGAGCAGGAGCTCCGCACTGGCACTCCTCATCATGCCTATCTTTTTGTCGGTCCCGAGAAGATAGGTAAGTTCAGTATAGCGAAGACGTTTGCCTCGATCGTCCAGTGCCAGAATAACTACTGTCACACCTGCTCCACCTGTGCCCAGATCAAAAAAAACTCACATCTCGACACGATCCTCATCGCCGACGACGGAAGTACTATCAAAGTTGCGGCAATGCGCGATGTCATAGACCGCCTCTCCCGTACCTCACAGAGTAACTACAAAGTTATTCTCATCGAGAACGTCGACCGATTCACGCCCGAGGCCGCCAACGCCCTCCTAAAAACACTCGAAGAGCCCACCGGCAAGACGATCTTCCTCTTCACGGCAACCTACCTTCGCACCATCCTCCCCACCATCACCTCCCGCATGAGACTCGTGCACTTTCAAAAACCCACGAGTGAAGAACTGGAAGCGGGTCTACGCCAGCGTTTTCCGGAGGTTGATGAGGACACACTTATCCGCGTCATCGGTCTCTCACTTGGCATGAGTGGGCGCGCCATCGAACTTCTCGAAGATCAGGACCATCTCCTTGAGATCAAGGACCTCTACGAAGAGATTAATTTTCTCTACACCTCCGCCACAACGGCCAAGCGCATGACGCAGATTCAGGAGCTAGCAAAAGACCCCCAGCGCCTCCGGAACTTTCTCGACCTCTTCACAACCTACCTTCACCAGCAGCTCCACGGAACGTCCGGCGATCCGGCGGCCCAAGCCCACGTCATAACCCTGCTCGAGGCTACACACAGGGTTAATCACCTCCTTGAACGCAATGTAAATCCACGACTTTTACTCGAAGAGCTGATGATTACTATATAATGGAGCCGCTATGGAACTAGTT
The DNA here is from genome assembly GCA_002788775.1 of Candidatus Peregrinibacteria bacterium CG_4_9_14_0_2_um_filter_53_11. Taxonomy (GTDB): domain Bacteria; phylum Patescibacteriota; class Gracilibacteria; order UBA1369; family UM-FILTER-53-11; genus UM-FILTER-53-11. The sequence continues at coordinate 53,675 of PFRX01000013.1, read as the reverse complement.
ATCGCCGCCGCCGCTGCCTACCTCCTCTTCTCGATCTTCAAGAAGCAGGCTCAAGTTATGCGCACAAAACGCGCCGTTGAACTCACGACACACCATGCCGGGGAGACGGACGAGCAGCCTCTTTTTGTGGACCGGGCCACCCCTGCAGACAACCCCTTAGTGGTGGAACCACTACCACCTCTTTCTCAAGTTAGTTCGAAAGAAGAGCAGGAGGTTGAGCTGGCAGTTGAAGAAACGTCTGAAGAGCTAAATGCCCGGACCCCAGAAGACAGCGGGGAGATCCCCCCCATCGACTCGACTGAGACAACGGAATCAGCTGAGATATCGCACGAGGCGGAGCTGGCACCGGATAACGGCTCTTCCCCGAAAGAAGAAACTACCGAGGCGAAAAGCTCAGAACCAACCAGTGAAGAGCCCGAGAACAAAAACCCCGTCGGACGAGAGAGACGTGCTCGCCACCTGCTTAAGAAAAAGACCCCCGCCCCACTACCTGAAGGAGAGGCGACCCAAGAGGCCCCCGCGCAAAAGCCCCCCACACGAGCCGACCTCCTCAACTACTACGAGATCAACAAGGCCTTCCGCACCGGAGACAAACAGTTTGCCCAGGGTAACTTTGCAGAGGCGGAAAAATGGTTTATCAAGGCTCTCTCATACCATGAGTTCCACGCGGAAAGCCTCAACCGTTTGGGTGTTATCTATATCACGCAGGGCAACCACAAGCGTGCGGAGCTTCTCTATAAAAAACTCTTTAGCACTAATCAGAAGGAGCCCACCTACTTTGCCAACTACGGACGCTGCCTCTACAGTTTGGGAAGGCATACCGAGGCTCTTGAGTCTTACCAGCGTGCGATAGAGCTCGACGGGAACAAGCCCTCGCGTTTTATCAGTGTCGGACAAATCTACTACGAGATGGAGGAGTTTGCAATGGCACTGGCGGCCTTCCAACGGGCCTTAGCGCTCGATTCGTACAATCCTGAGTATCTCACACTCGTTGCGGAACTCGCCGAGCGTACAGACGATATGATGCTCAACTACAAGACCCTCAAAAAGATGGCCGAGATCAACCCTTATGATAAGGATATCCAGCGACGCTTCAAACGGGCGCTCGCCATCAAGCGCGGCGAGATACCACCCGAGGAGCCACAACCGGAAGTCGCGGAGGCGCTCAACGAAGAGGCCACCGCCTAGCAACCGATGACGTGTTTTACTAGAGCTCAGAGCTCTACTCGAACGGGTTCACCTCATCAGCAGCATTTTTAGCCGGAGCCACCTCGTCACCAACCAGGTACTTGTTCGGTACGGCCCTATAGGTGCTTCTGATCTCTTCTTTTCTCACCTCTCCATCTTTAACTACCGTTCGATACCAGAGCGTTGAAAAGCCGTTGTGGGCCTTTTCAACCTGCTTTTTCTTACCACTTCCCAAGCTTGGGTCATAGACAAGAACGGGCTCGGCCGGTGCCGACTGGCGGTTGAAGATCATCGGGCCTTCAAGCGCCACCTCTCGACCATCTTTAGTACCATAAAGCTGAAATGAGGCAGAAGTTCCATCCACATAAGAATGGATGAGAAGGTAGTTACCGGTGTCATTTACAAACTTCAGATCTTTTAAGGGAGGATAGATTGTAGCATCGAGGCCATGCCCACCAACTTGAGAGTAGTACGAGACCGCATACGAGTGTGGCGAGCGTTCTGCCATGGGCAGACCCCCATAGATAGCCGCACGGTAAAGTGTAGTCGAGACCTGGCACAGTCCACCGCCGAATTCGGGGATAGTTCCCTCGGGCTTTATAACAAGCTCCCGGCGGTACCCCGTGCTGGCATCAACCGGCCCCAAGTTGTCGTTAAAGGAAAAAGTCTCACCCGGCTTGATGAGCAGGCCGTCGTAACGCGCGACTCCCACGGCGATATTATGCTGACGATTGGCCGGAGAGCCATCGTAGCGCGTATAGCCCAAGGCATAGAGCTCTTTTATACCCAAAGCCTGAAGGCGAGAGTCGATGTCCAGACGCGCCGCTACGGTACTGACGGGTATCTCGAGTGAGGTGATCCCCTGAGCCAGAGCCACGTTAACTTGAGTTAAGAGCTTATCTCGCTCAACAGCTCGCCCGTCTTTCCCCTTTCCCTCAATCACAACCGGCTCTGTCTCACTCCCGCGCATAACGACATCTTCAGCGGGAACCTCGACCGTCGGCGAGAGCTCATCCTGCACAAAGGTTCCGAAGAAGAGGGGGTTCCACTCCATCGTAAGGGGCAAGGGTTTAGCCTCCGCTTCAACCTCTTCAGCCCCATCGGCCTCCCCAGTCACTTCGACCCCCTGAGAACTATTCCCAGGCAGGGCAAAAGGTGAGGTGGCGGGTTTGAATGAGAGCCAGTCCGGATGCTGCTTGAAGTTCACCGTCCATGACTCCTCTCCGTGCTCAAGTGTGAGTTTCTCGGGCAGATGTTCCTCGATCTCGGAAAGGTGAGCCTGTAGGTCGGACTCGATGACCGTTGCGAATTCTTCATTAAATGAGATCAACAGCGCACTCTTCTCAAGAAACGAGATGTTTCCTCTCAGCTGAGCAAGCGCCTCTTCTACAACGGGCCTCACACCGTTTTCTTCAGGGACGATAACCAGCCCACCTTTCTCCAAAGCGAGCGAAGCGTTTTTCGTTTTGGGAACCGTGGGAAACTTTTCGTTAATAAGCTTCAGGAGGCCCACCTCGGATAGAGAAAAAACCGGCACGATACGGCTGCCACCAATGCTCTGTACGACAAGCAGGCCGTTATTGAGTTCAGAGGCGACGGGAAGCTGGGCCACGGTCTCATCCAAGTCGAAAACAACACCCAGTTCCTCAAGAGTGAAGGTTGAAACCTCACCTCGTGCGGCAATCGTAACTGGCTCGGTACGATACGCCTCCACTTCTTGTTTCAGGAGGCTTCGCGCCTCTTCCCGAGTAAGGCCACCCAGGTTCAACGGCCCCAGAGTAGTGCGGGGGACGATACGACCACTTTCTCTATACGCCTGCAAAACACTGGCACCGAAGGTAAGTCCGGTTACAAGTGTGGCGAAGAGGATAAAGCGGAGGAGAGCCCTCATGGCTTAGAAGGATAACAGAATGCGTAGAAAACGCTACTTTTCGCCATCAGACTCATCGGGAACCGGCTTATCCGACTTACCAGCCGTCGTCTTGCTTCCCCAAAGAAGGCTCTTTAACCAGCGGAAGAAACCTTTCCTCTTCTTCAGGTGGAACTTTGCGCTTTCGATAGTCTCGTGATGATCTTTTACAAACTGCTCGGAGAGGTCGCGACCTCGTTCAACCATATCCTTTCCCTTTTCGATCATCTCGCCGCTCTTCTGCTTAATAATCTCGCGCGTCTCCTTGCCCTTCCGAGGTGCCAAAGTAAGTCCCAGAACAGAACCGATAGCACCACCGAGTATCACTCCCATGACGATGTTATCGAGTTTTTTCGTGATCTTTTGTGGGTTCTTCTCGTCCGCCATAAGGAAGGTTGGTTTAAGATTTTAAAATTTAGAGAGTCTTTATCTCACTCTATTACAGTGCGGCCTACGATACAAGCACATGAGAGCTCAGGCGTAGTCAACATAGGCTGCAACACCCTTAACAAACTTAATCACACTCATGGCCGCATTACATCCCTCTCCACTGCTTTTCGAGGCCTGAGCGTTGCCTCCGGTACAGTCGCCGGCGGCATAGATGCCCGGGATTGCCGTCTCACCCGTTCGAGGGTCGGCCACGATAAAGGCATTTTGTGGACCGGTGCGCTCCAGCCCCAGCTTGGTGGCAAAATCTCCGGCACTGGCAACTCCCAGAGCCATGAAGACACCATCAAACGAGCGCTCGGAACCGTCGGCAAAGATCAGCTTCTCGAGCGAATCACCCCCATCAAAGGTAGTGATCCGCGGAGTCTCTTGAAGGAACACGCCCCGCTCCTCCAAAGCGGTACGAACAGCCGGGGTGAAGCTAAACTCTTTTCCGTGGCTGAGAACAGTAACGTGTGGAGTGTATGAGAGCATCTGCAGCGCCTCCTCGCCGGCGTAGTTTGTCGAGCCCAGCAGTGCGACACTCTTGCCCTTAAAAAAGAAGCCGTCGCAGGTGACACAGAACGAGACACCCTTCCCCAGAAACTTCTGCTCATTGCGAATTCCCGAGGGCTTAAAGCCCAGGCCGGAGGCGATGATCAGGGCCTTTGACTTATAATCCACAAGCTCACTGTCCCTGACTTCAAAGGTACCGTCCTCGGCTATCTTCATATCAAGAATTTCCCGTTCGACGAACTCGGTACCGAAACGCTGGGCTTGGGCAAGACCACGAGCCATCAGATCGGGGCCGGAGATACTCTCCAGGCCAAAGTAGTTTTCTATAAGGTGAGCTTTGTAGGCGTTTGAGTTTTTGGTAATCCCAAAAAGTGCCGTCTTTAAACCGGCCCTAGCCGTGTAAAGAGCCGCTGTAAATCCAGCGGGGCCAGCACCTATAATGACAACATCATGCATGAGTCAGCGAGACAAAAGTAAGGATACTACGGCTGCAACTGTGGACCTCCCCGTCCCTTTGTCGTCGTGGCGGTGCGCGTTGAGCGAATAGTGATGATCTTAATTTTTCCGGGATAACCTCCCTTTGCTTCAACCATTTTGGCGATATCAACGGCAATATCTACAACCTTCTTGTCGTCGACACGATCTGAGTCGACAATCGCGCGAACCTCGCGGCCCGCATTGATGGCAAAGGCCTTCCGGACTCCTTCAAATGAGAGGGCCATTCCCTGAAGCTCTTTCATGCGCTCAACATACCGCTCGAGCGACTCGGCACGGGCTCCGGGACGACCGGCAGAGATCGCATCGGCAGCCTGCACGATCTTGGCCTCAACGGTCTCCGGAGGGATCGCGTTGTGGTGAGTCCAGGCGGCATGAGTAACCTCCCAAGAGAACTCATACTTCTCCAAAATCTCTTTAGTGAGGGCGTCGTGAGAGCCGCCAACCTCTTGATCGATCGCCTTTCCAATATCGTGGAAGAAACCGCCGTAAAAAGCGACCTTTTCATCGGCACCGATCATAGCGGCAAGCATGCGTGAGAAGTAACCCACCTCGAGCGAGTGGCGCATGACGTTCTGGCCGTAACTTGTGCGGAAGTTAAGACGACCAACCAGGCGAACCAGCTCTTCCGGGAGATTTTTAAGGCCGATCATCTCAAGAACGCGGGCGCCCTCCTTCCTCAAGACCTTTTCCATATCGGCATCGGCGCGGGCCTTCATCTCGAGAATCACATTTTCAGTGATAATACGCTCGCGCATCAGACGCTGCATCGCCAGTTTAGCCGTCTGCTCCTGAACCAGGTTGAAACAGCTGATTATTATCGTGTTGGGCTCGTCGTTGAAGATGACGTCGACACCGAAGAGCTCTTCAAAGAAGCTGATCATGCGACCTCCACGGCCCACAATACGTCCCTTTACCGCATCTTGGGAGACCTCCAACTTTGTCATATTAGGTTCGCGTGAGGCGGGAGCGCTGTAGCGGCAGATAACCTCCGTAAGTGCGTTGCGAGCCTCGCGGAGAGCCACTTCTTCGACCCACTCCACATAACGCTGTAGACGCAACTCAGCTTCGTGAGAAAACTCCTGCTCGTATTTCTGGATGAGCTCTTCGTGAGCTCGCTCAAGCGTGAAGGCCGCCTTGTTCATGAGCTCCGCCGTCATTTTTTGTGAGAGCTCCCGCGCCTCCTCCCGGAGTGACTTGAGCTCATCCTCATGTTTCTGGGAGGTAGCCTTCAGCCCGCTGAGACGCTCGCCCCAACGCTCTGCGGAAGCCTCTTTGAGTGCGACGACCTTCTCCATAGTTTCAACTTGTGCGCCAAACTCCGCCTCCTCGGACTTAAACTGCTCTGCAAGCTCAACAACGTGTTGTTTTGCCGACTCCAAAATCGTGGCAGCCTCCTTCTCAGTTTCCTGAAGAAGCTCTTTGGCACGTCTCTTGCGCGACTCTTCATTATAGGCACCGGGCTTCAGAACAAAAGCGCCTACACCAACGCCTACAGCGAGCCCGATCAAGACGAAAATGATGTCCAAAAATGACATGAGCGCAGTGTAGCACGAAAAAGGCTCGAGAAATAGCTTTGATAGGTTTTTCACAGGGGCCTGAAGGCCCGGAGAATGAGGCGGGACAAGGGGGATCAAGATTTTGAGGCGACGCCCTAAAAAGGACTGAGCTCACGGAGCTCACGGATAACCCCGGGGAGGTGCTTCAGAACGAAGCTCACCTCTTCGTCACTGCTTCCGTGTCCGAATGAAAAACGCGTCGACGAGTGGCTCCACTCGTGCTCCAAGCCGAGGGCACGAATCACGTGAGAGGGGTCGAGAGAGCCCGAGGAACAGGCCGAGCCCGAGGAGGCGGCGATATTGAGCATATCGAGCCGCATTAAGATGGTCTCCCCCTCAAGGCCGCGGAATGAGACGTTCACGTTGTTGGGAAGACGTCTCGTGGGATGCCCGTTGAGACGCGTCTCGGGAATTTTCAGAAGCCCCTCGATGAGGCGGTCGCGAAGGGGAATCAGACGCGCGGACTCTTCCTCACGCACTGCCTGCACGAGCTCAAGGGCCAGCCCCATGCCGACGATGCCGGGAACGTTCTCCGTACCCGCTCGGATACGGTACTCTTGGCCACCGCCCCAGCTCTGTGGCATGAGTTTAACGCCCTCGCGGAGGTACAAAACCCCAACTCCCTTGGGGCCGTAAATCTTCCCCCCGTTAAGCGTCATCGCATCCACCCCGAGCTCCTCCACTTTCAGAGAAAGGTAGGGCGCCGCCTGGCAGGCATCAGTATGAAAGTAGGGAAGGAGAGGCGGGCGGCCCGCGCTCGCAGGAGGCTGATCTGCCCTAAATTTTTTAACCACCTCAGCCAGCTCCCGAATGGGCTGGATCGTGCCAATCTCGTTATTGGCGTACAGGATGCTTACCAAGATCGTATCGGGCCGCAGTGCCGCGGCAAGGTCGGCCGGCTCAACTAAGCCATCTTCTCCCACCGGAAGAAGGCTCACCTCAAAGCCTCGCTCCTCAAGATGACGGACGGGCTCGAGGACCGAGTCATGCTCAATCGAACTGAGGATTATATGCCGGCCGTGAGGCTGCATCACCTCTGCAACTCCAAAAATTAGAAGGTTATTACTCTCCGTTCCTCCGCTCGTAAATATCAGTTCGCGCCGAGCGACACCCAAAATGCCGGCGATCTGATCCCGCGCCTCGTCAATTCCCCGACGAGCGCGCTGCCCGAGCTGGTAGAGACTTGAGGGATTGCCATACTCCACTGAAAAATAGGGGAGCATCGCCGCAAGGACGCGCTCATCCACGGAAGTTGTGGCGGCATGGTCGAGATAAATCGGCTTATCGACTGACGGTTCCATTGTGGGCACAGTCTAGCACCAGCGCCGCGCTCTGGCTACGGGCGTGGAATTTTCCCCCGGGAGAGTGTAGCATGAACAGGTCCGCCGCGAAGTGGGCTTCTCCATGAAACGAAACGCACTCAACTTACTCTCCCTGATCCTCTTCATCGCCGTTGCCTACTTTCTGGGCAACGAGCTTGTGGCAAGTTGGGAAAAGATAAGCACCTACGAGTTCAACTTCGACCTCCCCCTCCTATCACTGGCCTCCCTCCTCTATGCACTGAGCTTTTTCGGACTGGGTTTCGGCTGGCACCTGATCCTGCAAGACCTCCACTACCCGATCCCCATGCTCGAGGCGATGCTCTATTTTTTTATTACCCAACCCTGCAAGTACATCCCCGGGAAGATCTGGCTTGCGGTAGGGAGAGGTAAGTTTTGTCGGCGCCACGGGGTGCCCCACTCGGTCACCTTTCTGACAACGGGGCTCGAGGGTGTTATGGAGATTCTGGCGGGAACCTACATAGGACTTCTGGGCCTTATCTATACTCCTCTTCTGCATCGCTTCTCGCGAATTGGCATTGGGCTGATCCTGATCGCCGGCTTCCTCTTGCTCATCCCGAAAATCTTCTACTTCTGCGTAAATACCTACCTCAAACTGGTTAAACGCCCTTTGATTGTTCGGAGTCAGCAGGTGAGCTTTGGTCGACTTCTGAGCCTTCAGCTCATCTATATCGTCGCACTCCTGGGAATTGGCCTCTCGCAGGTTCTCTTCTTGAAATCCTTTGTCGCCATCCCCCTAGGGGCGCTCCCGGTCCTCATCAGTATCGGCGCGTTTTCTTATGTGGCCAGCATCTTGGCCTTCTTCACGCCGAGTGGCCTGGGGGTTCGTGAAGGTATCTGGGTCTTTGCCCTGAGATCGCTCGTAAGACCTCACATCGCACTTATTTTCGCCCTGGTGAGCCGCCTCTGGACGATTATTGTCGAGGCGCTCCTTGTGAGTATCGCACTGCCGATCTACTGGCTCAGGAGAAAAAAACTACCGCACCTTGATATTTAGAGAGCGGACACCCGACTACCTTAACGGCGGAGCTGGATCCGCCTAGTTTTCCATAACCGTCCACTTCTTTCCCGGCCCGGCTACGATAATGACGAAGAGGATGGCGAAGAGGGGAAGGTGGCCGATCAGCTCGGTTGGCCCAAAGATCGCCAGAGTGCTTAAGAAGAGGCCGAAGACGACCAGTGAGATTAGCCGAGGGAGTACACCCAACATAAGGAGAATGCCCAGGGTTAGTTCCACAAGTCCGGCAGCGAGGACAAACATCTCGTCGCCGAAGTTGGCAAAACCGAGCGAGGGCATAAAGTTGAGCGGGTGTGTCTTGAGAATCTCAAGGGAGTACCAGGGAGTGAGGATCTTGTAGAGGAAGCCCGCGAGCGCAAAACAGAGGCCGGTGAGGATGCGGAGAAGCGAGGTTGCATAGGGGGAGAGGGGGGCGACGAGTTTCTGTCCCCAGCTGTGGAAGGCCCACTTCTTGGCAACGGGGAGGGTCGGGTCTCCCTTCATAATGAGATAAACGAAGACCCCGGCGAAGGCGAGGTAACTTGCAACTGGTTGTACCGGGAAGATAACGAGGACGGCCAGATAGAGGCCCAGGCCCACCAAGGAGGCAAGGCGAGGGTAGATACCTAGAACCAGAGCGAGGCCGGTAAAAAACTCCAGTGCAAGCAACCAGGCACCGGCGAGTGTGGGCTGCACCATGAGATCGGGCGCAAAGAGAAAGCCCGCTCCGGATCCAACCAGAAGCAGTACCCCCATACTTCCCCTCAAAACGATCGAGGCCCATGGGGAGTAATCATCCAACCACTTTTTGACTGCCTTCACCCGGCTATTTTTTGAGAGAAGACGGTGAAGGACCAAAGCCACAACAACCCCGATAACGGCGGCGACAAGCATCGCGGCGTTTACCACGCTCCACTCACGGAAGAGAAGAGGCTTCTCCGGATCCTGCAAAAAAGGCGACACAAACCACTGCTCATGAGCGAAAGTTGTGAGAGGGAGTGCCAGACCGATGAGAGAAAGTGCAAGCCGTTTGAGGTTTTTGAACATAGCAAGTTACGAAGAAATAGTGGCTGTAGTGTAGCATGCGCTTAGTGTTTGTGGTATAATATGCGGATGCACGCAATACATTATTTTGAGGATGAGGCCGTGAGAAAAGGCACCTTCACCTCACTCAAAAAACAAGGGACGATCTGGCTCGACCTGACTGAGCCAACTGAAGATGAACTTGCGGAGGTCTGCTCGCACGTGGGCATAGATCGCGAGACACTGGGCGGCTGGATTAACGGAGGAAAAAGGCTGGGCGGGGCTAATCTCGGCAGCCACTCAATTATGCGCCTCCAGGTGCCCGTTCACACGGGACATCGCAAGAAAACACTTTACGATATGCTCAACTGCACCGTTCTTATTTCACACGAGCGAAGTGAGTTCATAACGATCCACCACCACCCGCTCCCACCAATTGACGAGATAAACAGCTACTCGCCACAGCACTTTACCGAGCTCTTCAGACGTGGGGCGACGGCGCTCCTCCACGCCCTGCTGGGCGAGATCGTCGATACGTTTCACGAGGCGATGGACACAGTCAACGAGGCCGTTCAAACGGTAGAGAATAACGCCCTGGCTCCTCATGTGGACGACACGATCCTGGCTCGCTCGCACGCAATCAAAAAAAGCATCATCTACTTTCACCGAGCACTCGTCCTCCACCGCGACATTCTGCTGAAGATCGAACATGAGCACTTCGACTTTATCGACGTCTCAATGCTGGATCGATTTCAGTCCCTATCTTCCTCGTTCAACCAGTTAATCGAGGTCAATGCCACCTACCGCGAGATCCTGAACACCTCGATGGAGCTCTACCTCACGGCAATCTCATACAACCTGAACCAGACCGTTAAAAGGGTCACCGGCTGGGGTGCGATCATTCTGATCCCGACACTCATTACCGGCTTCTTCGGCATGAACTTCACGCACATGCCCATTTTTGACTGGGAGTACGGCGTCCAGGCTACCCTTGCAACCATGATTTTCTCGGTGGCCATTTTGTACTGGTACTTCCAAAAGAAGGACTGGATGTAACCATCGGCTGCTAGACCAGCCTCATTCCAGCCCGGCGACAGGCGGGCGTAGTTGAATGTCTCACGCCATCGAGGAGCTCTTTTGCTCTACACGAGGGCATGGCGGCGATGTCGAGACCGAGAAGTTGCTCAATACACTGGAGGCGTGCGAGATGGGCGATTCCATCATCTAGGAGATGCTCGGCGGTACGAGAAAAAGCGAGCGCTCGGCCCTCGGGCGCCTGTAGCTGAGCGACGGTGTCCGCACTGAGAGCGGCGGGTAGGGAAAACCGCGGGTAGGCACCCAAGAAACTCTCAGCGAAGCTTGCCCAGGCCCCTCTTTTGACTTTGGCTTGACCTTCGGCTGAGCCCGGTATGTTTTGGGGAGCCTCAAAGGCGAGCCTCGTACCAGGCAGAGCATTAATCCGCCCAAGCCACGCAGGAAGGAGGGCCGTCCGAGCGGCATCACCGCTTACGTTATCACATATCCAAGTCGAGACCTCACCACCTCGCGCCCCGAGACCGCCAAGGCAGTCGTGAATGGTATCCACCAACGCGGGGTTGTGCCCTCCACCACCGATGAGAACAGCCGCATCGATCAAATCAAAGGCGACCGTAGTATGCTCATCGAGCTCGCCCTGCGGGATTCTACGATCCAGAAGCAGGTCTACACGGCCAGCCCCACCCTCGCCCTTCTGGCCAGCTAGTAAATCCATCCCCAGCGCCCTGATGAGCTCCATACGAATGGGTTTGAACGCATCGGGGTGAGCCCTTCCGGTTTCCGGCGAAGGGGGCAGATTGCGGTTTACAAGAACGGCAGGTTCATTGACGAGTGGACTAGCATTGCGATCGTATCTCTCACCAAAACGGGCGATATCGCCGTGAACTGTGATGAGAAGAAGTGGTGGCCTATCAGCAACGTCCGGCTTCTTGGCGTCGCGGTCTGGTTCAACTGTCTGCCCCGGGGCGGCGGGAGGGGTTTTCGATAAAGTCATGGCGATATATATACAGTATTAAATATTTTTTTGTCAATTACTGGGGCCTGATGATTGCCTGCTCATGAAGTGCCGCGGGGATGCTATACTCAGCTCATGTCATGTGCCGGATGCCCATCAAACAGGAGTGGCCAGCGCGTCAACCAGTCGTCGATGATCCAGCTCGTGCCCGGGCGGCTGCGCAAGCCCGACTGGCTCAAGATGAAGGTCGCCCTTCCCAACGAGCGCTACCGAAAGATTCGGGCGACCGCACAGAAGATGAACCTGGCGACCGTCTGCGAGGAGGCCCAGTGCCCCAATATCGCCGAGTGCTGGGGAGGAGGAACCGCCACCTTTATGCTGATGGGGGACACCTGCACCCGCGCCTGCCGGTTTTGCAACGTGAACCACGGGAAACCTCAGCAGCTCGACCCCGATGAGCCCAAGAACCTGGCCGAGGCGATCGGGAAGATGGGGGTGGACTACGCCGTCATTACCTGTGTCGACCGCGACGACCTGCCCGATGGTGGGGCGGCTCACTTTGCCGAGTGCATTAAGCACCTGCGCACAACGGCCCCCCACGTTTTCGTTGAGATTCTGACCTCCGACTATCAGGGGAGTACCGAGAGTGCCCAAAAAGTTATCGATGCCAGCCCCCACGTCTATGCTCACAATATCGAGACAGTGCGGCGCCTTCAGTCAACGGTGAGGGACAGGCGTGCGAATTATGAACAGTCGCTCAGCGTGCTTGAATACGTCAAAAAAGCGGCGCCGCACCTGTATACCAAGTCGTCAATTATTGTCGGCTTGGGTGAGAGGCCGGAGGAGGTTATCGAAGCGATGCGCGACCTCCGTGCCATCGGAGTCAGCCTGCTCACCCTGGGCCAGTACCTCCGCCCCTCTGCCTGGAACCTCCCCGTCGTCGAGTATGTAAAACCTGAGATCTACAAGTTTTATGAAGAAGAGGGGAAAAAGATGGGCTTCGACTATGTCGCCGCGGGCCCCTTTGTCCGCTCCTCCTACCGAGCCGGCGAGCTCTTTGTAAAAAACGTCCTCAAGACAAAAACCCACCCCACCAACTAAACGCCCCCTCGAAAAGCAGTCTTCCTTTCATCCCCCCGACCTTTTCTTTATAATCGGGGCGCACTCTTATGACAGCCTCACTCCTCAACGACTACAACCCGCTGACCGATGAGATGGTTCAAGTCCTTAGCCCGGAGGGCGAGGTCGTGCGCCCCGAGCTAATGCCCAACTGGAGCAACGAACAGATCAAGGAGGCCTATGCAACAATGGTCTTTTTGCGCATGGCCGATACGAAAATAAGCAAACTCCAACGGCAAGGCCGTTGTGGGACTTACGCCTCTATCGAAGGACAGGAGGCCTGCCAGATTGGTAGTGGCCTGATGCTCGACAAGAAAGACTGGGTCTTTCCCGCCTTCCGTGAGCTGGGAATCTCGTATGTGCACGGCATGCCTCTCGATACCTTTCTCGTCTACTGGATGGGAAACGAGTGGGGCAGCAACCACTCGGCCTGTGTCGCCCCGCCCTCGATTCCCGTCGGTTCGCACATGCTCCACGCGGCCGGTTACGCCTGGGCGATGAAGATGCAGAAAAAATCACACATCACGATCTCCTATTTTGGGGATGGAGCTACCTCGGAAGGTGACTTCTACGAGGCCCTCAACTTCGCGGGTGTCTTTAAAATTCCCACGATCCTCTTCTGCCAGAACAACCAGTGGGCGATCTCTATCCCCCGCAGCCGCCAGACAGCCGCCAAAACGCTCGCTCAGAAGGCCATCGCCGCGGGAATTCCAGGTATTCAAGTTGATGGCATGGACCTGTTCGCGGTTGCCGCCGTCACCAAATTTGCCGTAGAGCGTGCCCGAAACGGTGAGGGAGCAACCCTGATTGAGGCCGTCGCCTACCGCTTTGGAAACCACACAACCTCCGACGAGGCCAAAAAGTACCGCGACCCCGCCGAGATTGAGCAGTGGCGTCCCCGTGATCCGATGATCCGCCTGCAGAAGTACCTCGAAAAGAAGGGGCTCTGGACCGCCGCCTGGGAGGAAGAGCTCCAGGCCGCCGCCGAACCTAAAATCGCCGAGGCCGTTGAGAAAGCCGAAAATCACCCCGTTCAGACGCCGGCAGAGATCTTCGACTACATGTTTGAGACTCTTCCTCCCGCACTGGTCGAACAGAAAACCTACCTCCAGTCATTTTATCCCGAAGCCCACTAGCTCAACCTAACGTATGGCCACACAGACCATAGCCTCAGCCCTCAACCAAGCCCTCCACCAGGAGATGGCTGCCGACGAGCGCGTCATAATTATGGGTGAAGACGTCGGACGCGACGGTGGTGTCTTCCGTATAACGGATAAGCTGATCGACGTCTACGGCGAGGAGCGTGTTATCGATACTCCGCTCGCGGAGGCCGGAATCTTGGGAACAGCTATCGGACTGGCCATGGCGGGCATGCGTCCCGTTGTGGAGATGCAGTTTGACGGCTTCGTCTACCCGGCATTCGACCAGCTGATTAGCCACGCCGCCCGTATGAGAAACCGCTCCCGAGGGATGCTCAGCTGCCCACTCGTTCTGCGCTTTCCCTATGGCGGAGGAGTTCGCGCCCTGGAGCATCACTCCGAGGCGATGGAGGCGCTCTACATGCACATTCCCGGCATAAAAGTCGTGACGCCCGCAACTCCCTACGACGCAAAAGGCCTGCTGATCAGTGCGATCCGCGACCCCGATCCCGTCGTCTTTATGGAGCCCAAAAGGCTCTACCGCTCACTCAAAGAAGACGTCCCCGAGGAGTCATACACCGTAGAGCTCGGCAAGGCGCGCGTTATGGTTGAGGGAAAAGACGTTACCGTCGTCTCCTGGGGCTCGATGATCCCAACGGCCCTCAAAGTGCAGGGCGCTCTGGCCGCCGAGGGAGTCAGTGTGGAAGTTATCGACCTGCGCTCAATCACTCCACTCGACCGAGAGGCGGTCACTCAGTCAGTCACGAAAACGGGCCGCTGTGTCATCCTCCAAGAAGGACCACGAACCGGTGGTGTCGCGGCTGAGATCTCCGCACTCATAAACGAAAACTGCCTCTTCAGCCTTCAGGCCCCCGTCGAGCGCGTCACCGGATTCGATATTATAATGCCCCTACTCAAGGGCGAAGATCTCTACATTCCCGAAGAGCGCCGACTGACGGCGGGCATCAGAAAAGTTCTGGGGTAGGTTCCAATAGGAAGTTAGAAGGACGCACCGGATCCGCTGAGACCGCGGGCCTTCAGAATCAAAACTACTCAGCTCTTTCGGCGGCCGGCTTATCCGAGACGGGCCTGGCTGTCATCGGGGGCGTGCTTAGACGGCGGTGGTTATCTATGTCTATGCCCCCCACTCTGCCATCCGGATTATGAAGTGCATGGCGGTGACGAGTTTCAACGCGTCCTCCCTCAGGCGGAAGCTGAGCGGCCAGCCTGTCGAGCCAGGTGGCGACACCGTCTACCTTAGGTAGCCCTGGCGCCTGGGCGACACCTGTTCCTGGGCGTGCTCCTAGTTTTTCTACTGATCGTTCTGGCTGCCTTTCCATAGGGGTGGGGGTGAAGATGTAGGAGGGATTTTTCCGTGAAGCTCTACCTAGTTTAGGACCAATTGTACCACGGGCACTGTTTTCGTCAATGTGTTACGGGGAGGCACTCTGCAATCTCCGACTTTTCACATCGCCCGATAATCACTACACTGGGCACATATGGCAGTTGAGTTTTTATTTCCGGATGTTGGCGAAGGTATTCATGAAGGTGAGATCGTTCGCTGGCTGATAAAAGAAGGTGACGAGGTTAAGGAGGATCAGGCGATCATCGAGGTCGAGACGGCCAAGGCGATCGTCGAAATTCCCTCCCCAAAAACTGGAACTATTCTTCACACCCAAGGAAAAGACGGCGAGACCATCAACGTCGGCGACCTACTGGCTGTTATTGGAGAGAAGGGCGAGAGCTGGGCTCCATCGGTAAAGACACCGGCAGCGGCCGCCCCAGCTCAAACTCCGGCCACAGCTCATGGCGGTGTCTCCGCTGTACCAACGCCAATAACGACAGGCGCAGTGTCACAACCGGCCACCCCGGCAGCAGCTGAAGAGGCCGCCCCCGGTGTCGTCGGCTCAATTCCCACCGATAGTGGAGGAGTCGTCCTGCCCTCACGAAAACCCGAGCCCGACTCCGCAAAAACCGCCCCGGCAGCAGCACACGTCCTCCCCATGATTCGCCAGAAGGCCGCTGAGCTTGGAGTCGACCTCACCCAAGTTAGAGGTACCGGGCCCGGCGGAATGATCTCGATCGCGGACGTCCAGATGGCTGCAGGAAAGACGAGCAGCATGGAGCCCGCCGAGTCAGAACTGGCTCAGATGCCGTCTCCCCAGAGTGCAGCTTCGGCAGCCGCTCCCTCCTCAAAAACCGAGTACGAGAAATTTGGCGTGGTGCGACGAGAGCCGCTTAAGGGCCTCCGTAAGGCCATTGCCGAGCATATGGTGAAGTCGGTCCAGACGATGCCGCAGGTCACGCATACCGACGAGTTCGATGCGACAACACTCGTGGGACTTCGTACAACTCAGAAAGTCGACGCAGAAAAGAAAGGTATCAAGCTCACCTACCTGGCCTATTTTGTTCAGGCCGTCGCCGGCCTCCTCCATGACTTCCCTGCGCTAAACGCAACGGTGGATGACGCCACCAAGGAGCTCGTCTACAAAGACTATATAAACATCGGCATCGCCGTCGACACACCGGAGGGACTGATGGTTCCGGTGATTAAAGATGCCGCCAACAAAGACATCTTCACGATCGCACGCGAGATCATCGAGCTTGCTGCAAAGGCGCAAGAACGAAAGCTCAGTCCAGCCGAGATGGAGGGAGCGAGCTTCACCATAACAAACATCGGCTCGGTCGGTGGGATTACCGCAACACCTATCATCCCCTACGGACAGAGCGCCATCCTCGGCCTCTACCGCATGAAAGAGCGCCCCGTCGCCCTGGAGGGGGAGGTGGCTATTCGACCCATGATGACGCTGACGCTGACCTTCGACCACCGCATAGCGGACGGGGCGCAGGCGGGCCGCTTTGTGAATGCGCTCATCGCAGAGCTGGAAAAACAGAGCAGCTAAAGGAAGCGGATTCCTTACTCAAACCGCAGTGCCTCGATGGGGCTTTTTTGGGCTGCCTGTCGGGCGGGATAGATGCCGAAGACCAGACCGATCGTCGAAGCCACTAATAGTCCGGCAACCGCAGCCGTGATGGAAAATATAAACTCCCAGTCGGTTCCCACAACTTGCGCGAGTATGAGCGCCGCAATGAACGAGAAGAGGGCACCGAGGACGATTCCGACAATACCGCCGATTCCCGTAAGCATCACCGCCTCAATCAGAAACTGAGCCATGATGTCTTCATTACGTGCACCGACAGCCTTACGTAAGCCGATCTCCCGTGTTCTCTCGGAGACTGAGACGAGCATGATATTCATAATTCCCACACCTCCAACAACAAGCGAGATGGCGGCTACCGAGGTGAGCAGGGCGGTCAAAACCGTTGTAATAATGCCAATACTCTCAATGGCGTCTTCCTGCGTGACGACGTGGAAGTCGTCCTTCTCGGGATCGTCGATGTCGTGCAGCTCGCGAAGAGTTAGCTCCACGTCGCGCACAACGCGCGAGACGGCCTCGCCACTCTCGGCGTGGAGCCAGAGGACGTTAAAGTGGTCGATTCCAAGAAGATAGCGCTGAGCTGTGGTGTAGGGGATGATGGCGATCTCATCAACGTTGAGGAAGCCAACCTGGCCGGTGGGGTCGATAAGCCCGACAACGCGAAAGGTCCTTCCCTTAATCTTTATCTTTTTACCGAGTGCGGGTGCGCTTCCAAATAAATCCTCTTTAACCGTGGCTCCCAAAACAACCGACGAGGCAGCTTGGCGCACGTCATCCTCCGTGATGAAGGTGCCTTCATTTGCACTAATCGCCAGGATTTCCTGGATATCGGGGGCGGTTCCGATCACGTTGACGCGCGTCGTCTCCGACTCGTTCGAGAGAGCGGCAACGGCAATAACTTCGGGGACGACGAAGTCGACACCGCGAACATTTGCGGGGTTCTCAAGCGCCTCGCGCTCACGCTGTTTGAGTGAGTCGGTGAATATCTCCGCGAAGTCGGCCGGCCCGGAGGGCTGACGGCCGGGCTCGACGATGACCGTCTGGGCTCCGAGAGCACTCACCTGGTTCAAAATAAGTGACTCGGCTCCCTCTCCAACAGAGAGCACGATCATAATCGCCGTGATACCAATAACGATACCAAGAATGGTAAGCAGTGAGCGCCCCGTGTTGCGACGGAGTCCACTGAAGGCGGTTTTTAAGGTGTAGCGGAGGTACATAGGGTTATTTTAGGAGGCTATCCGTGTCTGCACGACGACGCTCCTCAACAAGACGATCGCTCTCAACCAGGCCGTCTTTTATGCGGATGATGCGTCCGGCGTGTTCGGCTGTGTAGGTCTCGTGAGTGATGAGGATGATGGTATGCCCCTGCTTGTCATTGAGTTCCTGAAGAATCTCCATGATCGCCTTACCCGACTTCGAGTCGAGGTTACCGGTGGGTTCGTCGGCAAAGATAACCTCGGGGTCGGTCACAAGTGCGCGGGCGATTGCCACACGCTGCTTCTCTCCACCCGAGAGCTGAGCCGGTTCGTGATGAATACGATGGCTCAGGCCCACAGCCTCAACTGCCTTTGTTGCCTTTTGCTTCCACTCACGCTCGGGAACATCCGAATAGAGGAGGGGGAGCATGACGTTGTCGAGCACCGTTGTTCGGGGGAGCAGATTGAATGCCTGGAAGACAAATCCCAACTTACGGTTGCGGATGTGTGAGATCTCATCTTCACCATATGAGACGGCCGAGCGGCCCTGAAAAAGATACTCTCCTCCTGTTGGCGGATCGAGGAAGCCGAGAATATGAAGGAGTGTAGACTTCCCGGAGCCGGAGGGCCCCATGATCGCCACAAACTCTCCCTTCTCAACGGAAAAGGAGACGCCGCGTAGTGCGCGTGTCTCCACCTCGCCCTGACGGTAGACCTTTTCCAAGTTGGTGAGCTCAATAAGGGCCATAGATAGTTTAGTCTTCTTCAATAAAGGTGACGACACGGTCGCCGACACTCAGACCACTGAGGATCTCCAGACGGCCATCCGAGCCACGAAGCCCGGTGGTCACATTAACCTCTTGCAGCTTGTCATCGGCGTCAAGAACCTGCACAAAGTCCGTTCCATCTTCACGCGTCTGAACGGCACGGGCCGGAACCGCAAGGACCTCTTCCTTATGAGCGGTAAAGATGTCGAGGTCGGCCGTCATACCCGGTTTGATGCGGGGATCGGCAGACTCAAACATGACTGTTGTTTTGTAGGTGGGAACGCCTTCAGCAAGACTCGCAGCGGGCTCGATACTTGTCACGTAAGCCTTAAACACGAGATCGGATCCATAAGCGTCCAACGTCACCTCTGCCTCGTCACCGTTATGAATTTTTGCGACGTCGGCCTCCGGCACATCTATCTCGACCTTCAGCAACGTTGGCGTAAGCACACGGAAGACGGGGGAGCCGGGTGAGGCGAACTCACCGAGCTTGACGTCAGCCTTGGAGACGACGCCGGTAATAGGCGCGACCACAACGAGCTTACGCTGCTCGGTAAGAAGATTTTCCAGACGAGCCTGAGCCTGAACCACCTGCGCCTGTTGAGCGCCGATTGCAGCTCTAACTTGATCTATTTTGGCTACCTGTGCGGCAAGCTCCTCAGGGCGAGCAGACGAGCGCGTATTCTGCGCATCACTACTCGATGTCGCGAGAGCATTTTCCGCCTCGCGAAGCTGAGCCTGCGCGCTCTGAATAGCCGAAGCCTGGGTCAGCTGCTGCGTCTCGAGTTGCTGAGCCCGGCTGTTCAACTGAGTTCGTGCACCATTGATTGCACCGAGCGCCGCGGCAACCTGTGTTCGGTATGTTGCGGGAAGGGGATCGCGACCAAAACACTCGGTGAGAAGGAGCGTCGTCGTCTCGTCCAAAAAGTTCCTGACGGAGCGCGTATTTTCGGCTGCATCTTGAAGAAGTGTGTCGAGCTGCTCGAACGTCTCGGTGACCGAGGCGCCTGCGACCTGCCCCTGCCAGTCAGTGAGTGTCGTCTCTAGCTCGTTGCGCTGATCAATAACCTTTTGTCCGAGATTGATGTTGCACGACTGGAAGCTAAGTTTGTACCGGCTGAAAAAATCTTCCTTGGTAAAAAGCTCCGCCGTCTGAAGGCGAACGGCTTGATCGGCGGCACTGTAGGCACTCTCTACGACGTCGATAACCGAGGCGTAGTTCTGAGCCACGTCAAGATCGGCCTTCTGGCGTGCAAGCTGGAGAGCCTGACGGCGATCCTCAACTGTTCGCTGTGAGTTGGCCCTACGTAAATCACTCGACTGTATCTGCTGGCTACTGCCCCCACGCTGAAGCTGGTCAAAACGGGCCGTCTCGGCACGAAGTCCCGCACGTTGCTGAGCTACCTGAGTTTCCGCGGCCGCAACAGCAGCCTGGTTTTCTTTAAGACGTGAGGCAAAAGAGGCGTCATCCAGCGCAGCTAAAACCTGCCCCTCCTCAACACGATCACCAACCCTAACATTGAGCTGTGTAACACGCCCACTCGCCTCAAAAGCAAGATCCACGTCGGCGATAGCCTCAACGCGCCCGGTCACCGTAACCTCCTGGCTCAGTTCGGTTGGAGCGATGGTAATATACTCGTAAGGAAGGGGAGCAGTGCTCGCCTTATACCAGCGGTAAGCCACGACACCAATAACAACAACAGGTATGAGTCCGAGAGCAATAGTACGTTTACGCATATCAAGAGGAAAAGTTAGAAGGACACATTAAACCAGCTCATTGCGTATTTGTCAAGTACAGTGCAGAGTAGACTCTCTGATGCCCGCCTCACGCGCAAAAAAGCTCGTTAGGTCAAGAATAAAACCACCCATCAGCTGACAGGTGGTTTTATTTAGAGGAGCTGCAAGAGTTAGGCCTCGCCGTTGAGCATGACCTCCTCGCGACCGTGCCTGTCGATTTGAGGCTTGCGAGCCCGGCGGACGACTACGCTATCACCGGCCTTAAGAGCGCCCAGTCTCTCTCCAGTGAGCGTCATTGCCTTGCCGCCGTTATCAACATGGACCAGCAGTCCGTTGCCAACGCGGTTCCCGACAGTTGCACGAACACACCCCTCGGGCAGCTCGCCCTCTTCGTTGAGGCAGCTTGGTTCGGCAAGTACGCCCATCATCTCACGACGTACTGCTGAGACAGGATCTTTGTCGTCCAGTACCTCGCCCAGAACCGGCTGGCCTGAACTCTTTGTGCGCCTCAGACTTGCGGCCACCTCTTCCGCCAGATTCGCTACAGCCGCGGGGTTTCCGTTTAGAAAGTCGCGACCGGCAGCGAGTACCTCAGCCCTAATAATTTCGCGAGCGTTTACAGGGGCTGTTGGATTATAATCCTTCCGTGGCGGGTTTCTTTTCACAACTGAGGCTGCGACTATACCTTCGCTAGGAGATTTTGTCATGATTCCAATAAGTAAAATTTAAATAAACGGGGTTGATACTACTCTGCATAATTGGTTCCTGTCAAACCTTCCCACTCCTGTGGACTTCTCAGCATTTAAGATCTCTATAAAAATTTTCTCTGGTTGAAAGATAAACAATAATCAAATCGCCTACTAACTTATAGGCGATCCTGAAATTAACTTTAACAAAAACAAAATGGTGAGATCTAAGCCCCTTGAACTTCTTACCAACCAGCTGAGCTCCTATCTTTGGATTCTCCTTTATCGTAAGAACTTCTTCTTTAATTTTATTCTTCAAAGGCTCATCAGCTTTTTTAATAAATTTATGTGGCTGTCTAAGAAAAATAACCTCCATCAAAAAAGGCTAGTTAAAAGTCTCGTCAAAGCCGTAAGACTCTCCCGTGTTTTCGTAGTGCTGCAGCTCATTCAGGATAAACTCTTCTTCTTTCTCTTTAAGTAATTCTTTCGAGTCGTAGTAGAACTTCAAAGCAAGATTCACAGTTTTACTCTTGTTTTCCGCGTTGGCTAGCTTCTTCCAGTTTTGCTCACTGAACGAGATTGTAGAACGTGATACACTCATAAACAGCTGTTAATGGTTACGATTATATCGTAACGTAACCTTCTGTGCCCGTCAACCAAACAAGCGCTCCCGGTAGAGGTGAACGCTAATGATTTTCAGATGGCGGTCCGGACGGGATTTGAACCCGCGCTCTCCACAGTGACAGTGTGGCGTGTTAACCGGGCTACACCACCGGACCGCGCGAGCCCAGTATAACTAATTTTGCTCACATGGATAGTCTTTTTGCTTTTTTCTCATTTTTTGGTAGTGTTGCAATCTTACGCAGTCAATTATTTAGGCCTTAGGCAACACTCCCTGCTGAAGTGACTCAAAAAACCCCAGACATTCCATATACACAAACTCCGGCTACGGGCAGGGTGCCCGAGAACCCCTTTGCCGTTAGCGCCGATGAGCTCCGCGCCTTCATCAACGACACCACTGTTATTGAGCAGCACGAGGATGCGGGGTGGCAGACAGTCATCGCCGAGGCGCGCGTGGCACTTGCGGACTGTACCTTTTCAATCGGCTTAAACCTTCGAGAGATCTCTCACTCCGGTCGGCTCGAAGATGCTCTTACCGCCGGTCTCGCACAGGTGGGGGGTGATTCATTCAACCAGTTGCGACGCCAACCTCGTTTCCAGGCAGTCTTTACAGGGTTGACACGCCGTCTGAATATTAGGAAGCGTCTCATCGCACACCCCGACTTTCCAGAGGCCATACGCCGGCTTAAGGAGAATGGTGGCCGCTACAGGCCGGACGTGGTACCACCTAAGTTGACCAAGCTTATCAGGTCCCTACTGACCTTGAGCGCCCGTGGAGGTGGACATCGACGCAGCTTTTTTGAAGAGTACGTTATGCGCGTTTTGAGCGACGAGGCCGGGATACCCGTAAGCTTTTTGAAGGGAGAACGCGGAAAGACCAAGCCTGAATCAAAGTATGTCAGACCACGAAATGCTCACGAAGACTCTCCCATCACGGCGGAGGGGGATGAGGCCCTTCCTGCAGATGTGCACGCCCCCATTCAGAATACCGAGCTAGCGGCCGTGTTAGCTGATCCGGTTCTACCAAAGCCCTATAAGATCTCGGCGGCTGAGTGGGGTTCACTGCTCGAGCGGATGAGGAGCGACTTGAAGCGCTTCTTTTTGAGCCTTCCTAAGCCACCCGACCGCCTAGATACAACCCAGACTTGTGATCCGATTAAACGCTTTGCCCAACGGGCGGATAATGTAGATGAGCTTGGCTACCTTACTACACAAGAGGGGACCCGTGCACGAGCCTGGGTTTTGAGCCACATTCAGTTTCGCATCATGCTCGCCAGCAGACCCGACGTCGCCGAACTCCTTGGTGAGCTAAATAAACAGGCCGGCTGGCTTAACCTAACCGAAGCGAGCCACCCGGATCACCCCCTTCGTGGCCTCGTCGACGTTATGGAACAGCACGGGCGTGCACTACGAAACAGAGGGACGATTATCGGCCAAGAGATACATACAATTGCGGCACGCTACCTCAGTCGTGCCTGTGGAATGCCCGTAACCATCGTCGATGGACGCGTTGAGGAAGAGAAGAGCTTGTCACCTCAAGAGTGGGTGACCATAGTACGAGAGCTCCTAAGTCTCAACCGCATCACGATTGGCAAGACCTCTCATGAAACCCGTGCCGGTTTCAGTGCTCACTTGGCGCAGCGGCTCGACGAACTCTCGTTACATACCGAGCCAATGAGTTTAGAGCAGTTCTCCGATGAACTTCTTAAGGGGAGTGAGGCAAACTTGGTAGGACGTAGCGGGCATATGGCTAAGCGCCACCTTGATGCGGGACTTGATGTCGCAGCTAGTATCCGCCACTTTCTCGTACAGACCGAGACTATGAGGAGCCGTCTCGGGCAGATTCGCGACGCTCTGAGCGGTACCTCCGGCCCCATGCACATCAGTGCGCTCGTTAACGGAGACCCTGTTCTGGAGAAAGCCGCAAAGACCCTCCTGGCCCAGTGGCGCGGTGCGTTGAGGGCCAGCCGAACAGATACCAGTACCCGTCCCCACTTTTGGCAGCTTGTGCGCCAAGCAGTGTGTGAAGAGTACCAGCTCGCCCCTGAGCTATTTGATATCCCCCAAGCATACGCGGACGAGCGTGCGGCGGACCCAGGTAGAACAACTCGCCTTACTCCGGATGAGCGTGTTGACGATCGCTTTGAAAGATACCCAGAGGACGTCTTCCATCCCGTTGTCGAGGCAGAACAGGCCGATACGCCGGCGGCACGAGAGGTCATTGCCAGGCAGGCTACCGAGTCCCGAACTAAGCGAGTTACATTCGAGGGGCTCCTAAGTCGATTCAACCTTTTTGGAGCAACGGTAACAATCCTCAAACCGAGTGACCCACGCTACGAGGCCGTAAAGGCACGAGTATCTCAACCCAACGATCCGTATAATGTGGCCTTGTGTACCCCGGCGCTCATGGTCGACCCCCGTCTCCCTCACGGTCCGCTTATCCCCGTCGCCATTCCCATTTGTTTCCTCGAGCCCCTCAACGGCAACGGGAATGAGACTCCTGCCGATTTAATGGCGCGGATACTCAGTCAGTCGGCGGACATTACGATCACTCCCAAAGAGCTCGCGGCCATGCGTCTCCATCTTTCACAACAGTATAACAGTAAGCAGGCAACACAGGCTCGTGAGGCGCACCATCGCAGTGGGCCAGCCCGCAAAGGAGCCGCCGAAGCAGCGGAACTACACGTGGGCACTGAGTAGGAGGCCAAGCCCCCTATAGCCTCATCCCCACTTTTCGTAGTATGCTTCCTTCCATGAACATCTTTTTTTTCGTACCCGGACTTTCCGAAAGATATAAAAGTGGAGGACTGATGGTAACGCGCGACCTGGCCGACCTCCTCGATGAGACATCCCACGAGGGCTGCGCTCAGACTTTTTTGGTTACAACACACGAAGAAAGTACCGAAGCGCTGACGCCGAAAGCCGCTTTTGAGATGGCCAGTGAGAACCTCCAGGAGTCTATTTTTGTCGTCACTTGGGGCCCGGTTGTGGGCCAGCATATCGCCACGATCCGAAAGGCGCTTCCCGAGGCACGCATCCTCTACTACGCACAGAGCTTTGGCTGGGGCGTCGACGTCCCGCGCGGCATTCCGATCGTCTGCGTGAGCCGCTATGTGATGGCTCAGTGGGCCCTCCACTCCAAAGGCAACGGCCTCGCCTACTGCCCGCCACCCCTCTCTCCCGACTTCACCCCACCCTCCCCCGAAGAGGAGCGCGATATCGACATCCTGATTCACGAGCGCAAGCAAAACACCTACTGTCTGGAGACTCTCACCCCCGCCCTCGAAGAGATGAGCGAGCTGAATGTCCGCCGCATTAGCGAGTGGATCCCACAGGCCGAGTTCGCCCAGCTCCTCCGACGGACAAAACTCTTCCTCTACTGCACCGCGCCCCACAAGGCCGGCTGGCGGCGCGTCCTTCCCGGCGAGGGCTTTGGTCTTCCGGCGCTTGAAGCTGTTGCGAGCGGGGCGCTTGTTGC
This sequence comes from Candidatus Peregrinibacteria bacterium CG_4_9_14_0_2_um_filter_53_11, assembly GCA_002788775.1. Classification (GTDB taxonomy): domain Bacteria; phylum Patescibacteriota; class Gracilibacteria; order UBA1369; family UM-FILTER-53-11; genus UM-FILTER-53-11. The sequence continues at coordinate 28,550 of PFRX01000013.1, read as the reverse complement.
CAGCAACCTTCTGGGAGGTGTTACCGACTTCCTCACGCCCGGCGAGAACTGCGTAAAAGTTGAGTCGGGCGACTTGGAGGAGGATCTCGGTAAGATCAGTGCGGCTCTGAGTGGCTTCGTTCCGCGCTACACCGAAGCCACCGCACTCGTCCGCGACTACTCCCGTGGCGCGGCGCTTAAAAAGTGGCGCGGTGTGTTGGCATATTTCTGGCCCGATCTGATACAATGAGCTGCGTTATGCAACTCACATTTTCACAAAAATTCAGCACCAAAGCTCTCTGCATCTACCCTGTATTTCAGGGGCAAAGTTCTACTGTAAGCGCAGTAAAATCGCATCTTGAGGCACTCAAAAAGTGCAACGAGTTTGAAGGAAAGTCCGGCGAGCTCCACTTCGCGCTCAACCTCGCATCAACACTTCCTCAGAAAATAATCTTCGTGGGCTTGGGTGAGGAGAAGAAGCTCACCGAGCAGTCCCTCATGAAGGCTCTCTCGGGAGCTGTTAAGGCCGCCCAGGGACACAAGGCCCACGACCTCACGATCCACCTCCCTTCGGCGATCAAAAAATACGCCCAAGTTGTCACCGAGTCGGTCGTCATGGCCAGTTACCGCTGTGCCTACCCTTACAAGACCGGCGAAAATCTCAAAAAGTTGGAGGAGATGAGCATCGACGCGGTCGAGCTCGTGGGGCTGGGGAAAGATAAGGAGCTTCAGAAGAAGGCCGAGCGCGGACTTCACATCGGTGGAGCCACTGTCACCGTCCGCGACTGGGTCAACGGGCCGCCCAGCCACGTTGATGTTCACTTTTTGGAGCACGAGGCGCGACGTATCGGCAAGCAGTCCCGCACCCGCGTGACAATCTTCAACAAGAAGCAGCTCACCAAGATGGGAATGGGCGCACTGCTTGGAGTAAACCGCGGCAGCGTGGATGAGGCCCGTCTTGCCGTCTTGGACTACACCCCTCGCGGAGCCGACAAAAAGAAGCCGGTTGTCCTTGTTGGAAAGGGGATCATCTTCGATAGTGGAGGCTACAACCTCAAGCCCAGCGGACACATTGAAGACATGCAGCTCGACAAGTCCGGAGCGGCAACGGTTCTTGAGCTGATCGAGCTCCTTCCCCGCCTCAACATTAAACACCGGGTTATCGCCGTGGCCCCGATCACGGATAACTCGATAGACGCCAAGGCCCAGCGCCCCTCCGAGATAATTACGACCTACGCCGGCACAACCGTCGAGGTAACTAATACCGACGCCGAGGGCCGCCTCGTCCTCTGTGATGCCCTTGCCTATGCCGTAAAAGAGTACAAGCCTCGCTATATAATAGATGTGGCGACGCTGACGGGAGCCTGTATGATCGGCCTTGGTTACCGCTACGCCGGCCTCTTTGGTAACGACGAAGAGCTCAGCGCAAAACTTAAAGCAGCGGGCGAAGCCGTCGATGAGCTACTCTGGCCCATGCCCATTCACGAAGATGATGCCGAGAAGATGAAGGGGCAGTATGCCGACTTGCGCAACAGCGACTCGGGCACCTCACGCTACGCCGGAGCCTCTAAAGGCGCCGCCTTCCTCAAAGAATTTGTGGGGAAGACCCCGTGGGCCCACCTCGACATTGCCGGGCCGGCCTTCACCTCCGATCCCAAGAAACACGAAGACAAGGGGGCGACCGGTTTTGGCCTCAGGGTACTCGCCCGCTTCCTCGAAGACCTCGAGTAACCACCATCCTCACTCATGACACATACTCCACTCGACTCAGACTTAGCCGCTCCTTTGAAGGCCGCGAAACCACGACGTATTGGAATAGATGCCCGTTTTTACAGCCGCCACTTTGGCATTGGCCGCTACGTTTACGAGCTCGTGCAGAACGTTACGACTCTCGATACTGAAAACGAGTACGTCGTCTTCTTGAACCAGCCGAACTACGATGAGTTTATCCCCTCACGTCCGGGCGTCACAAAAGTGCTTGCGGACGCCCCGCACTACTCCCTCCGCGAGCAGCTCAGCTTCGTCAAAAAACTCAAGGCCGCCCGTCTGGACCTGATGCATTTCACTCACTTTAACGCCCCCATTCTCTACCGCGGCCCCTCTGTGGTCACCATCCACGACCTTACACTGAGCATGTACCCCGAACGCCGCTTTAACGGAACACTCCGCCGCTGGGCCTACGACCTCATAATCAGCTCAGTGGCTCATCGCTCGCGCCACATTATAGCCGTCTCAAATAATACCAAGCATGACATAGTAAACTTCCTTCGCATCCCGGAAGAGAAGATCTCCGTCGTCTACCCGGGGGTGGGGGAGGAGTTTAAACCCACGGAAGACCCGGCCGCCGTCGCCGACCTCCGCGAGCGCCTCGACCTCAAAAAGCCCTACCTTCTTTACGCCGGCGTCTGGCGCAGCCACAAAAACCTCATCAACCTGATACGAGCTTTTTCTCTCCTCAAGGCAAAGCACGACTTCCCGGGCCTCCTCGCCATCACCGGTCTGCCGGATCCGCGCTACGCCGAAGTCACCCAGGCGGTACACCACTACGGCCTCAACGACGACGTCCGCTTTGTCGGGCGCGTCTCAGAAGAAGACCTGATTCTGCTCTATAACGGGGCCCTCAGCTATGTCATCCCCTCGCTCTACGAGGGATTCGGCCTGCCGGCTCTTGAGGCCTTCGCCTGCGGCACACCCGTCTGCGCCTCAAAGACCTCCTGTCTGCCGGAAGTTTGTGGCGAGGGGAACGCGCTGTTTTTCGATCCTCACGATCCAACCAACATCGCCGAGACCCTCGATACGCTCATAAAAGACCCCCAGCTGCAGGCGACACTTCGTGAGCGCGGACTGGCCCGCGCCCGTGAGTTTTCATGGGATACGATGGCCAGATCGGTTCTGGAGATCTATAATAAAGCTCTCTCGTAGCCCCCGCGCCCTCATGTTCACCTCTCTCAAAAACCTTCTTCCCTCAACTCTCAATCGCTTTGGCATGGGGAGGCAGGCCCGCGCGGCTCTTATTTGTGAGCACTACCGCACACACGCTCCCACCCTCATCCACCCTAACGTGCTCGCCCACACCTTCCCCAAGTACTACCGCAATCAGGCCCTCACGGTGGGAGTTGAAAACGCCGCCTGGGCACACCTTGTCGCACAGAAAAAGGTCGCACTCATGAAGCAGCTTCGATCCGATTTTCCCGACCTCGTCATCGAGCGAGTGACCACCCAGCTGGCCTCCGAAGAAGAAAAACAGACCCTTTTTAAGAAAAAACATTGACTACATGGGACTGAATAGATAGAATCTCGTTGCTTTATGCTCAGAATAAGATTTTCACGCACCGGAAAAAAAGGCCAGCCAAGTTTTCGCATCGTTGTTGCGGAGCACACCGCTCCAATCAAAGGACGCAATACTGAAATCGTTGGACACTACCTCCCCGCACTCACACCAAAGGTTGTCGAGTTCAACAAGGAGCGTATTGAGTACTGGATCGCTCACGGTGCACAACCTACAGACTCTGTTGCCGCTCTTCTCAAGAAGAATGGTGTTGAGGGTATGGATAAGTACCTCGAGCCTCGAGACAAGAAACGCAAAAGCAGCAAAGAGCCCGAGCCAGAAGCGGCTCCCGCTCCAAAACCCGCTGCACCCGCAGCAGCTCCTGCCCCAGTAGAGACTCCGGCTGAAGAGGCCCCCGCTCCTGCGGCAGAGCCAGAGGCTCCCGTAGAGGAAGCGAAGGCAGAAGAAGCCCCGGTTGAGGCTACTCCAGTAGAGGAGGCTCCAAAAGCAGAGGCAGAAGCTCCGGCTGAAGAGGAGGCTCCGTCCGAGGAAGAGAAACCTTCCGAGGGGGCAGCAGCCTAGTAATAATCAAAAAAATCGGTCACCTCTTTTTTCTTACACCCTAAACTTTTCCTCATGATGGATACGGACATCACCCAAGGACCAGATAAGGACTTTGTTGAATACATCGTCAAGCAGATAGTCACTCGCCCTGAAGAAGTTGAGGTTAGCCGCAGTGTCGATGAGATGGGCGTTCTTCTAACCCTGAAGGTGGCAAAAGAAGACATGGGGCGAATCATCGGAAAGAGTGGACAGACGGCAAAGGCCATCCGCATCCTCATTCGCATCATCGGTTCAAAAAACAACGCACGAGTTAATCTCAAGATTATGGAGCCGGATGGCCAGGAAGTTAGCTTTGGTGGTGATGATTTTGGAGACTTTGGCAGCGAAGAGTCCGGCTCAGGGAGCGACATGCTCTAATAAAGAACTGCCCACGGCTTGGTTTTGATCTTTTTTCCTGTAAAATAGAAGCACATGGCTCGTTCAGGCACACTCATATCGGATACTCAAAACGTTCAACTTATTGATTTGATCAATAAGGGAATCGCCTATGCGATCATCGTTGCGGGCTTTCTCTCGGTCGTCTTCATATTCATTGGCGGGATTTCATTTATCCTCTCCGGCGGACAGGAAGACAAGATCAAGCAGGCGGTCTCAACTATTCGTTACGCCATTATCGGCCTCATCGTAACTATCTTGGCGGTCATCATCGTCAACGCGCTGGGGAATATCATTGGCATCAGCACCACCGAATACATTAGCTTTAGTGAGATTGTAAGAATCATTCAAGACATCTCCGATAGCATTCGAAGTAGCGGTGGAGGAAGCGGCGGACAGACACTCCGCTAAGCCTTTTTCACAGACTCCTTAACGACATTGTTCCAGTCATACGGGAAGCGGTATGTTTCGAGTGCCCGTACAATTGCTGCAAAGACCTCCCACTTGGTCCGATTCTTGAAGTAAAAGCCATCGCCCTTTTCCATGACCGGATTGTAGTCGGGGGTAGCCTCGTCATCGATGTGGGGGGCTACGGGAACACACCCTGCGCCACGGGCAAACTGGACCTGATCGTGTTCGAAGAGCACGGCAAAGTCAGCTGCGCTGCAGGCTTCATCGCGCTTTTCTTTGTCCACAATGCGGATATGTTCAGTGACTTTTGGAGCCTTCTTTGACGAGACTCCGTGAACGAGTGTCGCAACACCAAGTGCCTCCACTCCATCAAGAAGGTCAACGAGCTCCTCTTGTTTGAGCGTCCTGGGAAAGTCGATAAACAAAACCGGCTTACGTCCGGCAAACTGAACCCCCATCATACGCGTCTTGAGCTTCTGTTTCTGCTCAAGCAGGTGCTTGTGATTAAGAGGCGTTCCCGCTGACCTTGCGCTTACGGCGGCGGCGGCCTTTCCGGTCTTTTTTAATGAGGTAGTCTTCGTGGCCATTTTTTTATTTATGTATCTGATTATTATAGCACTTTCTTTAAGACTCTTCCAGGTTGCAGCTCTTGACGGGTCGTCTATATTAGACGTCTGGTATACATAGCGCGGCCTCCTCTAATACGGTATGCTGGCCTCATGAAAAAACTAATTTTGATCGATGGAACCGGCCTGATCTTCAGAGGGTTCTACTCAATACCGCCCTACTTTCGCAGCCCAAACGGCGTTCAAACCAACGCGGTTTTTGGGTTCACCAGCATGCTCCTCTCCCTCATGAACGAGCACAAACCGGACTATCTGGCCGTAGCCTTCGATCGAAAAGGTCCAACCAAGAGGCACGAGGAGTATGCCGAGTACAAAGCCACTCGAGTTGCTGCGCCGGACGAGCTGTATGCCCAGATCCCACTCGTGAAAGATGTGGTTAATACCTTTAATCTGCCGCTCTTTGAGCAAGATGGTGTTGAGGCCGACGACCTGCTGGCGACCATCGTTCACAAAACTGCCGACGTCAAAAACCTGACCGTCGAGGTGGCTACAGGTGACTTTGATCTTTTTCAGCTGATCAGTCCACGCGTCAGCGTGCTCTATCCGGAGAAGGGCTTTAAAGAAGCCAAGCGGTACGATCCTGAGGCCGTCTACACCAAGTACAGCCTGCGCCCCGACCAGATACCCGATTTTAAAGGTCTGGCCGGCGACAGCTCAGACAACATACCGGGAGTTCGAGGTATAGGAGGAAAGGGCGCGGTCAACCTCCTGGCAAAATACGACTCGCTCGAAGGCATCTATGAACATCTCGACGAACTGAGCGACTCTGTTCGAACCAAGCTCACCGAGGGAAAAGAGAGTGCCTACAAGTGCCGTGATCTTACCCGCCTCATGGTCGATATCCCCCTCGACTTCGATCTACACTCCTGCACTGTGCGGGACTTCGACTCGGGAAGTGCGCGAAAACTCTTTGGCTCACTCGGCTTCCGAGCACTCGTACGAAGACTGGACGATCTTTTTGGCGCACCTGTAGAACAAGAGTCGCTCTTCTAGAGGGCGTTTTAATGTTGACTACTGGGCGAAAATATTACATAGCAGCATTTCACCCCCACTAGGGGCCGTGTAGACGACTTTTTGCGCTAGCACAAAGGGTAAACCCCCGCTCAACTACCACTCAGGTATTTTTGACTATTCGCCCGATCTTTACGCCCACGGGCCGCCCGGCTGGCAGAATGAGCGGTGGACGATTTTTCCCTCTATAAAGGCCCAACCGTATCTTCTGTATAACTTTTTTGTTCTAATTCCCGCCCGTACACTATTTTTGATCACCCCTAGGTGGTTTTTTCCCCACCAGTAAGCCCAAAAACGATACTCGAATAACGCATTTATTTATTCCGTCAACGAAGGGCGATAATGGCGCAAGATAAAGGAAAAAGGCGTATACAAAATTGGAACGAAGGGCTTGTAAAAGCCAAATAATCGAGTAAAAAATTTGCGTTGCCCAGTTTTCTGTACTATGTTTGGGACGCTTTAATCACATCGTATGTCAAAAGTTCGCGTCATAGCCGTCATAGATATCGGCTCTTCTAAAATTCGAACGGTTGTTGGAACTCTGGATGAAAACTCTACAGTGCCTAATGTTATTGGTGTTGGAATCGCTCCCTCAACCGGGCTTCGCAAAGGTCAAGTGATCGATGTCGAAGAGACTATTAGTAATATAACCGCCTCTCTTGAAGATGCGGAGCGTATGGCTGGCGAACCCATCCACCACGTTCTCATCGGCATCTCGGGCAACCATATTGAGTCGTTCAATAGTAAGGGCGTGGTAGCTATCTCACACCCGGGAAATGAGATTACGGAGGAAGACCTCGACCGTGTTTTGGAGGCCGCACAAGCTGTCGCCATTCCAAACAACCGACGCATTCTTAGAATCATTCCGAAGTCATTTACCGTCGATGAGCAGAAGGGGATTAAGTATCCCGTCGGCATGACCGGTATCCGACTTGAGGTTGATGCACACATCGTAACTGGCATCGTTCCGGCCGTTCGCAATATCGAGAAGTCGGTTTTGCAGGCGGGTGTGGATGTTGATGATATCGTCCCCGGACTCCTTGCGGCTTCTGAAGCCGTCCTCTCAAAGAGGCAGAAGGAGCTGGGCGTCGTCGTCATCGATATTGGTGCCGGCGGAACATCCATGGCCGTATTTGAAGAGGGCACGATTCTTCACACCGCCGTCATTCCGGTTGGTGCAGAGAGTGTCACCAACGATATCGCCATCGGACTCCGAACCTCGATCGATACTGCAGAGCGCATCAAGATTGAGTATGGCTCATGCATCCCCGACGAGGTATCAGACCGTGAGATCATCGACCTGAGTAGCTTTAGCAAGATCGACATGCAGAAGGTCTCAAAGCGCCAGCTCGTCGAGATCATCGAGGCCCGTTATAATGAGATATTCCTCTTGGTAAAAGAGGAGCTCGCCAAGATTCACCGAGACGGGATGCTTCCCGCCGGCGTTATGTTGACCGGTGCCGGATCAAAGATCCCAGGCATCATCGACGTCGCCCGCGAGACGCTCAACCTCCCGGTTCAGATTGGCTTCCCGCAGAATTTTGAAGGAGTGGTTGATAAGATTGAAGATCCGGCATATGCAACCGCAATCGGTCTACTCATCTGGGCCTCTCGTTTTGAGAGCCGTCCCTTTTCTATGAGCTTTAAGGGTCTCGATTTCAAGCGAGCCTTGAGCGGCATCAAGAACTGGGCAAAGCAACTTCTACCGTAAAAAATTCTATTTCTTTATAACTCACCCTTTTATGGATTATCAAAAATCCTCTTCATCGTCAGCGGGCGGAAGCTCCTCTGGCAACAGTAGCTCCTCACAGGGAGCCCAGCGTGATGCACTGCGCAACCTCTTCAGTGGGAAGCAGTCGTCATTCAAACGTCGCTCACCAAATCTCGAGATGGTGACTCCGGAGATCACTCCCGTCGCCTCACTCAAGGTCGTGGGTATAGGCGGAGGCGGAAGCAATGCCGTCAACCGCATGATGAAAGCCGGTGTCAAAGGCATCGAGTTCATCGCTCTTAATACAGACGCTCAGGCGCTCTACCACTGTGAGGCACCTCACAAGATCAATGTTGGTAAGGCAACCACTCGCGGTCTCGGAGCTGGAAGCAGCCCCGACATCGGACGTCAGTCAGCCGAGGAGAGCTCAGAGGAGATCAAGGCCGCCATTCAGGGCGCCGACATGGTCTTCATTACCTGTGGTCTCGGTGGTGGAACCGGTACGGGTGGTGCTCCAGTTGTAGCCGAGGTAGCTCGGGAGCTGGGAATCCTCACTGTTGCAGTTGTAACCAAGCCCTTCTCGTTTGAGGGAATGCGCCGCAAGCAGCAGGGTGACGATGGACTAGAAAACCTCAAGGGCAAGGTAGATACACTTATCACCATCCCTAACGACCGAATCCTCTCGATCATTGACAAGAAGACTCCTCTTATGGACGCCTTCTCCGTTGTGGACGACGTCCTCCGCCAGGGTGTTCAGGGCATTGCCGACATAATCACCGTTCACGGTATGATTAACGTCGACTTCGCCGATGTCCGCACCGTTATGCAGAACTCCGGTTCAGCACTTATGGGAATCGGATACGGCAGCGGTGAGAACCGTGCTCAGGACGCAGCCAAGGCAGCCATCGACTCACCACTTCTTGAGATGGATATCGCCGGTGCGAAGGGTATTCTCTTCAACGTCACCGGTGGAAACGACCTCTCGATGTTCGAGGTTGATGAGGCCGCCCGCATCATTACCGATGCCGCAGATCCGGACGCGACCGTCATCTTTGGTGCCGTTATCAACGACTCATACACGGGAGAGATCAAGGTTACCGTCATCGCCACAGGCTTTGATGATGTTCCTCGCGAGGCCGGCTCCTACTTCCAGCGTGAGCACACCAAGATCCAGTCAGAGCCACGACAGCCACAGAAGGCCGTGGAGAGTGAGTTGGACATCCCAGCTTTCATCCGCAACAAAGTAGGCTAGGTTCCGTATTTGTAACCAAGACCATTTCCCCGGTTGCTGGAAACGCAACCTTTGTAAATGACTCTTGGTTACAAACGGGCACAGCTTGCTATAATGGCGGCGTGTCACTTCCAGACCATTACAACGACTTCATAAGTAAGAACCCCTCCGGGACGATATTCCAGGCAGGGGTTTTTGCTGAGTTCCAGAGGACGATTCCCTACAGAGGTGAGGCCTTTGAGCTGCTCTCCAGTGAGTGCGGGCCGAGGACCTGCGGGCCCCACAGGGGAGTGGCGACTGGGGGGGTGCGAGCCAAAGGCGAGCCCGCCGCGGAGGGGGAGCTTGGCTCTGAGGGCCTCCAGGGCTCCGCGAGCTGCCTTGCCATCGTGATGAAGCTTCCTTACGGCCTCTGCTGGCTCTGGGTGCCCTACGGCCCTCTGGGGGGCTATAACGAGGCCCTCTTCAGCCAGCTCGAGGCGGTAGTCAGAGAGAAGCGGGCTATCTTTACTCGAATAGAGCCGCCCGCATCATGGAGTCCTGCCGATGCGGCCGCACTGGAAGGTCGCTTTAGCCTGGCTCCGGCCAGCCATCGCCTGACGGCGGGGGAGTCACTCATCCTCGACCTCACCTTGAGCGAGGCCGCCCTGCTCGAGCAGATGAAGCCCAAGGGCCGCTATAATATCCGCCTCGCTCAGCGCAAAGGCGTGACCGTTAAGCGCTACACAAGCGTGGACCAACTCGCGCCCGGGGAGTTTGAGGCTTTTTACCAAGTGCTTCAACAGACCGGCTCGCGCGATGGCTTTGGCATCCATCCGGCCAGCTACTACGAGCAGCTTCTCAAAAATCTCGGGCCTTCCTCAAATGCCGCCCTCTACCTCGCCTACGACGAGGCAGGGACAGTCATCGCCGGGATTATTACAACCTACTTTGGCTCAACGGCGACCTACTACTACGGCGCCTCATCCCCGGCTCACCGGCCACTCATGGCCCCCTACCTCCTCCAGTGGGAGGCGATTCTCGATGCAAAAAACCGCGGCTTCCACAGCTACGACTTTCTGGGCATCGCACCCCCAAACAGCCCGGACCATCCGTGGGCGGGCATCACCGACTTCAAGAAAAAATTTGGTGGCACGGAGATCCACTATCCGGAAGCCGTCGAACTCGTACACCGACCACTCCTCTACAAACTCTACCGCCTTAAGAACCGCCTTCGGCCTTAGCGCCTCGCCCAGGCAGAGGCGGAAACGCATCCGCCCCGGGGACACAAGGGGAGCGCTGAGCAGGCTGCGTCGACTCGATGTACCAGTCACGCGTGACCTGTGCAGAGACTTCTTCACTCAGAGCACGCATCACACAGGTACGAACCTCGCGCTCAATGCCGTACCTCTCCATAACAGCAGCCAACTCCGACTCCTCCGCATCGGGAGCGGAGAGCTCCGCACGTACAGCGGCCATTAGACTATAGGTATCGGCCCAGTCGCGCGTATCCCCGCGCGCCTGCTGTGCATCACTCACATGTACGAGTAGGCGCGTATCAAGAAGCGGCAGCTCGCGATCGACCGTTACCTCAGGCATGCCAAGGCGGGCCTGTGCAGCTGCGTAGAGACGACGAGCAGACTTGAGCCCCGGAATCTCAGGCATGCTGGCGAGAACCCTTTCTAAACGATCAGCCAGGGCATTCGAACGCCGTGCGCGCTCCTTCCACTCTTCGGATACCTTGGGGCGGGGTCGGAGCACAGAGGTAGCGCCAGCTTGCCGCATAGCCTCAGTTGGAACACGCGCAAAAGTCGGTGCGACAAACGACTCCTCGTCACCTAGTCTTTTGCTTGGTTTTTTCGCCTCGTACATACGTTAATGACTACCGCACGCCCGATAAAATGTTACTCGTCTTTGCCCTCTTTGGCGGCAGAAGAGGAGGTCATCTTATCAGCAATGAGCGTTGCGTCAAGGTGGTCGGTCTCGTGCTGCATAATGCGAGCGTTGAGTCCCTCTAGGTGAAGGGTGACGCGCTTCCCTTTGATATCGGTGTAGTGGACGGTTACAGTACTTGAGCGTCGCACCTTTCCAAAGCGGCCGGGGATACTTAAGCAGCCCTCTTCAACGTTGGTGGTCTTCTTAGAAAAGTTCTCCAAAACCGGATTGATCATTGGGACGATCATCTCGTGAGGCGTGTCGAAGTTGAGACGCGCGATAAAAATGCGGAGGTTCACTCCCACTTGTGGTGCGGCAATGCCTATACCATCGGCGTCAAACATCGTCTCGATCATGTCGTTGACGAACTTTTTGATCTTCTTGTCGATCGTCTTTACCTCTTTCGAGTGCGTTCGAAGGATCTTATTCTCCGTACCTTTTTCGATTGGAAGGACCGCCATCGCGCAAAAGATACCCTATTTTTCGGCATTCATCCACTCGATTTCGGCTTCGATGAAGCCGGTAAGCTCTCCATCCAGAACCTTATCCACCTGCGAGGTCTCATAGCTGGTGCGGTGATCCTTTACCATTGTGTAGGGGTGCAGAACGTATGAGCGAATCTGGTTGCCCCACGACGTCTCGGTGTGCCCACCTTTAATGTCCTTCAACTCCTTTGCGTGCTGTTCTTCTTTTAGGTGAGCCAACTTGGCCGCCAAGATAGCCATGGCGCGCTCCCTGTTTTGAGCTTGAGACCGCTCACTCTGGCAGCTGACGACGATGCCCGTGGGCTCGTGTGTGAGGCGAACGGCCGTACTGACCTTGTTGACGTTCTGTCCACCGGCTCCACTCGCACGGAAGCTGTCCATCTTGATATCGTCGGGATTGAGGTTGATCTCTCCCACATCGGGGATCTCGGGGAGAACCTCCACCATGGCAAACGAGGTCTCACGGGAGTTTTTTGCATTGAATGGTGAGAGTCGAACCAGGCGATGTACTCCTTTTTCGCCTTTTAAATAGGCGTACGAGTAGATCCCGCTGATCATAATAGTGGCGCTCTTGATGCCCGCCTCGTCTCCGCGAGTCTCGTCCATGAGTTCGACACTTTCGGCCGTTCTCTCAGCGTAGCGCATATACATGCGAAGGAGCATCTCGGCCCAGTCTTGGGCATCTTTACCGCCCGTACCGGCGTAGATCGTGACGATCGCGTTGTTGGAGTCATACTTGCCGGAAAAGAACGACTCACGATTGAGACGGTCGAAGCGCTTCCCGAGCTCCTCAACCATTCCGCGAAACTCTGCAGCGGCCTGGGGGTCTTCTTCGGGACGAATCGTGGGAAGAAGATCCAGCAGCTCGTTGGCATCGCGAACTCCATCCTCCCAGTCCTTCACAAGTACCTGAGCGTGTTTGAGCTCTTGCGTTAGGCTGCGTGCCCGGGCCTGGTCGTTCCAGAACTCCGGCTCGGATGAGAGACTCTCGAGCTCGACGATTCGCGCTTTTTTCTTGGGGAGGTCCAGAACCTCGACTCCGCGTTGGAACTGACGTAAGTACTCTTCCAGTTTTGGTTTTAATTCTTGCATTAACTATATAATACGCCTTTTACACCCCGCCTACCACCAGGCTCCGGTTCCGAGTACAATGCGCTCGTGTCACTCGCGCGAAAAATATTCTCAAATACGGCCTGGCAGGTGATCGGCAAGTTTATTACTGCCGTTCTGGGCATCGTCAGCATTAAGTTCATCACAAACTACCTCTCCCGCTCGACCTACGGTGAGTACACCACCATCTACGACTACACCGCTCTCTTTGCGATCATTGCCGACTTCGGCCTCTTCACAATCGCCGTTCGAGAGATGGCCCACCATGGCAACAAGATCGAAAAAATTCTGGGGAACGTCCTCTCGATCCGGACCGTTCTGGCCGTTGCCGCCCTTGGCCTGGGCTTCTTTGTAACTTTCCTCATTCCCGCCTACCGCGGTACGCCCATCCCCATGGGTGTGGGTATCGTCTCGATCGCCACGGTCATCACTCTCATTGCGGGCACGATGTCTTCGCTGCTGCAGTATCATTTGAAGATGTTCTGGACCTCGATCGCCCTCTCTATCGGGAAGATCGTCACGGTGGGCTACATCGTCCTCACAATAACGGTCTTCTATCCGAATGACCCCGCGGCCGGTTTCCCGCACCTACTTACGGCCTGGATCATCGGGGGGCTTATCACCGTCCTCATAACGTATCGAGCCGCCTCTAAACTCGCCGTGGTCCGATTCCGGTTTGAGTTGGACTTCTGGAAAGACATCCTGATTAAAGCCCTTCCCTATGGACTAGCCCTCATGCTGGGCACGATCTACTTCCGCATGGGCACGATCGTCCTCTCACTGTTGGGAGAGAAGGAGCAGGTGGGACTTTTTGGCGTTCCGATGCGGTTTGTTGAGATTCTGCAGATCGTCCCACACTACTTTATGAACTCGGTTCTGCCGATACTCACGGCGAGCATCGTGGTCAACCGACAGCGCGCTGAGAAGATCGTTCGTTACGCCCTTAACACCATGGTTACACTGAGTCTGCCGATTCTGATGGGTGGTTTCATGTTGAGCTGGCAGCTTACGGCGGCCGTGAGCAGCCCGGAGTTCCTAACCCACAGAGCCGCCGACGGTGCCGTTATTTATGGCTCGGATCTGGCGCTGCGAATCCTGCTTGGGGCCCTGGTCTTCACATTTTTGCACGTCGTCTTCACGTATGTTCTGGTCGCTAAAGGACAGCAGAAACTGGTACTTGTCGCCAACGGGATCGGCGCCACGATCAACATTCTGCTTAATGTGATTCTGGCTCCACGCTATGGTTTTGTTGGTGCGGCACTCAGTGTGGTGGGAACGGAGATCGTCATGTTCGTCACGCTGACCCTGCTCGCCCGACGCTACCTCAGTAATATATGGGACCTTCCCTTCATCGCAAAAACCTTTGTCTCAACGGGTGCGATGGGGCTCGTACTCTGGTTGACGGCTGCCCCGCTCAGCGCCCTATTCCACACAAAGAGTCTCCTCATTCTGGTGCCGCTGGGAGCCGCCGTCTTCGGCCTGAGCATGATCCTGACGCGCGCGGTCTCCAAAGAGATGGTTCGTCTGATCATACAGAAAGAACCTGCCAAGGATGATCCGCCACCTCCGCTTACGCCCTAGAAAGCGCCCTACTCTTCCCCGAGTCCTTCAATGTAGCGGGTGAAGACCTCTCCACGGTGCTCGTAACTGTCGAACATGTCGAAGCTCGCGCATCCCGGAGAGAGAAGAACCACCTCGCCCGGCTGGGCTGTAAGGTAGGCCACCATGAAGGCTTCTTGGTAGGTCTCGGCGGTAACCAGCTCAAGCTGGACCTCGCGGCGGCGGACGTCCCGGCCAGTCGCCTCTATGCGTGCGACGACCTCTTCCGCTTGGATTGCGGCGGCCTTTTCGAGCGCCGCCTCGATTTTAGGTGCCGTCTGCCCCATCATGATGACGGTCTTCACGTTGAGCTGTTCGACGATCGCCTTGGCCATCGGGGCAAAGTCGGCCTGCTTGTCTGAGCCTCCAACGATGAGCGTCGTGGGCTGGGAGAAGGCGGCAACTGCGGCGGCGGTTGTGGAAGGATTGGTGGAGGCTGAGTCGTCGTAGTAACGAGCACCCTTGAGCTCGCGCACCAGCTGGAGCCTATGCGGAAGGCCTTTAAAGTCATGTACCGCCTTCTGAATGACCTCGACCGGCACGCCGCAGAGGTGGGCAGCCATCGCTGCCGAGAGGATGTTGTAGAGATTATGCTCGCCCTGCAGACCGGTGGCCCCGCGCTCGCCAAAGATAAGACCCGTCTCCCCGTCGTTGATAACCAGACTTCCAACCTTCACGAAGGCGCCCGGCTCTGTGTGGGCATCGAGCGAAATCTGAAAGGGTCGCGCCTTACTTCCCTTTAGAAAAGACAGCGCCGTAGCGTCGTCCGCATCTACTATGAGCATGTCGTTTTTGCCTTGGTGCTGGGCGATTGTGCGCTTCGCGTCAACGTACTCTTTGCGGTTTTTATGATGATCGAGGTGATCTTCCGTAACACCTAAAACGACGGCGATGTGCGGACTCCGGTCGAGATCTTGCAACTGGAAACTGGAGAGCTCGAGGATGACCAGATCGTCGGGAGTGAGCTCGTCCAGAAAGCCGAGGGCGGGCGTTCCGATGTTCCCTCCAAAAAAGACGCGGCCTTTCTTGTAGCCCTTTTTGAGCAGCTCGTAGAGGAGGGTGCAGGTTGTTCCCTTCCCCTTGGTGCCGGTTACTCCGATGATCGGGCAGGGGGCTTTTTCGAAAAAGTAGCGCGTCCCACTCGTAAGCTTTTCTTTAACCGCTTGTAGCTCGGATGTGAGGTAGGGGACGCCGGGACTTCGGAAGATGAGGTCGTAGGAGGCGAGTCCGCGCAGGTAGTCCGGGCCGGTCCTAAGATGGATTTTTGCGGCGGATGTTATTTTGTTGGGGGATAGGCTGAGTTCGGCATTGGCGTCGCAGACGAAAAGTTCTGCACTTTTTTTGCCCCGAAAGTACTCCGTAACAGCTTTACCTTCCCGCCCGTAACCGATGATGGCAACCTTCATATGATGAATAATACCATGGCCCCGGTTGATCTTTCGAGACCGGCGTGCTATAATGATGCGAATCATTTTTATTTCCTAGTACTACTTTCTAAAACCACGACGCCATGGGTAAGCCACAGGAATCAACCTCAGCAGCACCAGAACCACGTAATGAGGGATTGGACGATCAACTTAACCAGGCCTTCCAGGCCGTTGAGAACCAGCCTACAAACGCTCCCGAACGCTCAGCCGAGGAAACTCCCGACGACGCCCTGGCCAAGGCCGCCGAGGCAGCCCGACTCGCCGACTCACGCCTAAGCGGACTCGCCGAGGACAAGGGTGAGGCGAAGGGGATCCTGGAAAAGCCTGAGGCTCGCCTCGCACAGGCGCTCGCCGATCTCAACCTTGCTCAACAGCAGGGGGTGGACCCGGAACAGCAGGCAAAACGAGTCGCGGAGCTCTTCCCCGGCGTTGCCAAACAGCTGCCCGCCTTCGCCCAGATTACCGCGGTACGCGCAGAAGAACTCGGTGGTAATCACTCCATCGTAATCGACTACCGTATGCCCAGCGATGCCGAAGGTGTTAACGCCGGCGCCCTGGCTCAGCCACGGAGCGTCAACGTCAGCTCGAGCGGTGCTGTTATCTCGATCAACCACCCCGGCATGGAAGATGCCGTCGGTGAGAAGTCGGACAACTAGGCCTCCCATAGGCAAAAGAAGAAAGTAGTACTATACTAGTAGTACTAACGAACATGAAAGATACCGATAATCTAGAAAACTGGCTTAGCCAGAACATTGGCGGTGCCGCAGGTGAACAAATCGCCTTTAGCGTAGCCGCAGAAAAAGCACAATCAGGCAGTTCAGCTCCTCATCCCGCACGACCCGCCCCGACTCATCGTCAGGCAGGTTCACAGCCGAGCGCTAACCCGGGGGGAGGTAGCCAACGTGGCGGACGTCCCCGACGACGCTCACGCGGCGGATCACGTGGAGGCGCACGGGCCGGTTCCGAGGGGAATCCTCAGGCACCGCACACCCAGCAGCGTGCTCCCACAACTCATCACGAACCAACCCAGCCGGCTCCACATGGGAGCGGCAAACCTCTTCGCTGTATCCCGCTTGGCGGACTCGACGAGGTCGGGAAAAACATGATGGTCTTTGAGTACGAGAATGACATTGTTATTGTCGACGTGGGGTTTCAGTTTCCGGAAGAGGACATGCTGGGAGTTGATTACGTCATCCCCGATATCTCCTATCTTGAAGGAAAGGAACACAAGATCCGAGCGATTCTTATCACCCACGGTCACCTCGACCATATTGGTGCGATTCCCTACCTACTGCCAAAACTCAAATTCCCGCCTATCTATGGCTCGAAGTTAAGTATGGGACTGGTAAAGAAGCGCCTCGACGAGTTCAACCTTACAAAACAGGCCCAGATGCACGTGGTCGATCCCGATAAGACGCTGCGCTTCGGCTCCTTCAGCGTAGACTGGTTCCGCGTCAACCACAGCATCCCGGACAGCTTGGGTATTCTGCTCAAGTCACCTGCGGGGAACATCGTCCACACGGGAGACTTTAAGTTTGACCTTACGCCGGTCTATCAAGAGCCAACCGACTTCGCCAAGATCGGTTCATTCGCGAATCAGAACATCTCCGCTCTCTTTTCAGATAGTACGAACGCCCTCAAGGCGGGGCACACACTTTCAGAGAAGCAGGTTGGAGAGAACCTTGAAAAGGTTATTGCAGAGGCTCCCGGTCGCATTATCATCGCTGCCTTCTCCTCTCTTATTGGACGCCTACAGTTCCTCATTAACGCCGCCTCGCGCCATGGCCGAAAGGTCTACGTCTCGGGCCGCAGTATGTCCGACAACATCTCGATCGCCCAGGAGCTCTCTTTTATTAAGACTCCTCCCGGTATCGTAAACTCGATCAAGCAGATGCCCAACCGTATTAAAGATGCGGACACCCTCATTCTTACAACTGGCGCCCAGGGTGAGGCCGTCTCGGCACTTGCCCGTATGGGACTCGGCGACCACCCACAGATCAGGATCAAACCCGGGGACACGATCATCCTCTCCTCGTCGCCCATTCCGGGAAACGAGAAGGCCGTCTTCAGTGTTATTAACAACCTCGTCCGCCTCGGCGCACGTGTGATCTTCAACCAGGTGATGGACGTTCACACCTCGGGACACGCCCAGCGTGAGGACCTCAAGCTTATGATCAACCTGGTAAAACCCCGCAGCCTCGTTCCCGTCCACGGCGAGATCTACATGCGCCATGCACATGCGGAGATTGGGCGCGCTATGGGGCTCAGCCAAGAAAATGCCATTGTGATCGAAAACGGTGACGTCTTGGAGATCCACAACGGCCAGGCACGCGCAACAAAGGAAAAAGTCAGTGCAAACTACATCATGATTGACGGCAAAGGCATCGGTGATGTGGGAGCACAGATCATCATGGATCGACAAATTATGTCCCAGAACGGCGTACTTACAATACTTCTTACGGTTGATGGCAAGACTAAAAAGCTCGTAAAAGACCCCGAGATCATCACCCGTGGGTTCATCTACATGGACGAGTCACAGGAGCTGGTCAAAGAGACGATTAGCCGTGCTCGTAAGGGTTATGAGGCCGCACTGGAGCGATTTAAAGGCTGGAAACGTGGTGATGTAAAGGCCTATGTCCGCACCGCTCTCGACCGATTTACCCACCGAAAAATTGGGCGGAACCCGTTGATATTGCCGGTGATTATCGAAGTTTAGTTCAAAACTTGTTAAGAGCCGTCAAAGTACTTTTGCACGGCTCTTTTTTTGTGGGGCGTAAAGCGCGAAAGTTTTAGACTGCCCCCCCGGCTCATCGACGAAAACTCCACAAAACGTTGAGGTGTTACACACCGGTTCTACACAGGTTTTGCACGTACTCATAAGATTGGATAGCACACTTTTTGCACCCTTTTTAGCCCTTTAAGAGAGGGTTTCCCGGCCACATTGCATTCGCCCGTATTTATTGTGATGGCTTATAAGAAGCCTCCTGCCCGATTCTCAATTTTTACAGGTTAGAGAGTGAGTAAAAAATGTAGCTGCCGCTGGTCCGGCGGGCCTCACTAAAAGGGTGGGCGGCCGGTCGTGAGGGCGAAGAGCTACCAGCCCACGTTTAAGGCGCTCATGCAAACTGCATAAACAACAACAGTTATTAAATATTTATATTCTATTTATTTGTATTAATAGCTCCATTTCGTATAATGACCTCGACTTGTAACCGAACCAGGTATGCGTATTACATGTAAGCAGAAAGATCTCAAGTATGCACTTGATATAGTGAGTCTTGCGGTTAATACTTCTTCAACACTGCCCGTTTTAAATAATATTTTATTAAAGGCCGCTGAGGGGAAGCTGTTTTTTTCTGCAACCAACCTTGAGATTGCGATTAACTATGCCGTCGCCGGTGATGTTAAAAACGAAGGAAGCATCACGGTTCCGGCCAAGTTGCTGACCAACTACATCTCGCTGCTCACCGATGACCAGGTTGAGATGAAAGTGGAAGGCGGGATGACCCTGCATATCGCCTCCGCGAGCTCACAGACCAAGATTAAAGGCATCTCGCCCGATGAGTTCCCACTCATTCCAAAGGTGGAAAAGGAGACCTCGTTTACGATTCCAGCCAAAGACTTTTCAGAGGCGATCGACCGAACGGTCTTCTCGGCCGCTGTGGGGGGCTCACGCCCTATCCTGGCCGGTGTCTACATGCAGAGTGATAAGGATGTGCTCACCATGGTTGCGACCGACAGCTTCCGTCTCGCAGAGAAGAAACTCAAGCTGAGCAAGAAGGTTGAGGGCCAGATCGAGTGTGTTATTCCGGTTCGGACGATGCTCGAGCTCGGAAGGATTCTCAACTCGTGCCCTGCAGGGGCCGCTCTGGATGTCTGCATCGCCAAGAACCAGATACTCTTTTCCGCTAACGGGATCGAGCTCCTCTCACGTCTGATTGAAGGTAAGTTCCCCGACTATGAGAAGATTATTCCGAAGGCTACGCGCACCAAGTTTCAGGTTGCTTCCGACCAGCTTACGCAGGCCACCAAGCGTGTAAGCCTTTTTGCCCGCGAGAATAACAACAGTATCAAGCTCACGGCGACTAATAACGGCAAGCTTCAGATAGCCACGGATGAGACGAGCGTGGGAGAGGAAAAGGCCGAAGTCGAGATCACCATGGAGGGCGAGAACAACAAAATCGCCATAAATTCGCAGTATCTGCTTGACGTACTGGGGCATCTTAAAGAGAATGTCTCCATCGAGATGAGCGAGAAGCTCACTCCCGTGGTGGTGCGTTCCGCAAAAAAGGACGACTACCTGTACATTATTATGCCGTTGAAAGTTTAAATATCGATTATGTCGTTTGAAGAGGGGCTTATTACATTTTTCCCTAAGCTCCAAAACACGCTGATCTCTGAGAACTATCAGAGATTTCCGGCGATTACCATTTCGGGTGCAGGCAACTTCGCTTCAAAGGCGTTCATTTTAGCCGACCTGATGCGCGAACAGAAACAGAAGCCCATTCTGTGGATTGTTAACGATCAGGCCGAGCAGGAGAATGTAGCTCGCTCGTGCGAAGAGTGGTTCGGACCGAGCTGGGAGGTAAAGAGGGTGAGGTTTGATCATGCCGACGAGCGCCAGAAGAAGATCGACATACTCTACACGCTCAAACACTTCATGAAGGGCGAGCGGACGATTCTGGTGGTGCCCTACACCACACTCATTGCAGAGATGCCCGACCACGCCCAGCTCCAAGCCCGAAAACTCCTTATAGAGAAGGGGCAGAGCGTCACAGCTGTCGAGCTCTTCGAGCGCCTGATCGCCGAGGGGTACGAGGTCTCAGATGACGAGTATCTTGAGCGGGGCAGCTACCTTGGTAACGGGGGCGTTTTGAGCATCTTCCCGGTTAACAGTGAGTATCCGGTGCGCATTGAGTTCGAGTTTGACGTGGTCTCGGACATTTTCGAGTACCGCCAGGAGACGGGTGAGATCCACAAGAAGCTCGCTAAGCTCAACGTCTCCTCGCTGGGAGTCGAGCTCAAGGGGCTCACCTTCTTTGACTTTGTGAATCAGAACGGGCTGATTGTAGATGACGAGCTTGAGGTTACCGATGAGTTTTTTGAGACCTGGGAGGAGATGTTCCAGCGCCGTGATAAGGATAGTAAGCTGATCGCCTTCACCCCCTTTCCCGAAGATACGAAGAGCCATATAAGTTTGCGCTACCTTTCGGTTTTGAAGTATCAAGACCTGCTCGATATGGCCCACGAGCTTAAGGAGAAAAACCTCACCGACTGGCGCGTGATCTACTTCACCAAGCATATGGAGGCGGTCGCCGATATTTTCAAGGATAGGAAGGTGCGCTTCACCCTTGAGAGCGGGCCCTTCACCGAGGAGCACCCGGCCGTGCGGCTTATGCCCCTCTCGAAAGATGAGGTCCCGCCCTCCTCCTTCCAGGCCGGTGATCTGAATGTTCTAGTTATCTCTGACCGCGATGTTGCCAACCTCCGTGAAGAGAAGCAGAGGAAGGTCTCCGAGCGAGTTTTCTGGGAGTTTCTCACGAGCCTTAAGCCGAACGACTTGGTTGTTCACATCAACCACGGGGTCGCCCGTTTTGAGGGTCTGGAGAAGCGCATGATCGACAACGTTACCCGTGAGTATCTGAGGCTGGGTTACGCCGAAAACGACAAGCTGTTCGTTCCGATCGATCAGGCCGATAAGGTCAACAAGTTTGTGGGATCTGAGGACGATGCGCCCAAGCTGACGCGTCTTGGCTCGACCGAGTGGGCCACGATGACCAAGCGCGTAAAGAAAGAGACGGAAGAGATCGCCCAAGAGCTGTTGCTCCTCTATGCTGAGCGAAAGCGTGCCAAAGGCCGTTCATACGAGCTGGACATGCCGAGGGAGAAGAAGTTCGAGGAGAGCTTCCCCTATGAAGAGACCCCCGGCCAGCGCAAGGCGATCGAAGATGTTAAGAAAGACATGGCCAAGCCCGAGCCGATGGATCGCCTTATCTGTGGTGATGTGGGCTTTGGAAAGACCGAGGTGGCGATGCGTGCGGCCTTCAATGCCGTTCAGAACGGAAAGCAGGTGGCACTCGTCTCGCCGATAACCATTCTCGCTGACCAGCACTACCGATCATTCCAGAAGCGTATGGAGGACTTTGACGTCCGAGTTGATGTCCTCTCCCGCTTTCGCAGTCCGCGCGAGCAGAAGCTCGTTTTAGAGAAGCTGAAGCGTGGGGAGGTGGACATTGTGGTCGGTACTCACCGTCTTCTTCAGAAGGACGTCGCTTTTAAAGACTTGGGCCTTGTTATCGTAGATGAGGAGCAGCGCTTCGGCGTTAAGCAAAAAGAGAAGTTTAAGCAGCTCCGTGCCGAGGTCGATATCCTCACCCTCACGGCCACGCCGATTCCTCGCACACTCAACATCTGTCTGAACAAGTTGCGTGACATTTCAACCATTACGACGCCTCCCCCCGGCCGCCTCCCCGTCATTACTGAAGTCCGCCGCTACTCGCACGACCTCATCCGCGAGGCCATTCTGCGTGAGCTCAAACGTGGCGGGCAGGTCTACTTCCTCCACAACCGTGTTCAGACGATCGATGCCATTGCGGAACGGTTGAGGGCACTTGTCCCGGAGGCGCGTTTCTGTGTTGCCCACGGCAAGCTGCTCAGCAAGGAGCTCGAGGAGCGGATCGTGGACTTTAAAGAACACCGCTTCGACGTGCTGGTGAGCTCGACGATTATTGAGAACGGAATCGATCTGGCCAACGCCAACACACTTATTGTGAACAACGCCGAGAAGTTTGGACTGGCTCAGCTCTACCAGCTTCGCGGACGTGTGGGACGCAGCAAGTCCCAGGCCTACGCCTACTTCCTCTACCACAGCCAGCGTCTTCGTCTGGACGCCAAGAAGCGTCTGCGTGCCATTGTTGAGGCCTCGGAGCTGGGAGCCGGCTTCCAGATCGCCATGAAAGATCTGGAGATTCGTGGAGCCGGAGATATTCTCGGCGTAAACCAACATGGCGTTATCAACATGGTCGGCGTCAGCCACTTTATCCGCATGCTCAATCGTGCGGTTGAGGATCTGCAGGCCGGAAAGTCGAGTGCTGATGTCTCCGAAGAGCCGGAGATCTCAGTGGAGCTCCCACTCACCGCCTATGTTCCCGATCACTACATCGTCAATACAAAGGAGAAGATCAACGTCTACCAGCGCATGGCCGCCGCCGACTCGCTCCAGTATCTGGATGAGCTCAAGGAGGATGTGGTGGAAGATTACGGAAAGCTCCCCCGCGAGGTCGTGAACCTCTTCCGGGTCATCAAGCTCAAGATCCTCGCCAAACGCGCCGGCGTGCTTTTAATTAAGGCCGAGGGGGCTCCCTCCTCGAACGCCGGCAAACAGATCGTGCTGCAGCTCGGCAAGCAGGTGAAGCCGGAGAGCATCATCTACATGCTCCAGCGCAACGACAAGTGGACGATTACCGGAACCAAGCTCAAAATCGACATTAAGGATCTGGGAATGCAGTGGCTCGACGAGCTCCACGAGTGTGTAAAGATGCTCGGCGAAAAAGTCGACAAGGACGAGCTGACGAATGGAAACGGCAAGGCGCACAAAAAGCCCGAGGAGAGCCCGATCTAGTTATCCGCTAGACGCCTTGGACTAGGCCTTGGTGCTCAAGTCGCGGCCTGCGCGTCGGGCAGCCGCCCGCTCCGCCAACTCCAGCTGCTCGTGAATATCGATGCCTCTCCCTGTGCTGCGAGCCGCCGAGGCCGGGCGTTTTGTTGGGCGACCATCGAGCCCCAGGATGGGGATGGTGCGTTCACCCAGGTAGTCGGCGACGGTGCAGAGTTCAGTTGTTGGCATCACCTGTACGATGGGCACGAGGGCGATCAGGTGATCGTGGTGAGATACGCCACTGAGCGTCCGCTCCAAACTCGCCATCATCGTTAACGCCTCATCTTCGAGGTCGCATGCGGGGCGGCCATCGAAGTGGTCTTCCTGAAGTCCGCGAAGTGTAGTCGGGTCGAGTGGAGATCTGGCGGGGTCGCGCCGGACTCTACAGACTTCCGCATAGCGCGTCTGCCGGGCCTGCTCCAGGCGGTCGAGGCCATTTTCCCCCAGACGATTAAGACTCGCCGCTCGTTCCAGGATCCGCTCTACGGCTTCCTCCATGGCCAGTTGGTCGTCCCGGTCTCCAAAAATGGAGTTTTCTAAAAAATGCACCGCTGCCCCATAGGTGCGGGCGTGGCTCCGGGCCGCTTCCGCTACAAAGAGCGCGTCATTCAGGCGTCGATTGAAGAAGGCGCGAACATCATCCGTTATCACCCTCTCGGCAAGTGCACGGCGTGCTGCCGACACTACTCTCGGCTGAAGGTCGTTATCGCGTTCTGTCCCAGGGATGATGAGTGCCTCGGGCCGCCAGGTCGCCAGGAAGTCCTCGAGTTCGAGAGCCTCCAGGTTGGCCGTGCCCGACATGCCAACGACAGTAAGTGTCATAGGTGTGACTATAGGGCATTTTTAGGGCGTATGTCAACGCCCTCGGCCTTCAGCAAGCGTCTCTTTTCTGTGACTCCGCCGGGCCCGGAGTAGCCGCCCAGTGTCCCGTCAGTGCGAATAACCCTATGGCAGGGTACGGTAACAGGCAGCGGATTGGCCCCCACAGCATTTGCGACCGCTCGAACAGACTTAGGCCTGCCAATGCGGGCAGCCAGCTCCGCGTAGGTGATCGTAGTTCCCTTGGGGATGCGCGAAAGTTCACGCCAGACCGCCTTTTGAAACTCAGTCCCGGAAAGATTGTAGATGGAGGGCATGGGGGCATTTTAGCCCAGTTTAGAGGGTCTTTCTAGATGGTAGCCCGCGGGATATAGATAGATATCTTCGATGTAAGTACGCAGATGTAGGAATCGGAAGAAGTAGAAATTAGTAATTTCTACTTGATTTTTTGTGCCTGTACTTATAATCTTTGGTTATACCATCTTACTTTCGCTTTAATTTTATATGAGACACTTCACTCTATATGCAGATATTTACCCCACGGGACATAAGAAAATACTTGAGAAGCTGAAGTCACTTGTTGACTCGGGCGACATCCCTAGGTTAACGGGCATTATCTCTCAGCATGATACCTCTAATGGGTACTGGGGCAACGCTAACAAATGTGCAGAGTCGTTACTCGTTGAGCCCCCCCTAACCCGTATGTTTTACCAGAAGGACATTAACGATCAAGGGGAGTTGGTAGTTCGCCGTAAAATCGAGATAAAGCATATGCCTCATCGCGACTTTTGGGCGGAAATTGTTGAAAGTTCCATCGCTGAGGCTCTCAGGAAGCCGACAAAGGGAGAGGCGATAATAACCCCAGTTATTGATACTTACGCGGACACGGCAGTCCCCGTTGCCCAGTTGCAACATGATCCGTACTTCATCAAGCGGAGCGGTCACGACTTCCGTTACGTTCACTTTAACCACTCTATTGCTGCGTTCGTGCTCGCTAAGATGAAAGACAAAGGCGACACCCGTAAGGTCTTTGCGGGTATATTTTTGGGTAGTGATAATCTGGAACAGCCTGATTTTTTGAAGATGATAGACTTGTATAAATCCTTGAATGTCAGCGGATACTTCCTCGTGATGCAGGACATTGATTTTGCTTCCTCCGTTGAGGTCCTCAGCAGGCTAAAAAACTTTATGGGTAAACTTCTTGCTGCATCTCCGGAGCGGAGCATCGTTCTTTATCGAGCCGGTATGTTAGGTGCCCTCTACTCCGCCATTTTTCCGGCTGCTTTTATCGGAAGTACCTATGGCTTACCTTATAGAGATAGTTACAATATTCGCAACATAAATCCCGCGCAGGACGTCCGTCCATTGCGACGTTCTAAGCTTGTCTACTCACCCAAGTTTCTTAATACGGTTAAAATACAGGATGCTCTTCGGGTCTGGGACCGTCTGGATATTGGCCTTACACCAGAGGAGGCTGAAGGTAATTTTGGGGCAATGGTTCAAATGGCCCGAGAAACACAGAACTTTGCTCACAGGCTCAACGGAACAACGGATAAAGTTGCCATGCTCCGAGATTTTTTGTCGCAGGGGGTGGCTCTGGCGGATAGCCTGCCGGCCACCTTCCCTCCAGATTACTCTGCACACTTAAGCCGATGGTTGCAGCTGCTTAAGGCCCTTTGAGAAGAAAGATCGCATGATACTCGCTGAAGCCGAGTGTAAATAGAGGCTAGCGACCGTGTCTTTTGCTGGTACCAGGCAGGTAACATCACCTTCAGAAGTAGCCCCCAGTAGACCGATCCCATTAGCGAGAAAAGGGTCTCTATCTGCTCGCTTTGCGGCTTCCAGCGGCAGTGCAAGATAGCTTTTGGGGGCAAATAGTTTTTTGTATGATAGTGCCTGTTCAAAGCCTCCCCTCCAGTCCTTGGTCTTGCATTCAACGGTGATTAGTCTTGAGAGTATTGGGGTTGTTTTTATAACCCTAAACCCGTGATCTGATTTCGCCAGGTACCCCCAGTTAGTTAGGCGATCGAGGTCTCTTTTTAACGTCTTTAGTTCTCGTCCGAACTGGTACGCAATACTTTCTGGTGTGAAGTGACGCCGAGTGTGGTATGCGGATAGGAAGTCGAACGGCACGCGTAAAAATACATTGAATAGGCTGACATCTCCTTGTTCCGGGTTAAACGCGATAAGGTCCGGCCTACGTATAAATTGGAACTCTTCAAAACAGTACTGGATACCGCTACGATGGATCCATCGAGCCACCATCTTTTTGAGGTGGGCTTCTGTGGGTTGGCAGTCTTTCGGGGAGGACGTATTCATCTCAACTAGGCTAACATAATATTCTATTTTACTAAGGCGAGTTAAACCTTCACCTAAGGTTAAATCGCCGCTTCGCACGCTTCATTTGTGCAGAAGAAGTCAGTTAATTCTTCTAGCGGTTTCCCCGTTTCCGATACATCGATGGGTGGATTCGGCAAGAAGATCGAAGTATTCAGCTGGCTGATGTTGATTGGCGTTATCATGCGTGTTCATTGTACCACCAATTAGTTAAAACTCTGCGGGTGGAGCTGCAGGAGTCCTTGTGAGCTTTTCCAATCTTCAGTTTTATTCGTTAAGACATTTTAAATACGCACTTTGGTAAAGATTTTCGGTCATCTTTTGCTCCATACTGTCTGATTCGTCTTTGAGGTCTTGGAGGCAGGAAGTTTTTAGATTTAATAGATATGTTTGATCCTGAATCGTTGCGGTGTTTGCTTTTGTTACCTCTAGTTGCATCTCTATAGCGCGGCTTGTTTGACTGTATTGTTGTGCAATTGAAAGCTGTTGCTTAAAGTAATTTAATCTTGATATGTTGTCATTCACGCTTTGCATGTAAGTTGCCGAAACAAGATTTTGGGATTCACATGTATAAGCATTTGATGAAATATAACCACTCATTGCTGTGTGTGCATCATTTTGTGCACTTGCAGTGGCCGATATTTTGCATTTCTCAATTTTTAAAGCTGGATCCTCCGTTACTGTTTGTGGTGCGGGAATAGGGACTGATGTAGCTGTCGTTGTTGGGCCAGGGGCAGGCGCTGCTTCTGGTACAGGCGTCGTTGTTACTTCGGGCGCTGTTATTTGCGGGTTCACCCTCGGGGTAGGAGTCTTTTTTATATTGTTTGTCACGGCTTCGTTCGTAACTTCTACTGGCTTTTTCTCTTCGATAACCTTTTCTTCTTCATACTTCATTTTCTCAAATTCCATCTGCTCGGTGTTCTGTTTTGGAAGAATATACAAAAAATATCCACTAACACTTCCTGCGATCAGAAGAATTGCTAGGGCAAAACTTAACACCAAAACGAATCTAGCCTTAACCATATTGCCGAATATTATGCTCTTTCATACTATCGATCGTAGCATGGGATAAGTGATTGAAATATTTGCTATTGTAGCACACATATTTATTACGATTTGGTGGAGATGGGGGGAGTCGAACCCCCGTCCAAGGACAAAGAGATGGCCCGTCTACGTTCAGTAGTTCAGCTTGAGTTGTCGACCGGAGCGATAGAAGTTGAACGGAAAACCACTCCGGCGTACGCCGATTGTTTAGGTTGTGCCGGTGGCGAGCCGACCCTTCCGATCCTCAAAAGTTGCGCCGACCCGATCTATGAGGACTCAACCGGGCCGACGTCCCCTACAAAATGTGGGGAGGTAGCGAGTGAAAACTAAGCAAACGCTGGCACTGGTGTGCGCAGAGCTGCTACAGCCTCCAACTCTCCTGCATTATCTGCATTTATTGTGCACTGGACGGATAACGGCGGACAGCACGACGCCGTGAACGCAAAGCCATGTCTTTTAAAGATCCCTGTCGAATGCCGGAACATCCCCACAGTCGAGATGAATTATACCATTCTTTACTCAAAAAGCAAGCCCACGGCGTAGGTTCCTCCGGCAGCGAGAACTCCGATTAGGAGGGTCTCAAGCGCGCTCGTAAAGACGTTTCTGCCCGTAAAGCGAGTCTTAAAGGCACCTGCAGCGAGGAGGCCCAGGCAGGTTACGCCCATTGAGATGAAGAAGGTTGTTGAGAGGTTGGGGAAGGCGCCGCCGGTGAGCGGGGGAAGTTGGGGGAAGAAGTACGGAAGGTTGGGAATCGCCGAGCCGATAACAAAGGCGATGGCCATAAAGAGGCCGTTGAGTCCCGGGCGGGGCGGCTTTTCCGCAAAGCCCAGCTCCTCGCGCATCATCGTGTCGAGCCAGAGCTTCTCGTCGCTGGTGACGTGGTCTACGATCTCATCCAAGAGCTTCCCTTTGAACTTTTTCGCTG
>PFRX01000001.1 GCA_002788775.1 Candidatus Peregrinibacteria bacterium CG_4_9_14_0_2_um_filter_53_11 | reverse complement strand
TATAATCAGCCCACGCCGGCTGAATGACAAACTTCCGCATCCCTATCTGGCCGGTGGAGAAGATGTTATAGCGGCGGGGACGATTGAGCCGGGTATTGCTCCTAATAGTATTGTCCTTAGCCGAAAGACAGGACACTATAAGGTCGATTTCGATGAGCTGAAACCCGTTCAAAACTTTTTCTCTAGGCCTAGTTTTGGTTTTTCCGTAACAACTGATCCTTCCTATTAAAACGTTTTTCATGATTACCCTACCTTACACTTCCAACTTATCAAGTAACTTCCTTTCGGTTGTTAAAGAGGAAAATGAACCATTGTGGAAAATATATATCGGCTCCTGGTATCAGACGGGGATCGAGGATGTTTACCATTCCACAAGATTAAAAACCACTGAACCAATTGTACTTGGTGCAAGTGACCTTATTCAGATGGCCTCTGAAATACGTCGTTGCTTAGAGTTAAAAAATATACGACAAGAGCGACTCCAGCTAACCTTCAAACAGAATAAGCCGGATATGAGAATGATCATGTATTATATGGATGAGGGAGCGGATCTCTATTCTCCAAAGGAAAAAGGTCTTTTTGCCTTTGCTGCAACTATAAGCTTGTTTTATTCTGCACAAAAATTTCGCGAAGAGTACTACCAAGAAGAAGAGCCCCAAACTGGTTTGATGATGAACTACCCCCCCGAACTCCTAGCCAAGTTCGCCGATGATTTGGAGGCGGAGGCGTTGCCGTACTTGCCCGAAGAAAAGGTCTTAAAGGTCAAAGAGAAAAAAAACGAAAATGAAGCAACAGGTTTTTCTAAATTTTTACGATTTTTTAAGAAAAAGTGAGTTCGTTTAATTATTATTTTCTCCATGCAAAATTTTTTTAAAACTGCTGTTCTCATCTTTGGATTTTTGATTTTTATCCCTGTCTCTTTTGCCGAACAGCGTTTTTCAGACGTACCTGAAAATCACTCGTATGCTCAAGCTATTAACTATGTAAAAGAGAACAATATCGCAAATGGGTATGCAGAAACTTTTGGTGTTGACGCCCCAATCACACGCTCAGAATTTGTACTTATGGCTTTAAAGGCTGCCAACATTAAGCCGGCAGGGAGTAACTGTTTTTCTGATGTTCATAATGAGTGGTATGCACCTGCCCTCTGTGCTGCTAAAAAGAGAGGCATTATACGAGGTTACGATGATGGGACGGCACAACCCGCAAAAATTGTTACCTTAGCGGAAGCCGCGGTTATTTTGTCGAAATCATTTGGGTTGCCGCTTGATATGAGTCTTTCGCAAAGTTGGGAACAACCCTATGCCGTCGCATTGGAAAATCGCAAAGCGATTCCTATTGGAATTGTTTCCTTACATAATTCTGTGACGAGAGGTACGGCTGCGGAAATGATATGGCGTCTTAAGACCCCTGCCCATGCTAAAAAATCACATACCTATCGTGATTTAGTCCGAGCGGAGAGTGAAGCCATGGCACTAATAAAGAAAAATGTAGATCAGAATAAACAGCCGGTTCAATTTTTGTATGACCTTTATTTGAAAGATAGTGAAAATGATTTTGTGCATGGCATCTTCCTGGATAGCTTTCAAGAACTGCGGAGTATACCGATTATTCCTGAGGATCAGTTCCCTCAGTTATCCGAACAAACACGCCTTAGAATGGCGGTCGTGGAAGATTTTTTTGTTTCGGATCTTAAGGTAGATGATTACGATAACTTTATAATCCCGGTCGAACTTGATGGTCATATTTTTATCTATGACTTGGGGGGCAAACGATTTATCTACCTCCCTCAGTTTGATGAAACTTCCGCACGAGTCTTGTCTACGGTTATTGAGCCGGGTGAGATTGATTATATCGAGACTGTTTATATAGTCGATAAAAATGGTCTCTACGAAATTGATAGAAAGACTAAGGATATCATCGAATATAAGGGAGGCGATTCATATGACTTTAACTCCTTTGAACTCGGGAAGTACTATGGTGATTTCTTTAAGGATAAAAATTATATTTATCAGTTAGTTGGCGGCATCCTGGAGAGAGTGGAGGGGAGTGACTCAGCTAGTTTTGCATCAGCCTATGTCGATATCTCTGTAGAAGATAGACTTTTTTACTACAAGGATGATAAACAGGTCTACTTCCCAAATACGGAGGGCGTGCTTGAAGTACTACCGGGTGCGGATGGAGAAACCTTTACTGAGTACGAGACGGGGACGTGGAGAGCTCAGATGATGGTCGATAAAAACAGACTATATCTCTTGAAGTATGACCACGCACTTATCCCATTTGAAGGTGTTGATATCGACTCGTTTAATATAGAGCTTCTAAGAAAAGGTATTAATGAATTAGGCAAAGCCGACTACGACCTAGTTTTCAAAGATGAAAACGGAGTTTTTGTTTTTGATGAAGATAAAAATGCTTATGTTCACTTTATTCCCTCATCTTAACTCATGAGCACAGTTTTTCTAAATGCACGTCGTGCCATCGCAGGCTTCCTCCTCCTAGTATTTTGTATTGAGTGGGTTCCCGGCGCTCAGGCCGCCGTCCTTCTCGATAGCTCACTCTCAACCGTCCCCGTTGAGCAGCCGGCCACCTTACAAGAGCCATCGCGACTCCTCGCCCCCGAACTCCTACCGACTACGGCGCTTCCTTCTTCGGAAGAAGCTCAACTTGATCCCATCGCTCTTGAGCCGGTCTCTGACTGGTCTCTCGTCAACTGGGAAGGGGCCGTTCTTCTTCCCGAAGAGCTGGCCGCCCGAAACGAGAAGATCGCCGACCTCGCTCTCGATGGTAAGTTTGCGGAGATCAAAAATCTCGTAGAGCAGGGGAGTGCCAAGCACCTTCTTAAAGACGAGGCCTCACTTCAACATTTTAACGTACCCCAGGCTGTCCGTGATGTTGTTACTAAAACGCCGGATGCCGCACTCCGTGCCGAGCGTCTCAAAATGCTTTCCTCGTTTTCGGATAGGGCTAACCTCTTGCCGCAGCTCCCTCGGAACCTTATTGAGGAGGCACCGAGCCGGCTCGCGCCTACAACCCCACATCTTGACCTCAACGTGACACCCGCCGGTACCAACTACCGTATCGTTCCCAGCAAAAGGCTTCAGGTGCCCTCGGTAGCGCCCCTGGGAAAAGGGGATCTGGCCTTGCCGGCACAGGCGGATGCGCTCGACTTTCAGAAGTTGCAGCTTCCCGACTTTCACCCTCTTCCCGGAAAACGTTCAGCACTTCAGCGTCTCAAGAACTTCTTCGTTCCAGCTGCCGGTGCGCAGGCGCTCGATGAGCTCTTTGCTCATTACGACGGAATCGAGTCTAACCAGATGGACTGGGCCCTCTACTTTATCTCTCGAAGCCAAAATTTAGATGGAAGTTTTGGGCAGACAAACCGCTACCTCGCAACCGCAGAGATCGTCGACGCGCTTGGTCGTTTTGGCAGAGCCGGCAATCAGGCTACAACCAACGCACTTACCTACCTTACAACGACTGCCCCCCAGAACATTCAGGAGCTGGCAGTGAAGATCCGCCTGCTGAATGCACTGGGCCAAAATTATGATGCCGAGCTTGCTGAGCTCATTGACGCGCACAACCCCGATGGAGGCTTTGGCGCCCAAAAGGGAGATGCGAGCGATGCGCTGACAACCATGGAGGCCGTCCAGACACTGACACTCATCAACTACAACCCGCAGGAGGTTATTTTGAGCGCTCTTACCTATGTCGCCGTCCGTATCAAGCCGAACGGAACGCTCCTTTTTTCGCCAAACGGAGCTCCTAGCTACTACCTCGCATCGAAGGCTCTCACTACCTTTTATCCCTACCGTACTGCAACAATAGCCGATGATAATGGCGGCTCGATTGCCCTGGTAGATAAGGTAAACGCCCTTCTCGACGCTCTCGAACGTGATTATGTTGAGGGCAGTGGCCTGCTTTACAGCCAAGATCCTTTTGATGCCGCGCTGGCCGCACGCTCACTTACCACATACAACCGCTCAGCTGACAAAGTTACTAATCTTCTTAATTACGCCTCCACTCAGCAGTCGGGTGATGGAAGTTTCGATAATGATCCCTACTCAACTATCACCGTTATGCGCAGTCTGGCTAAGGCAGACCTTGTTGTAACCGACCTGGCACCTGTCGGCGCGCTGGTGAACGGCGCAGGAGTTCAGCTGCAAGTCACTGTTGAGAATCACGGTTACGCCGCCTCAATCGGCACCACTCTTTACACCTTTGTTGACGGAGTCCATATCTTCACCACGGAAAATCTGGAGCTGAATGGTGTGAACTTCCTCCCCAATCAAACCGCCCAGTTTGTGACGAACCTCCCCCCAACGCGCGTCATGCTCGGCTCAACTGAACTCACACTCTACCTGGAGCCCGATGCCGATGTCGATTTTGATGACAACTGGTTTGTTGAGTCGGTGAACGTTGCTTCCGACCCCACCGGCGTTCCGGCAACTCCGATTTTCGGTGTCGCCACTCAGTACGACAGCCAGGGTGTTCCTGGCTTTGTGGCACGTTGGCAGGGTAAGGATGATCCCAACCGACTCAGCTATGTAGTGGGCTGGCGTCTAAAGGGTGATGAAGGTTGGCAGATCTCGCCCCGTGCCAATACGACTAGCTCCGTCTTATTGACAGGGAACTTCCAAGAGGACGCTCTATACGAAGTGGCCGTCGGCTCACTCTATCCCGATGGAGTTAGCGTTACCTTCGTCTCACCATTCAGTGAGGTGAAGATGAGCTCAGATCCCAACCGAAATAACGGCGGCATAATCGGCTACCTAACGGAGAATAATGAGCCACTTGAGGGTGTGAGTGTTCAGGCTGTTGGTTTCGCGGCTGATGTGGGAGTCGGTGGTGCTTTTTCTAAGGACGCGGTGCCGAATGGACGTACTGCTATCTGGGCCGCTCGCGACTGGTACGAGCCCTATGTTGTGATGGCACCGGTCGTTTCTGGAGAGCAGACATCGGATGTTCGCGTCTTCACCCGTCTCAAGCCCGATAACCAGGCCCCCATCATCTCAAATGTCTACTTCCAAAATGATCAGACAACAAATTTCAATAACGGTAAGGAGCACGTGATAACCGCTCAAGTAACGGACGACATCGCGGTTAATGAGATTGCCTTTTACTACATTGATCCAACGGTCGGGGAGTGGCACCATATTGAGACGATCGACGCCTCAGGAGGCAACATGGGCACCGAGTGGCTCATTCCCACAGATCTTCTGGGGGATGGATTTAAGCTTATGGCACGAGCCAGCGATCACTATGGGAATATTTCTGAGCGCGTCTCGACTCCTTTCAACATCATCGATGGAACGCCTCCCAGCTTCACCATAACTGCGCCAGTGGGTGGTGAGCGCTGGGCCCTTTCTTCTGAGCAGATTGTGCGGTGGCAGACGCAGTCTTCTCACCCTGTCTCAGAAGTAGAAATCCGCCTGGTCTATCCCGGTGGCGGTATTGAGCTTTTGGCTTCACATCTTCCCAATACGGGTTCGGCACTTATTCGGATACCGCAGCAGGGCAGCTTGGTTGGCGATGGTATCTATCTGCGTGTGGAGGGTGAGGACTCTGTTAATCATCAGGAAGGTTTTGGGGATAGTATTGGAACGATAACCATCTATGATCCACAGGCTCCTCCCGAAGCGCCGTGGGGTGTCCCCACGCTCTCGGTCCCCGTTGATACCTTCCTCAACACTAATGAGTACTTGCTGCAGACGATGACGCGCGCCGATGCAACGGGCACTCTTCATCAAGTTTACTTGGTTCAAAAAGACGAGATGCTCCCCGGGCAGCGTCGTCTCAGTGACCGCTTCCTCTATCACACAAATGACGGTACCGGCTGGACGCCACTTCAGGAGATTTACGCTCGTGTTACCCAGACGGACCCTAACCTGAATGGCTACGAACTTTTACAGCAGCCAAAAATGGAGCTCGACGCCTCGAATAATCCGGTTGTTCTCTGGGGTACTGGACGCGCCGGCGGGTGTGACAGTTTCAATGATAACGAGATTAAGCTCCTACAGAAAGTTGGTGGCCAGTGGCAGCAGCCGCTCAATATCTCCAACAACGGTACGGATTCGCATCGCCCGGCTTTCGCGGTGGGTAGTGATGGTTCGATCCACGTTATCTGGAGCGATGGTCGTACGTGGACTGCCGACTGCCAGGTACAGGGTGCAAACGTACTCTTTGAGCGTGTCTATTCCGCGGGCTCTTGGCAGGCAGCCCAAGAGCTGCCCAACGTCCAGAACAGTAGCAATCTTGCAGTCGCCGTTGATGCGGCAAATGTGCCCCACATCGCCTACCTCTCATCCGATGGTGACGGTTATCGTTCCATGATCAAGGATGGAGCCGGCTGGAGTGCCCCCCGAGTTATTTACAGAGGGAGCAGTGGCTACGAGCCCCAGCTCATGGCACGAAATGGAACCCTCCACTTGATTCTGCACCAGTCTTATGCAGATCCAGCAGTGGGACGCAACAGGTCACGTGTTATCTATTCCAGCTACCTGAACGGACAGTGGTCACCAATCGAGGAAGTCGGAAGTGGCAACGAAAATGCGGAGATTCAGTACGGACGTCTCGCCTTCGATGGCCAGGGCATACCGCAAGTAATTGCTCAGTACCGCCAGGGAAACACTCAGTACCTTGGCTGGTCTCAGCGCTTCGAGGGTGAGTGGACCGATCTCCAGAGAATAAGTATCCTTTCTCAACCACCAACGGAGTACAAGTTCGATCTCTCGGCAACAAGTGCTACGACACTAATGGCAACCTGGATCTCCTACCAGTCAGGCATGGCGATGCCGTTTGAAAATGCAGCTGATCTGAACCAGTTCGTTCCACCAGCTCCACCACCACCACCCGATCCAGTAGGTATTATGAAAGACACTCACGCAGAGGAGGCCGATATGGCTTCATGGAGAAACTGGGGTACTTCCGTTGCACTGGAAAAGACCCGCCTAAAGTCCTCAAGTCCCCGTCAGAGTATTCACCTTGATACTCGCGGAGGTCATGCCGGTGTCCAGCAGACAAGTGTTCCCGTGAAGGCTGGTAGGTGGTACCGACTTGCCGTCGACTACAACCTTGTCTCCGGTACCTTTGAGCCCAACGTTAACATTCGTAGCTCAAATGGTGACTTTGAAGGGAAGTTAGAGATTTTTCAGCCAACCGGTGACCAGTGGAAGACCTACACCCGAACTTTCCACATTCCCGATGATTTTGTTAAAGACTTCCGCGTTGTCCTACGTATCCGTAATGGTGAGGGCTACCTCGATAACTTCTTCCTGGAGGAGGTTGCAGCGCCATCTCTTGTGACGAACGGCTCATTTGAGGCCGCAGAACTCACACCGTGGCGTGCGTGGGGTCGTCCGGTGACGATGCAGCCAAGTGGGGATGATGCCACGGATGGCTCACAAAGTTTGTATCTTGATACACGTGGTCTCAATGCGGGCATCCAGCAACTTGGCCTGCCGGTGGAGGCGGGCAAGAGCTATCGTCTGAGCTTCAGCTATAACCACTCAGAGGGAACGGTAGAGCCTGTCCTGGGTATCGCCAGTTCGAATGCGGACTTTGAGGGCATGTACGTCAAACTATCCCCGACGGAAGGTCAGTGGCTCAGCTATACTCGTGAGTTCACAGTTCCTGAAACTTTCGAGCGTGACTTCCGTCTGGTCTTGCGTATTCGAAACGGCCAGGGTTACCTCGACAACGTCTCACTTGAAGAGATGAATCAGGCCCCCGCTCTTGTTGCCGACGGCTCATTCGAAGCCGCTGAGACCACAGCCTGGCGTGCGTGGGGAAGTCCAACAACCTTACAGACGAGTGCCAATGAGGCTTCGGAAGGAGCGCAGAGTATGTACATCGATACACGGGGTATCAATGGGGGTGTGCAGCAACTTCCTATCGCTGTTGAGGCAGGCAAACATTACCGCCTGGAGTTCGATTACAACCACTCGGAAGGAACCGTCGAGCCGGTCCTAGGTATTGCCAGCTCAAATGTCGACTTCGAGCTTATCTATGACAAGTTGCAGCCGACGGGAGGAGTCTGGCAGCCCTACATGCGTGAGTTTACCGTCCCCGCAGACTTTGTTCGCGACTTCCGTCTGGTCTTCCGCCTTCGTAATGGTGAGGGATATTTCGACAATGTTCGTCTCACCGAGCTTCCTTGAGGCTCAGGGATAGGTTTCTTGCAGGGCACTGGTATGCTGAGGAATGAAAAATAAAAAGGGGGAGTGGGGAAGCTGGGTAATCCGCCCACCCCCCCTCCCCTTTTTACTTAAGCGGCAAAAGATGGTATAATGGTATGAGATTGCTGGCCGCACTCTCACCCTAAAAAACTCGTGCTATGGAAAACATCAGCATGCTCCCCATCATTCAGAAGATTCCACTTTTTGCCGATCTGACTGCGGATCAGCACCAGTCGATTATCAACGCGATCGTCTTGAACTACTATCCCGTAGGTCACGTTTTTTTCAATGAGGGCGACGCTGTAGACGAAAACTCCTACATGTACATCATCAAGCACGGGATGGTGAAGATCAGTAGGAAAGATGACTTCCAGCACGAGAAAGAAGTCGCGGTCCTCGCCGACAATGAGTTTTTTGGCGAGATGGCTTTTGTTCTGAACGAGCCACGCAACGCCATGGCCACCGTCATCGAAGACTGTGAGGTTTTTGAGCTCAAGAAGCAGACCTTCACAACCCTCATGGAAACGACGCCCGGTGGCGCCGCTAAGATATCTGAGGAGTTTATTCGCCGCCTAAAGGAAAACGGATAATGCATCCACTGTTTGTTGCCCATCTTGTCGCCGACTTCCTCCTTCAGCCCACCTGGCTTGTGGTGCTCAAGCAGAAGCGCTGGTTTGGTATAGGAATCCACGCCTCGATCCACGCTCTGGTGATGCTCCTCTTAACCTTTCCCACAACAGCTCTCCTCTGGGCCGGTATTATCATCATCGCCCTCTTGCACGCGGTTATCGACGAGTCGAAGGTCGTCTTCCAGCGGGATCACTCGGGTTTCTCGCTCGGTTTTTTAGTGGACCAGATAGCTCACTTTTCTGTCCTGCTCCTTGTGGTCCTCTTCGTGCCGTATCAGAGTAGTTTTTGGGCCGGTGAGAAGGGTCTCCTGGTAGGAGGCCTCCTCCTCTTTATGAGTTTTGGCTGGGCGGTCTACAATCTTCTCACAATCAAAGAGCACCCGCTAACCAACGCTCGCGCGACGGTCGGACGGATGCTCTTAGTTGTGGTGACCTTTCTCCTCTTTATAGTTCCATCACTTCTTCTTCGGCCGTAATGAGCGTGTGTGCTTTAATCCCACGGTGATTGCGGCGAGACTGCTCAGTCATTTTTTTGATCTGAAGTTCAAGCCGGTCTTTTGCCAGATCCACTGCCTTTGTGATTGCGTGGCTCGTCTCTGAGGCTTTGAGCGTGTCGGAGTTGGCGCGGAGAATATACTCCACCAGGAAGGCCGAGTGCTTGTCGAACTTCTCAAGACGCAGCTCCAGGCGTACCGCATCGGGTGAAAAATGGGTGAGCAGCTTTTCGATTTGCGCCAGTTTCCCGGCAACGTACTCCTCAAACTGGGCCTGCTCTAAAGCGGACACGTTCTTGAAAGAAAATGCGGTCTGCATACGGCGGTGATGGTTAAAAAATACGGATTGTTTGTGTCTTACACTTTATCCCTTCTCGTCCCAAAAATCAAACCGACGATGCCTCCGATAACAAGAGCGATGCTTGCTACTTGAGCC
Source organism: Candidatus Peregrinibacteria bacterium CG_4_9_14_0_2_um_filter_53_11 (assembly GCA_002788775.1). Taxonomy (GTDB): domain Bacteria; phylum Patescibacteriota; class Gracilibacteria; order UBA1369; family UM-FILTER-53-11; genus UM-FILTER-53-11. The sequence continues at coordinate 15,270 of PFRX01000001.1, read as the reverse complement.
GCGCGCAAGGGGCCAAGGTAGAGGCTGTCTGTTCTCAATCCCTCAATGAAAAAGCGGCCAACCGAGTAGTGAATTATGTAGCTGAAGAGAACGGCGCCGCGGCGGTTTTTTGCCCAAGAAGTTCGGAGAAGGAGGGCGAGAAGTACGAACCCGAGAATGTTCCAGAGCGACTCATACAGAAAGGTGGGGTGGAAGTACTCGAACTCCCTCAACTCAGGCGGGCGAGAGTCGAGGGGGATAAAGAGTTTCCAGGGAAGATTGGTTGGGCCACCGAAGGCCTCACTGTTGAAGAAGTTGCCCCAGCGTCCCAGTCCCTGAGCGAGGATGAGTCCCGGTGCAATGATGTCGGCGTAGGCACGCCAGGAGACCTTCTTTTTGCGAAGGAAGATAAAGAATGCAGCTGCTCCGGCAAGAATTCCACCATGGATGGCCAGTCCGCCCTCCCAGATCTTAAAAGCATCGAGCGGATGTGCCAGATAGTAGGTGGGGTTGAAAATGACGTAGTAGAGGCGTGCGCCGAGTACTCCGGCCACGATCAGCCAGACGGCCATATCCTCAATTATTTTTACGGAAAGTCCCTGTTTTTTCGCCGCTCTTGTCACATACAAATAAGCGAGAATCATCCCCGTAACGATCATAATCGCATACCAGCGTAGTGTGAGGGGGCCGATCTCTAAAAGAGTTGAACCGGGGGATTGGAACATGTTGAGCTGAGTATAGCGCAGCCGGTTTACAGAAGGCAACTTTGGTGTACACTGGTGGATGCTATGAGATATCAACCCAGTACAACCGAGAAAAAGTGGCAGGAGCGATGGACCGAGCAGAAACTCTACCAGACCAACCTCTCTTCAAAAAAGCCGCACTACTACAATTTGGTGATGTTCCCTTATCCTTCAGGTGATCGACTCCACGTCGGCCACTGGTATAACTTCGCCCCCTCCGACAGCTTCGGCCGTTTTATGAAGATGCAGGGATACGAGGTTTTTGAGCCGATGGGGTACGACAGCTTCGGCCTTCCCGCGGAGAACTTTGCAATCAAGACCGGCGTCGCTCCGCAAGAGTCGACGGCCCGCAATATTAAAGAGATGATCCGCCAGCTCAAGGCGGTCGGTGCGATGTACGACTGGGATCGTATGGTTGTGACGAGCGACCCCGAGTATTACCGCTGGACTCAGTGGATCTTCCTCGAGCTCTACAGACGCGGCCTCTGCTACAAGAAGACCGCTCCGGTTAACTGGTGTCCCAGCTGTCAGACCGTGCTCGCCAATGAGCAGGTAAAAGAGGGGCTCTGTGATCGTTGCGATACCGAGGTCGTGCAGAAGGACCTTGCGCAGTGGTTTTTTAAGATTACCGACTACGCCGAGCACCTCTTGGACTACGACGGCCTCGACTGGCCGAACAAGACGATGCTGATGCAGCAGAACTGGATCGGAAAGAGCCAGGGAATTACCTACACGCAGAAGGTGAAGGATCTCGCTATGGAGTTCCAGTCGTACGACTCGGTTCCTCAGACCTTCATGGCCCAGACCTTTGCCGTCATCGCGCCCGATCACCCTCGTCTTGCCGAGCTGATTGCCGGCACCGAGCAGGAAAAAGACGTGCTGAAGTTTGCCGATAAGATCAAGAAGAAGAAGGTCGCGAACAAGTTCAATGTGGAAAAGGAGGTCGAGGGAATCTTCACCGGTCGTTATATCGAAAATCCTTTTGGAACGGGCGACCTGCCTATCTGGGTCGCCTCGTTTGTGATCGCCGATTACGGAAGTGGAGTTGTGAACTGTAGTGCTCATGACGAGCGCGACTTCGCCTTTGCAAAAAAGTACGGCATCCCGCTCCGCCCCGTCATGTTCCCGCAAGATGAGAAGGAGGCCGAGAAGGTGCGCAATCTCGAGTACGCCTACCATCACGATCCCGAGGCGATCCTTACTCAGCCCGAGCAGTTTAACGGTAGGAAGTGGGGAGAGGTTCGCGAAGATATCTTGGACTTCCTCGAGAAAAAGGGCATGGGAAAGCGCACCACAAACTACAAGCTCCGCGACTGGCTGATCTCTCGCCAGCGCTTCTGGGGCGCGCCAATCCCAATCGTAAACTGCAAAAAGTGTGGTGAGGTTCCCGTCCCACCGGAGGCGCTTCCCGTCGTTCTTCCCCTGGAAGGTGTCGACTACAAGCCCAAGGGGAAGGCACCGCTCGCCAGCTCGCCGGACTTTATGAACACGAGCTGCCCAACTTGTGGCGGCCCCGCCGAGCGTGAGCCGGACACCATGGACACCTTCGTCTGCTCGAGCTGGTACTACCTCCGCTACCTGACTCCTCATAATGAAGAGGCCGCCTTTGATCCGAAAATGGTCAATAACTGGCTCCCGGTCAACATGTACATCGGCGGCCCCGAGCACGCCTGCATGCACCTCCTCTACGCCCGCTTTATCCACAAAGTGCTTATGGAGGATCCCAAGGCCGAGCCCTTCAAGCGCCTCGTCCACCAGGGGCTTATCACCAAGGACGGAGCCAAGATGAGTAAGTCGAAGGGGAATGTAGTCTCGCCCGATGAGTTTGTGGAGAAGTACGGCAGCGACGTCTTCCGCATGTATCTCATGTTCATGGGCCCCTTCACCGACGGCGGCGACTGGAACGATCGCGGAATCACCGGAATATCCCGCTTCGTAGACAAGCTCTGGCGCCTCATGAATGAGGCCTCCGCGGAGAATGATACGCCTGCCGTTGCGCGCTCTCTCCACGCGGCGATCAAAAAAGTAGGGGAGGATATCTCGAGCTTCCACTTCAACACGGCCCTCTCGACCTTGATGGAGCTGACAACCCTTGCCCAGCGTGAGGGAATCTCGGCTGCCTCAAAAAAGCTCATGATTCAGCTTATCGCACCAATGGCTCCTCACTTTGCCGAGGAGTGCTGGGAGGCTCTGGGGCAGAAGGAGAGTGTCTTCAACTCAAGCTGGCCAACCTTTGACGAGAAGCTCCTCGTCGTCGATGAGTTCGAGCTGGTCGTTCAGGTGAACGGAAAGGTGCGTGCACGCGTTATGGCTCCGCATGGTATCAGCAAGGAAGAGGCGATCGAGAAGGCCGCCGCCCTGCCCGGGGTTCAGAAGTACCTCTCTGAGGGCACGCGCCTGAAAGATATCTACGTGCCGAACAAGCTGGTCAGTTTTGTGGTGAAGCCGAATTAGAAAAGCTCCGACTGACCCGCCTTCACAACTACTAGGCCGAGGCAGATCTCCGTCTCTCATGGGCTCTGGCCCGCCCTCTTACTGCTGAACCACTCCCGCAGCACGATGAATAGAGAAGGTGCGAACCGTGGTCGGTCGGGCGGTGCTGTTCAGTGAAAAGAGGAGCTGATTGACCGAATCGTCAAGACTGTCGCAGTAGAGCTCGACCTTATCGGTTGTATTCTTAAAGAGAACCGTGGCGTAGTTGGTGCAGGGCCGCCCGGTCTCATCTTTTACGCTGAGACTGAATCCCTGATCGCTCAGGTGGAGGAGTTCGCGCATTGTATCCGGTGGACTGGCCGGACGCTTGTCGAAGGGCTCCTTATCTTCAAAAAAGAGCACGGTACTCCCCGCGCCACTCTGAAGACTCACTCCATAGGCTCCCACCTCGGGACTCCCAATGCCGGACTGAGCCAAGCTACGCGCCTGCTGTATCATGAAGACGAGCTGGCCGTTTGTATTGTTGAGAGCCAGTGTCTGTAGGACTCCGCGCGTGCCGAAAAGAGCAGCTCCGGTGAGAATAACGATGACCGTCATGACTAGTATGAGTTCCAAAAGACTCGTTCCGGGGCGATTTTTCAGCTGCATAGCGCCAGTATATCACGATGAGGTTAGGAGTTCGCCCCCTCAAGGACAAGAGTAAACTCGCCTCGCGGTTTGGTCTCCTTAAAGTGGGCTAACGCCTCAGCGAGCGTAGAGCGACGAACTTCTTCAAAGGCCTTCGAGAGCTCTCGGCACACTGCTACCTTACGCTCTTCACCAAAGAACTTGGCCAGGTCTTCGAGCGTTCGGACGATGCGATGAGGTGCCTCGTAAAAGATCAGGGTATAGGGAAGTTCCGCAAGCGAGGTGAGTGCGGTCTGGCGCCCTTTTTTTAGGGGGAGGAAGCCAATGTAGAGGAAGCTGTGTGAGGCCAGACCCGAGGCGACCACGGCAGTGGTCGCCGCTGTTGGACCGGGAAGAACGGTGAGGGGAAGCTCCTCCTCTATCACCGCGCGGATGAGGCGGTAGCCGGGGTCTGAGATTCCCGGCATACCTGCATCGGAGATCATCGCGCAGTTTTTGCCATCGCGTAAAAGGCCGAGGATTCGTTCAACCTGGCCCGGCCCGCTGTGACTGTGGAAGGAGAGCTGAGGTGTCTTGATCTCAAAGTGTTTCAGCAAAATACCCGAGTGTCGTGTGTCTTCGGCGATGACATAATCAGCCTCTTTAAGTGTCCGCAGGGCGCGGAGAGTTATGTCCTCCAAATTTCCAATAGGTGTCGGGACGATCGAGAGCATGAGCGGAATTAGGAGAGGTGAAGTTTTTTACGAAGCCAGTCCGCCATCCTTTTTCCATGCGTAGGGCTGATGAGCGGAATAGCTATGACGATTAAGATCGAGCTCTGCAAAAAGGGAAGGAGCAGGCCGATAATCCCCAAGAGAAGGAGCATTACTCCTACACTCAGTCTCACGATGCTGAAAAAGTGTTCATACATTTTTTGCGGGCGTTATGTTCGGTGGACGGAGGTAACGCGGCTCTACTATAGGCCCCTCGTGTGCTTTAATCAAACGTTCGGGGAGGCCGGAAAGGGTCGTTCCAAACGAAAGAAGTTCTTTTTGAGTGCGCCAGCGCCAGGAGTTGGGAAGGAGCTCAATCAAGTGAGCCTCGACCTCGGGGAGTAGGTCGCCATACAGCTCAATTCTTTGGCCCTTGCCATACTCGGCAGTCAGCTTTTCTATAAGCTCCGCTACCGGAAGGATGAGACTCTCCTCGCTCGCTCCCTCGGCGATGGCGTGTGCAACATAGCGCCGGCCGGCATGCATCAGGAAAAGCTGTTTTTCAGGACTCTGGGGAAGGCGTGCCGCCCATAGAGCGGGAGTCTCAATAGATACGATGGGGATATTCAGCGAAAAGGAGAGTGTCATTGCAACCGTTACTCCTATTCGCACCGCAGAAAAGGGCCCGGGCCCCTCTACCACGAGAATCCGGTCAAGCCCGCTGAAAGAACTCTCAGCCTCCTGTAGGACCGAGGTGATTGCCGGCAGTAACAGCTCTGACTCATCCGAGTTTCCGCGCCAACTTTTTTCAGCAACGCAGAAACCATCTTTAAGGAGGGCGACCGACTCGGTCAGGCTGGCTGTGTTGAGTGCGAGTGTCGTGAGTGTCATAGAACTGGGCGGCTTGGCCGTAACTAAAAACAGCCCCACGCTACCAGCTAAGGCTCTTTCTGTACACTGCTTTCCTTTATTTTTTGTTTCGTTTTCGCGCTCGTTCTCTCAGCTTCTCATTCTTTTCTTTCTGGAGTTTAAGGATGCCGCGGTGCATGCCCGTGATGACCGTGTCGATCTCATCAGTGCTGGCACTACTGCCGCGATTGATATAGCGAGCGAGCTTGAGGCAGAGCTCTTTCAGGCTCTTGCCCTCCTTGCCCGTCGTTTTTTTGATCGTATTCCCCGGGTTGAAATTCTTTGTCGAACGAGCCGTGCCGGTCTTGGGTTGGGGCTCATTTTTCAGGCTGGTGGAAATGACGCAGTCGGCAAGGTTCTCGGTGGGGATTTGTTTCAGTGACATCTCCCCATGATACCATTTTCATCTGATTTTTTCAATCCTCAGCGCGTACCTGCGGCCTCACCGCACGGGGGGGCGCCTAACTAAGCGCCATCTTTAGCTCATTGCGGGAAATTCCCAGCTGTCCGAGTATCTGATGGATCGTATCCGGTGCTAGCGGGGTACTGCCATGTTTGGGCACAGGAGCTCTGTTGCCGGTACGGCTGCTGAGAAAGATGGGGTGCTTTCCGCCATACACAGGCGCTCCGATGAGCTTCTCGATGGCATCAAACAGCTGGCTGCCGCTCACATTCCCGAGCTCGCCAAGCCTTATATGTCGAGTCGCCACAGCCCTCTCCTTCGCCTTGAGCCGTGGCCGTCGTGTGCCATTCCCAAGAGCTTCGTCCCTGACGCCTTCTCCTTCACCACCCATCACCTGGTCAACCTCATCTCCAATTCTTTCTGCAACAAGACCCGGTGGGGGATTAAGCTCAACATTATCGGGCGCTTCTTCCGCTCCGGAGAGGTAGGTGTGCGCTTCTTTTAGAATGAGCGCGCTCAGCTTGGCACCAAGCTTGCCGTGCATCAGAGCCGTAAGGCTGAGCTCGGTGCCGGTTAAGAGAACGCGCCCTGTCGCACGCTCGATGGCGAAAGGAATGTGGGACTTTTGGGAGAGCTCCTCACCGTCCTCTGCCAAGCGTGCTTGCGGTACCGGATTGATGAAGAGTTTTCCATCGCAGCTGTAGAGCATAGTTCGTCCGCGACTTTCTCCATTGGGTCTATTGAACTGTATGGAGTAGTTTGGTCGCTCGAAACCTCCCATCTCGACCTGTCGATCAAGTGAGAGCAGCTCGAGCTCATCACGGCGTCTTTGAGCCTCCTCTCCATCTAACGCATCATCCGCGGGTAGTGCCGCCGCTATCTCCGTCAGCTTCTCATCCATGAGTGCGGCTGTAGTAAGAAAAGCGGGGAGTATGGTTCTTGCGATCCTTCTTACTATCTTGAGCCCATCCATCTTTGTGCTTTCGGGGTCCTTGAAGCTCCCGATGTGCTGAAAAAGCCGCGTAAGGTTATTCTGCCCAGTAAGGCAAAAGATCAGATTATTTCTTGTTAGTTTTTCGTGGATTTGTAAGACGGCTACCATAGTGCGCTCCCAGAGCTTTTCACGAAACTCATTTATCAGATAGTTCGTGGCGGTACTTACATTTTCCTCACGGAAAATCAGGCAGTAGTTGTTTATCAAGTTCATGAGGCCGATGATGCCGCTATTGTCATCCAGATTGTTGCAACCTCTGAGGTCTCTGGTCATCGTAGCTCGCAAGGCGCGCTCGATTTTCCCACTCTCGGTCATCTGTCTGATTATGGTCTCTACCAGCTCGTTGGTTGCCCTGCGTGCCTCGCTCATCTCGGGCGTAAAGGTGATGTAGTCAAAAAACTCATCATCACTAATCTGCCCACTACTCCTAATGTTGTCGAGATCCACCAGCTCGGGACTCACCTTTATCTCGTGTAGCCTTTGTGCCACTTCATCGGGGAAGTGGCGGGCCACATCCATAGGTGCCATAATGCCCTCTGCCACACTCGCACGTTTCCCCTTATCACGGGCATTGAGCCGACGACTTAATACGCGCATTTTTTTCACCATAGCCTGAATTAAAACACTTTAGTGCAATTAAGTCAATATTTAGGCGCTTCTCACTCTGGCCAAGTGCGTGCTACTATGCAGCCCTATGGCTACAACATTTACAGATCAAAATTTCAAGGAAGAGACTCAGACCGGTAACGTCGTTATCGACATGTACGCCGACTGGTGCGGCCCCTGCAAGATGATGGCTCCTATTTATGACGAACTTGCCGCAAAGCACGAGGGTAAGGTCAAGATGGGGAAGCTCAATGTTGATGAGAATAACCAGACGCCCGAGATGTTCGGTGTTACCGGTATCCCTACGATCGTATTTTTGAAAGATGGTCAGCCCGTTGGGCAGGTTGTTGGCTTCCAGTCAAAGGACGCTCTCGAGGGGAAGCTCAAGGAGTACTTCGGAGTTTAGTTCTCTCTGTAACTAGGCAAAAGCTCTTACGCTGAGGCGTTGAGGGCTCTTTGTCGTTTCTTCGCCTCCGAAACTGCGACACGGTCTGCCTCGGTATTTTGTGGGTGGCCAGCGTGGCCCTTGACCCAGTTCCAGCTGAGTCGGTCGAAAAGGTCGATCACATGGTCCATTTTGGCCCAGAGGTCGGTATTTTTTTTGCGCTTCCAGCCCTGCTTAATGGTCTGGATGATAAGATTTGAGTCGCTGTAGATGGCGCACTCCCTAACCTCGGGAAGGTTTGTGCTAATCCAGGCGAGCCCTGCAATGATGGCAGACATCTCCATCCTGTTGTTGGTCGTGTCGGCGGCGCCTCCCTTAACCGTCTTGGTCTTCCCGTCGAAGGTAACCAGCGCACAAAACCCCCCCGGGCCGGGATTGCCCAGTGAGCTGCCATCGGTGTAGATCGCTACCTTCATCAGGGGGAAGTATACAGAGCGGGCCAGCTCAAAGAAAGAGCTACAAGTATCGTGCTCTCGATAGTGCGTGTCCGTTCTTCGCCTCATACTGGCGTTAGTGCGGCGCTGCCTCAGTGAAAGAACAGGCGAGGAAGCCTGTGGGGCCTTTAGTTAGAGTGCAATATTTAGAGTAAGTTGTCAAGTTTCATCACTTTCGTCTCTCCAAATTCGCGATCTTCATGTAATTATACTCCAATTTGTGGGGTTTTGTAAAGGCTTTTACTTTACAGACGCTCGCACCCACGGTAATCTTTTAAGCCCATGATAGAGACATTCAGTCGTTTCATCGCTCGGTTGATCTCGTTTATTACCGACCTCACGAGCAACTTCATTCACAACATCGACGTCTCACAGTACTCGTTTTTTCAGGTCGCGCTGGACATACTCTTCGTGGCGATCATCTTCTACTGGATCATTATGATGATCCGAGGAACGCGCGCAACAAACATTACGATCGGACTGGTGGTTCTGGGCCTGGTCTTCGCCTTGAGCAAGCTGGCTCACCTTATCGCCCTCGGCTGGCTCCTGGATCGACTGCTGACGGTGACATTGGTCGCGATCCCAATCATCTTCCAGCAGGAGTTGCGGCGGGGTCTTGAGAAGCTTGGCCATACCAAGTTTTTCGTCGCCGAGGAGGCAAAGGAAGTGGATATCACCAGGAGCCAGCTTATTAGCGCCTGTTTTAAGATGGCCGAGGCAAAGGTAGGTGCTCTTATCGTGATGCAGGGCGAGGTCAATCTCAATGAGTATCTTGATACCGGCGTGGCCATGGATGCTCAACTTTCCAAAGAGTTGCTCGTCTCTATCTTCCAAAAGGGGAGTCCTCTGCACGATGGGGCGGTCGTAATTTCCGATAGTAAGATTCTTGCGGCCGGATGCATCCTGCCCCACTCTTTCAAGGAGTATGGTCACAGCTTTGGGACGCGTCATAAATCGGCACTCGCCCTTTCGGAGAGCACCGATGCGCACATCTTCGTCATATCAGAGGAGAATGGTGCGGTTTCACATGTCACCGATGGAAAGATAGAGCGAGACATAAAGCCCGAGCGCATGGAGCGTCTTATAACCAAGATCCTTCTTCCCAAAAAACGGCTCAGCCCCCTAACGCATCAAAGCACAGAGCATGCTCCGAAATCTTCACATTAAACTTTTCGCCCTCCTTCTGGCCGCCCTCTTCTGGTTTTTTATTATTGGGGCGGAAAACCGCTTCTTGGTTGTCCCCGACTCGCTTCCCGTTGTGGCCTTTAATCTGGGGCAGGAGCTTGCTCTGGTAGAGGAGCTCGGGACGGTCTCGGTCAGTGTTCAGGCCAGCGATCAAAGCATCTTTGAAGGTCTCACCGCAGAAAATTTTGAGGCCTACGTTGATCTGAGAACAGTCGGTGTGGGAACGCATATGATGCCCGTCTCTGTAACGTCTAAGAATCCTCAGGTGCGGGTTACGAGCATTCAGCCGCGTGAGATTGAGGTGACGATTGAGCCGGTACGTGAGCGCCAGATCACACTTGAGGCGAGAATCTCGGGGCAACCGGCTCAGAGTTACACGATTACGGGTGTCGATCTGCAGGGTGCCACCCTCTCGGTTTCGGGCGCGGAGACTCTCCTTCAGTCTATTATGAAGGCCGAGGCGGTTGTCTTCTTGCGGGGTACCGAGAGTGCACCGTACAGCACGAATCAGCTCGACGTACACTTCTACAATGAAGATGGCGATGAGGTTCACAACCTCCGTTATACCGCCGACGCGCTGAGCGCCGTCGTTACGATTATCGAGTCTGATATAACCAAATCTGTTGGAATACGGGCCCTGATTGAGGGCACACCGGCAGATGGAAAGGTCAGCTCTATAACGCTTGATCCTTCTGTTGTTGAGCTGCGAGGGCCTCGCCACATAATGGAAAAGCTCACTCTCGTAGAGACTGAGCCTATTGCCATTTCCACCGCCACCAATACTTTTACCAAGCAGGTGACGTTGAGACTCCCCAGCGGTGTCAAGATAGCACCGGGTGGTGTGGGGGAGGTATCTGTTAGAGTTGAGATCGGATCGCAGTAGCCTGAGCCCGTTGGCTTTAGCTATTCTTAGTTAACCGAGGCTAGTTTTGAGCAGCTGCTTGGCACCTTATCGCCATTCTTGGCGAAGGCGCAAACGCGAAGTGAGCTGATACCGGTTGATCCAAGGGGGAGCTGAGCGTCGACAAAGGTCTCGCCCTTATCATCTGCACAGACCTCGGTCGAGCCGGCGAGAACACCGAGCTCTGACGCCCCGGGAACGACGAAGGCCTGGCCCGTCTCGTCAATCTCGGTTGTTGAGTTGAGGACGGTAGCAACAACGCGGAGGTCGACGCACGGATCGCAGCTCGCTTGTAAGGCCGCAACGGTTGATGGGTCAAAGGCGGCGGTCTCAACAACGACGCGCACTGCCTGGTTCGCACCCAGTGTAAAGAGCGGCTCTCCGGCGCGTCCGGCTCCCTCAACCTGAGGGCGGGTTCCCTTCGTTGCTTCATCAGTCATAAAGCCGCAGTCGCCGGCCTCTTCACGGTCACCACAGGCGGTTGTGCCCAGGGCTGCCATTGCGGCCAAGGCGATCGTGCGTATGTTAGTGGGTAGACCAGGACGCTGATTAGTTTGTGTCCCTGCTACTGCCGGCACTGCCTCGAGAAATTCGCTTGTTTTAAGCATATAATGTGAGTTAGGGGGTGACATAAGGGCGTATTATGGCATTATATTGTTAATTAGTCAATAATATTTTGTAAAGAACCATAATGGGCCCTCACACATAGCCAGTGAACATCTTGGTTAAATGTCCAATGAGGGGCTTGACCCCCATTTCGAGCGGGGGTACCGTGAAGGGCATGGTTATTTGCCTTCCCATCAATGTTGACCTCAATGTGGGAGATCGAACTCTCCAGCTTGAAAAAACACTCCAGCTGATTGAGCTGGGCAACCGTGAGGCTGACTATATCGAAATTTGGTTCGATACGATGACGGAGGGGGAGATGGAAGAGGTTCTTGGTCGTGCTCATAAGAAGGTTATCGCCGTTTGTCGTGGAAAAGATGAGAGGGGGCACTTTAGCGGAAGTGAGAGTGGGCGCATCGGACGACTTGCAGCTGCCGTGAGATCCGGAGCAGGTCTGGTCGACTGCGGTATTCAGACCGATCCGATGCTCATAGATGAGCTGAGGGCGACGTGTGATGAAGCCAAGGCTCAGCTTATTATCTCCCACCATATGTGGGATCGAACGCCCTCACTCGAGGAGCTCATCCGCCTTGAACGAAGCACGCGCGAGCTGGGGGCGGATATCGTGAAAATTGCGACGACGGCGCGGAGCTGGTCCGATACGGTCGTCCTCTTTGAGTTTATGAACAGAATGCATGAGGCGCACCATCAGATCATTGCCCTGGCGATGGGGGAGCGGGGGCGATTATCGCGGCTTGGGTGCCAACTTCTTGGCGGAGTGCTCACCTACGTCGCTGCCGATGAGACGACAACGACGGCTCCCGGCCAGTGGACACTTTCCGAGCTCTCAAAGTGGGGTTTGCGCTGAGGGCTGAGATGCGTCCGGTGTTTGTGATGGCCGGTCTTCATGGGCGGCGCGATTGTGCTCTTCCCCTTTAACATTTTCGCGCTTACCCGTATAATCCCCCCGTGGCTCTTCAAATTGGCATCGTCGGACTTCCCAACGTGGGAAAATCAACCCTCTTTAATGCGTTGACGCGCTCGCAGAAGGCTGCAGCCGCGAACTTTCCTTTCTGTACCATCGATCCAAACGTCGGAGTCGTTGAGGTGCCCGATGATCGGCTGGAGTCACTTGCCGAAATTGTGAAACCCGAACGCGTTCTTCCTGCAACAGTTGAGTTCGTGGATATTGCCGGTCTGGTTAAGGGCGCGGCCAGCGGAGAGGGGCTGGGCAACAAGTTCCTTGCACACATACGAGAATGCGATGCCATAGCTCAGGTAGTCCGTGTTTTTTCTGACGATAATGTAATTCATGTTCACGGAGACGTATCACCAAAGAGGGACGTGGAGATTATCGAGTCCGAGCTGATCCTGGCTGACCTTGAGACGCTGACCAAGCGCCTGGGAACTGCTCAGGGAGCCGCAAAGACCGGTGATCCCAAGGCTAAGGCCTATGCCGCACTCCTCGAATCTCTCAAAACGCACCTTGAGGAGGGGAAGCTCGCCTTTGATTTTGTTACTGACGACGATAGGCGAGCCCAGCTTAAGGACCTGCACCTGCTTACCAATAAGCCACTTCTCTATATAGTGAACGTATCTGAGGCTGAGGTCACCGCAGACCCCGAGAGCTTCCGCGAGAAGCTTGGCATCGACCCTGCAAAAAAGATCATCCCCATCTGTGCAAAAATTGAAGAGGAGTTGGGAGCCCTTTCTCATGAGGAGGCGCGCGAGTTCCTTACCGATATGGGCATGAAAGAGCCCGGCCTCAAGGCCCTGATTCATGCCGCTTACGAGCTGCTTGGTTATCAGACTTACTTCACTGCCGGAGTTAAGGAAGTTCGGGCCTGGACGATGCTCAAAGGAGATAAGGCGCCCCAGGCTGCCGGAGTTATTCACACCGACTTTGAGCACGGATTTATTGCCGCCGAGGTTATCGGCTACGACGACTTCATCGCATGCGGTGGAGAGCAGGGAGCCCGTGAAAAGGGAAAAGCGCGTATCGAGGGCAAGGAATATGTCGTTCGGGATGGTGATGTCGTCCACTTCCGGTTTAACGTTTAAGAGTATGAGCAAGCCAAAGGTTGTTGTTGCCCTCTCGGGTGGTGTCGACTCGTCGGTAACCGCCGCTCTATTAAAGGAGCAGGGGTATGAGTGCATCGGTATACACATTCGCTTCTGGTCGGACTCGGCCGTCGATGAGTCGGCCGGTGTTCTTCCTCAAAACAAGTGCTGTACACTCGGAGGACTGGAGGATGCACGCGCCATTGCCGCACAGCTGGAGATCCCATTTTATGTGATGAACGGCGAGCGAGAGTTCAAGGAGCATGTCGTTGACTACTTCCTCAACAGTTATGCTCAGGGCCAGACGCCCAATCCGTGTGTGGAGTGCAACAGAAATATCAAATTCGGGCAGCTTCTTGAGCGTGCTCAACAGCTCGGAGCCGAGTTTGTCGCCTCGGGGCACTATGCCCGCGTCTCCCACGAGGGTGATCGGCACCTTCTTAAGACGGCGATCGACACAAACAAAGACCAGAGCTATTTTCTCTACCACCTCCAACAGGAAAAACTAAAACACATCCTCTTTCCGGTGGGGGGGTATACCAAGCCGGAAATTTATGAGTTGGCGAAGAAGTTCGGGCTGCTGCGTGTTGTGGAAAAACCTCAGAGCCAGGGGCTCTGTTTCTTCTCCGAGGCCTCACCAAAGCACTTTCTTCGTCGCTATCTTGATGGGAAGTATTTCAAAAAAGGGCCGATCGTGACCGTAGATGGGCGCGTGATCGGAGAGCATCAGGGGCTGCCTCTCTACACGATTGGTCAGCGGAGCGGCCTTGGCATAGGCGGCGTCAAAGGCGAGCCGGAAGGCGAGCCCTGGTATGTCGTCGCGACTGATGCGGAGAAGAATGCCCTGGTCGTCGGTCACAAGGAGTCGGTGATGAGTCAGATAATTATCTGTCGCGATCTGGATTTTACTCTAGGTAAACCACCGGCGCCCAGCTTCGAGGCCCAGGTTAGAATCCGCCACCGAGGTGCACTTATTCCCGCACGTGTGAATATTGATGGAGAGCGGGCGGTCATAACCTGCCTTGAGCCAGCTGAGGGAGTCGCTCCCGGCCAGGCGGCGGTTTTTTACCAAGATGACCTGGTCGTTGGCGGTGGGCTGATTATACGACAGCAGAATGAGGAGGCGTGATTCAGGGGGGGCCTTCATTGACACTCCTCTTTAAATTGCGGATAGTATAAGGAGCATCTTATGAATCATGAGCACCACAACTCATCCGAGGAAGTTTATCGTCTGCACATAGACGCCTCTCCCAAGCCTGCTCAAGAAAAGATTCGTTTTGCCGGAGGCCAACGCACGTCTCATCATGAAGTAAAGACGATGACCGGTAACGGCCTTGCCGAAGGCACAAAAGCACAGGAAGCTCCGCGACAGCATCAGCCCAAACGCATATCCCGCTTCGGTTTTTTGATGCGCCGTCTCTGGGATAAGGTTGAGTTCATTGCGGTCTCAGCAGCCGTTTTTGGCGTTATCTACGTCCTCCTCAACTGGCAGGCACTTTCACTTAATGTTAAGCACTACTGGAACGTATGGCGTGGCTTCGAGAGCCCCCTTGAGCGTCTGGTCCAGGAAGAAACCGGGGAGCAAGATGAGCGTCTTGCTCCGATTGCACAGACGGGCGAGACCATCACCGTGCCGCCTCTCGATATAGAGGTTTATCCCCCTGATATGCGGGTGGTGATTCCCCGGATTAATCAAAATGTGCCCGTTGTCGGTGTTCGCAACGAGAATCTGATTGCACGCCGCTGGGAAGAGCTGGAGTCAGATATTCAAAACGCCCTCCGAAACGGTGTGGTTCACTACCCGGGGACCGCACTTCCTGGTGATAATGGAAATGTGGTGATAACTGGGCACTCCTCATACTACGCCTGGGATCCCGGACGCTTTAAAGATGTCTTTGCCTTGCTGCACCAAGTTAAGCAAGATGACAAGGTCGTCGTCTACTTTAATCAACAGAAGTTCATCTATCAGATTGACTCGATCAAGATTGTCTCGCCTGATCAAGTCGATGTTTTGGCCGCAACTGACAGCGAGCGGCTCACCCTGATAACGTGCACGCCGATTGGAACAAACATCAATCGCTTGGTGCTTGAGGGGCGGCTCCTGCAGAAAACCTAATATTACATCTGATCGAGCTGCTGAAGAAGCTGATCTTCAGCGCCTTTTTCCTCAGCCTCGGCCTGGGCCTCTGCCTGTTGGAGCTTCTCTCGTTGTTCTTTCGCCTCGAACTCTTTCCACTCGCTGACGTGCTGGC
>PFRX01000029.1:8641-9437 GCA_002788775.1 Candidatus Peregrinibacteria bacterium CG_4_9_14_0_2_um_filter_53_11 | reverse complement strand
TCAGCCTCGGGCATCTCAGGATAAATAGGGAGCGAGAGTACCTCCCTCGAGGCCTTCTCGGCTTCGGGAAAGGCCTCCGGCCCCTCGCCGAGGTAGGCAAAAGCCGGCTGCATGTGTAGGGGAGTTCGGTAGTAGATCATCGTTGGGATACCTTGTTCCCCGAGATATTTTTGGAGAGCGTCGCGCTGGCCCGTGCGTATCGTGTACTGGTGAAAGACGCTCGCGGTATTTTCGATTGGTGGGCAGATGATGTCTCCCGAACTCGTTAGTGCTTCGTTGTAGGCACGAGCGTGAGCACGACGGTTTTCGATGTAGTTTGGAAGACTGCGCATCTTAATGCGCAAGATTGCCGCCTGCATCGTGTCGAGGCGGGAGTTAATTCCCAAGACAAGATTCGTGTACTTGTCCTGCGGTGAGGAGCCGTGATTTTTGAAGAGTCGGATTCGCTCCGCTACCTCTTTATCTCGCACCGTCATCATTCCGCCGTCCCCGCATCCGCCCAGATTTTTTGAGGGGAAGAAGCTGAAGCTGCCCACCTCGCCAAACGAACCCGCACGTCTTCCTCCACGCTCTGCGCCAATCGCCTGGCAGGCGTCCTCGATAATGGCGAGGTTGTGTTCTTTTGCGAGGCTCATAAGCTCATCCATAGCAGCCAGCTGGCCGAAGATGTGGACGGGTAGAAGCGCTTTTGTTCTAGGTGTTATTACTTGTGCTACGGCTTGCGGATCGAGGCAGAAGGTCACCGGATCGATGTCAACGAAGACCGGTTTGGCTCCAACTTGGGCGATCACCTCTG
>PFRX01000029.1:6357-8616 GCA_002788775.1 Candidatus Peregrinibacteria bacterium CG_4_9_14_0_2_um_filter_53_11 | reverse complement strand
GGTTATCACCTCATCACCCCGGCCAATATCGAGGGCCTTGAGTGCCAAGAACAGTGCATCAGTTCCGGAGTTTACTCCGAGTGCCGCCGCGACATTGTGGGAGTCGGCGAACTCACGCTCGAACTCTTTGAGCTCATCACCGTTGATGAAGTCACCTTTCCTCAGTATGGCTGTGATCTTTTCAATAATCTCAGTTTCGAGTGGGGCGTGCTGGAGTTGGAGGTTGAGGAAGTCCATGGGCTAGGATGTGGTGAGTTGTTTCTGGCAGGATTCAAGAACTTCTAAGACGCGCAGACCTTCCGCGCCATCGGTTATTGGTTGCGTGTGGTTTTCGATACAGTCAATGAAGTGTTGGATCTGGTTGCGGAGGGGCTCGCCGGGCTCAAGCTCAACTGTTCGTTGCCCATTTTTTTGTGCGATGGGACTCCCGCCTTCCCATAAGACGGTATTGTCGTAGAGGGTGAGTTTTTCTTCCGCCTGATCATCAAAGACGGCCATCTTTTTGTCGCCGATTAAAACAAACTTTTGCTCTTTGTAGGGGTGGAGCCAGGAGGTGAAGATGTGGGCTTTGCGTCCTGCGTCAAATTCGAAAGAAGCAGTCGTTATATCCGGGATTGCGTCTTGGACAAAGGCCGCTCCACTAATGTTGATGCTCGTTGGTGAGCCACCGAAGAAGGAGAGGAGGAGCGAGATGTCGTGCGGTGCAAACGACCAGAGAACATTTTCTTCAGTTCTTATTTTCCCAAAGTTGAGGCGGTGGGCGGCAATGTAGCGGAGCTCGCCGAGCTCTCCATCGGCAACGAGTTTTTTAAGGGTTTGAATGGCGGGGTGATAGTGCAGCAGGTGTCCCACCATGAGGAGTCGTCCTTGCTGCTGGGCGTATTCTACGAGTCTACGGCCATCATCGGAGGAGAGCGAAAGTGGCTTTTCTACGAGCACATCTTTTCCCGCTTTTAGGCACTCCTCGGCGATTTTTTTGTGTGTCGCAGCGGGAGTCGCTACGCAGATGCCGTTAACTTCCGGCAGAGCGAGAAGTTCTTGAAGGTCAGCGAAGCAGAGTGTATCGGGATGGTCGCGTTTAATCGCCTCCCGAAGTTCGGGATTGAGCTCACAGACAGCGTAAAACCTGCCCATCGTGGCCAGAGTGCGCACATAGTTTTTCCCCCAGGCACCGGCGCCGATAAGTGCAAGACGAGTTGGCTGTTCGCTGGGGCTCATTGGCGAAATACTACCATAGCTCCCGACCGGAGACGAGCTCGATCTAGCGTCGTAGGATTCCCCGAATTAAGGGGTCTTTTAGAAGGTAGAGAGAGCCTCCGTAAACTATGGCTCCTGCCATAACTACTAACCAGAGTGGCACTCCCGCATTCTGAAGGTAAAAAGTTCCCGCGCCCATGACAACCACACTTATGAACGGAATGCCTAAGCGTCCTAGTATCGTGAACGTTACTTCTCGTTGTATGACCCACCAGGACATAATTGTGCTCAGGGCTTGGGTGGTTACCGTGGTGACTGCAGCTCCGACCATGCCCCATTTGGGAATGAGTAAGAGGTTCAGGAGGATATTAAGGATTGCCGCAGTAAGAAGTATTTGTGCCGAGGACTTTTGACGTCCCAACGCGAACATACCGTTATTGAGGACGGCACTCGAGAAGGTAAAGGGGATCATCAGCATGAGGATCATGAGAGGAAGTGTAGCGGCACTGTACTGCTCTCCGAATAGGGTACTGATGAGTCCGCCACTCGTAATGACCCCACCGACGCAGATGGGGAGGGCTAGATACGTCACTACGGTGAGTCCCTTTTGAAAGAGGTGAGCGAAGTCGGCCTTGTCTTCTTTTGCAGCTCGTGAAAGGGCGGGGAAGAGGCTGACCGCCCAAAATCCCGCAAACATTGCGGTAAAAATTATCATGCGCTGTGCCGCTGAGTACCAGCCCACCTCGGTTATTGTTCGAAAGCTGCCGAGCATCAGTGTGTCGGTGCTGAGCAGGATCGTATTGAGCACCATAAGTGCTCCGAAGGGCCAGGCTTCAGTGAGGATCGGCCGGAAGAGGTTTTTTTCTATATGCGAAAGCCAGCCTTTTAGTTCATTGCGAAGGTAGATTGTGAAGATGAGGAGGCCCAAGACTGAGGCTAGTGCATAGCCGGTGAGGAGTGCGGTACTCGTTTTGAAAATGAGCAAAAAACCGCCGCCGATTATAAGAAGAAGCGCGTTTGTAGCGATGCTGAGTCCGGCCTCCGCCTCCATTTTTTCGAATG
>PFRX01000029.1:0-6258 GCA_002788775.1 Candidatus Peregrinibacteria bacterium CG_4_9_14_0_2_um_filter_53_11 | reverse complement strand
GAAGTAGTTCTATGAGTAGGAAAACGAGGAGACTGCCCAGAACCACGAAGCTTAACTTGAGCGCGAGACTTGTAGCTATATAAAAGGTGCGGCGTTCCGGATCGCGAGCGCTTTCACGCGTTATGAAGGCGGTTAGTCCGAAGTCGGAAAAGGCGGTAAGGAAGCCCGCGACGGCAAGTGCATAGGAAAAGACGCCGTACTCGGTCGCGCCCAGGAGACGTGCGGCATAGATCACAAGCACGAGTCTCAGCAGCCTGCTGCCGATCTGTCCAAACGAAACCCAGAAGGTGTTTTTTACTATTGTCTGGCCACGCGAGGTATTGTGAAGGAGAAGATTGCGAAGCTTTTTAAACATCTCAGTATGGTTAAGTCCGGCCGTTTAAGTCTTTTTCTTCAGTACTCTCTGCTTTTGAAGCGGTGCCCGCATTGGCGAAAGTGCTGAGGAGTTCAAGGAGGCGTTCGACCTCTTCTCTTAGAAGACACGAGGTAGCCGCCGCACCCAGCACCTGGATCTTTTCCAGCAGGGCTGCTTGCTCGTAGGTTGCCTTTTGCTCAGCGACCAAAACTTTCTCCCACTTTGTACTTATGTGATCGTCCCGATCAAAGAGCTCCTCGGTAATCTTCTCACCCGGTCGCGGGCCGGTAAAGGTAATGGGAATATCCTTGTCAGGTTCGAGCCCGCTCAGCCTTATGAGCTCGTGGGCAAGGTCGAGTATGCGAACCGGCTCACCCATATCGAGTGCGAAAATCTCACCGCCCTTGCCTACGGCGCCGGCTTCCATAACGAGCAGTGCGGCTTCCCGGATAGTCATAAAGTAGCGCGTCATTTCGGGGTGAGTGACGGTCACCGGAAGCCGGCGCCTGATCTGGTCTTGAAAAAGAGGTACGACGCTGCCCCGTGAGCCGATGACGTTTCCGAATCGTACCGCCACAAACTTTGTCTTCCCCGAGGTATTGAGTGCCTGGACGATGTGTTCGGCCGCTCTCTTCGTCTTTCCCATCACCGAGCGTGGGCGAACGGCTTTGTCCGTGGAGATGAGCACAAAGGTCTCGGCACCCTCTGCCAGTGCCGCCTGAGCGAGCGTCGCCGTTCCCACAACGTTCGTTTTAATGGCCTCTTCCGGGTGATCTTCCATGAGCGGAACGTGCTTATATGCTGCCGCATGAAAGACAATCGCGGGCTTGTATCGGGCAAATATTTTTTCGATGCGGGGTGCGTCGCAGATAGAGGCGATGACCGGAGTCAGTTCAGTATGGAGACTGCCGTTTTTGAGCTCGTGCATCAGATCAAAAATGCCGCTCTCGTTAAAGTCGAGCAGGATCAGCTGCTTCGGGCGGAAGGCGAGGAGCTGTCGACAGAGCTCAGAGCCGATTGAGCCGCACGCTCCGGTAACAAGAACGACTCGGTCTTTAATAAACTCACGCATCTGCTGTGTATCAAGTTGGGCGGGATTTCGCCCCAGCAGATCTTCGAGCTGGACCTCTCTGAGCGAGAGTGGATTAGCCCCACTCTCCAGCATCTCGTAAGTGTCCGGAATAATTCGGATGTTCTGAACACCTCCCTCCCGAGCCCTTTTAACTGCCTCCTGGATCGTACTCGCCTCGGCGGAAGTCAGTGCGATAACCAGGTGAGTTATCCCGTGCTCTTCGACAAGCTCCGGGATATCGGCAATCGCTCCCAGCACCGGTATGCCATGAATGATCACCGACTGTGAGTGCTTGTGGTCGCCCACAAGTCCCACCGGCGTAAAGTCGGGGTTGCGGTGCTTGAGCATCGTTCGAAGGAGCTGTTCCGCCTCGCGGCCCGCTCCCACAATCAACATGCGGTTTACCCCGTCACCCTTTGATGCCTTTCTTACTTCACGCAAAAACCTTTTTGAGATGCGCAGTCCGCCGATCAGGATGAGCGAGAGGAAAAAGTTGATGAATATAACCGACCGTGGGAAGCCGCTGAAAAGGGGAAGCGTTTGGTGCCCCGCGAAGACGAGAAGCCCAAAGAGGCCGTTCGCGATGACAAGTGCCTTTGTGAGAGCGGCCAGTTCGTGCAGCCCAATCAAGTCCCATGAAAACGAGTAGAGACGGTAGTAGCCAAGACTCAAAAGCGTGAGTGCGACTACGAGTATCTCGTAGCTTGCAAACTGCCCCAGATACTCGGCCGGCAGCATCCCGTCAAAGCGTAAGAGAAATGCCAACCAGAAACCACCGGCACAGAGCAGTGCGTCGATGGTCAGAAAAATTCCCAGCTTGTAAGGCCGTAACTTCTTATAGAGAGAAGAAATGACGGATCGTATCGATGACATACTGGGCCTCTTCGTTAGTGAGTTCAGGGAACATGGGGAGTGAGATAACTTCATTGCAGATCGCCTCCGTCTCAGGCAGGTGGATCTGGTTTGGCATCATGACCGGCTGCTTGTACATGGGGAGCGCCCACGAGATGAGCGTCTCCACGTTATTTTTATCCAGGAAGGCGTTGAGCTCGTCGCGGCGCTCTGTGCGGATAACGTAGTTTTGGTAGATGTCGTAAAAGCGCGGATCGTCAAAGTGGGGGAGCTTGAGCTGAGCGAGGTCTTTGAGCCCCTCATAGTAGAGGTTGGCAATCTCTCGGCGCCGCTCAAGCCAGCCGGGGAAGCGTTTCAGTTTTAGGTGAAGAAGAGCTGCCTGGACGTTGTCCAAAAGTGCCGTGTAGCCGTGGTTGTAGAACTTCCGATCGCTTCTGTCTTCGCCGTTGTAGCGCAAGCGTCGGATCCCCTCTGCGAGCTCTTCGTCGTTTGTAGTCACCATACCTCCGTCGCCAAATCCTCCAAGAACTTTGAACGGGTACATGCTGAAGCAGCCGGCCAGGCCGATCGAGCCAGCCATCTTCCACTCCCCATTTATCTGCATTTTGGAGCCGAGAGCCTGTGCGGCATCTTCAATAACGAGCAGGTTGTGTTTCTCGGCAATCTTCATAATCGCCTCCATCTCGCTCATGCGTCCATTCAGGTGAACCGGCTCGATGGCCTTTGTCTTAGGGGTGATTGCAGCCTCGAGCTGACTCACATCCATATTAAAATCAGGTTTCACATCGATAAGAACCGCCTCAGCTCCTTGGTGGTAGATTGCGGAGATACTCGACATAAACGTGTGCCCGACGGTGATAACCTCGTCGCCTGGCCCGATACCGGCCGCCTCCATTACCAAGGATAGAGCATCCGTGCCCGAGTTGACGCCGATCGCATACTTAACTCCAACGAACTCTGCAACCGCCTCTTCAAACTCAGTAAGATCTTTTCGGTTAATAAGGTCGCCGCGCGAGAAGACGTCGTCGACCGTCTTGAGAATTTCGTCACGCATGTCACTGTACTGCTTTTGTGGATTTACGAACCGCACACCGTTGATTTTTTCTTCCATTACGTGGACTGTGTTAGTGGTAGTTTGATAGGCCGAGTGTAGCATATTCGATCTGAAACCATGTATACTCCTGTGCGTATGCGGAAAGAGAAAGGAATTATACTTGAAAGTATTATTAAGAGCTTGCTGGTCATCAGCTTCCTGGCGACAATTTTTGTTACCCGTACGGCCTTCTTCCCCTTCCTTTTTGGTAAAATGATTTTTTACCGCGTCCTGATCGAGGGTGCCTTGGCACTCAGTCTCATCTACTTTTGGCGCTTTCCCGATGAGGTGCGTGCGCTGCCCGGCTATCAAGCACTGCGCTGGAAGAGCAAGGATCCGCTTTGGCTAGCTCTGCTTCTCTTTTTTGTCTCTATGGTGATCTCGACGATTTGGGCTTTCAATCCCGAGACGGCCTTTTTCGGCTCAATTGAGCGCGGAGAGGGACTCTTTGCAATGCTTCACTACCTGGCCTTTCTCGTGATGACCGTGATCTTCTTCAACAAAAACGACTGGAAAATCTACTTTGCCGGCTTAGTGGCCACAGGCGTGATCTCCTCACTTATGGCTTGGGGTCAGTATTTCGGTTTGAGTTTCAGCTTCCCGGTGAACCTTACGCCGGCGAGTCAGCCCAGCTCCCTGATAGGAAATCCCGCCTACATGGCCGGCTTCCTGATCATTCTCCTTGCACCCCTCGTCTTGCTCTGGGAGTTCTCGTCAAGCCGCCTCTCTCGGTGGTTACTGGCCGCAATCGGCGTGCTCTTTCTTCTCACAACCGTTTTAACCGGCATCCGAGGGGCTCTCATAGCTATCTTTATGGGGGCCTTCGTCCTTACCCTCTACTACGTCTTTAGGCCCACCGCTTCCAGGCGGACAAAAAAAGGTGCGGTTCTGCTTCTTGTGGCGGGCGTAGTCTTCTGGGGCATTTTCTTTGCCACTAAAAATGATCCCTTTTGGGACAAGCTTCCCGCCTTTGGACGGCTTTCCAACCTTACCACTCACTCGAACTCCTTTCAGACTCGCTGGTTTGAGTATGTCACCGGTTGGGAGGCCTTTAAGGAGAAGCCCGTTCTTGGATGGGGTGTGGAAAACTACTTTGATGCCCATAACCTTTATCGTGATCCCAGGGTCTCAACCTACTCCGAGGCCTGGGTTGACCGCTCGCACAACCGTTTACTTGATATCGCTGTCATGCAGGGAGCTGTGGGGCTGGGGGCTTACCTTCTCTTTCTGGCAGCCCTTTTTTATAAAGCCCGCAAGCGCCCCGTTCTTGTTGCCGTTCTGGTCGCCTATGTTATCCAGTATCTCTTCCTGTTTGATACGATGATGACTTTTGTTGTGGCCTTCTCCCTGTTTGCTTTTCTCATAAACGAGACTGCTCGAAGGCATCCCGTTGAGGCTTTCGTTTCTCACTTTAGAGGTCGTCGCCGCCTGGCCCCTTCGCTTCTTATGCTCGTCGGTCTTCCCGTACTTTGTGTGATCTTCTATCTGTGGCTCTTCATTCCCGTGCGGCAGCAACTGGCCTTCCAGAAGATAACCCGCAACCTTGCGAATTACGATCTTGTACGAGAGACGCTCCCCGCCGCTTACTATCCTTATAATTTTTATCAGTACACCGTTCGTTACTTCGCTTACGAGGTCTTCTCCTACAAATATAAAAGATTTGGAGAGCTCTATCTGCCTCTTTTAAAAGATATGGCGGCCGGCTTGGAAGAAGCTCGAGAACATAATCCACACGATCCTCGCCTGCACACTCGCTTGATCCAAATATACAAGGATATTGCTCGTTATGATGAGAGCTACCGTACACGTATAGCTGACGGGTTGCGTACGGGAATCGAGGAGGCTCCCAATGCACAGAAACTCTATTACGCCCTTATCCTGGATTTGGTGGGTAGCCGAGATGTTGATGGGGCGCTGACGATAGGTGAGGAGGTTTTGAGGCTTAATCCTACGACTGCGCGATCGCATCTTTATTACGCCATCGCGCTCATGCAGAAATCGGATGCCCTCAGGAATGAGGGGGAGATCGACGAGGCCGACAAGTACAAATCTAAAGTTTTTGACGAGCTTGAAGAAACCGACGCGATTGCGCGCACCTACCGCGGCACGGATCGGCAGTATCTTACCAAAGAAGATAATATTACAGATACACAGTACAGTCTTTTCCCGACACAAGATTTTATTAATATGGCAGCACTCTATACTCAGTTTGAGGCGTATAAAGAAATCGTTCGCACACTTGAAGTGGGGCACGTTCTCTTTCCCACGAATCCGCGTTTAACACAAGATCTTTTCTGGGGGGCCGTCATTATCGAGGATGCGGAGAAATTTGAGGAGTACTCGGAGCTTGTTCTCAAGCTTAACCCCTCTTGGAAGGAAGATATTGAGAGCCTCCGCCCTTTGGTCAAAGAGGGCCAGTGGGCTCGTATCAAGGCTGATCCTTGGGTCCACGAAATGACCGGTGGTATAAAGTAGGTTTCAACTTTGAGAGGTTTTGAGAGGGAAAGTTGTGCTATAGTTGCGCCTGTGTCGCAACCTCGTATCCTCTCTTATGATCTGGCCATTAATGAGGCGTTCCATCAGCTTATGGAATCTGATGAGCGGGTCTTTGTTATAGGTCAGGGGGTGAAGAGCCCCTGGTATGTTGGGAATACTACTCGAGATCTATTTAAGCGTTTTGGCCCCCGTCGGGTGATCGACACCCCCGTCTCAGAAAATACAATGACGGGCGCTGCTGTCGGCGCCTCGATTGTGGGAATGCGCCCCATTGTTATCCATCCCCGGATGGATTTTATGGTCTACGCCGTAGACCAGATTATCAACGAGGCGGCCAACTGGCACTACATGTTTGGTGGACGATCCAAGGCGCCGATGGTTGTTAGAGCC
>PFRX01000021.1 GCA_002788775.1 Candidatus Peregrinibacteria bacterium CG_4_9_14_0_2_um_filter_53_11 | reverse complement strand
CCGGGCAGAAGTTTGTAATCCTGAAAAACCGTCCCGATACTTCGGCGGTAGTTTTGAAGATCGTGGTGTGAGAAGCCGCCCAGGTCTTTTGCTCCCACTAAGATGCGCCCTTCCGAGGGCTGCTCCAAGCGTAGAATAAGATGGAGAATCGTGCTTTTCCCCGAGCCGCTCGGCCCAACGACCGAGATAAACTCCCCCTGGTTAACGGTGAAGTTCAGCTCGCCGAGGATCGGTCTCTGGCCAAATTTTTTGGAGACGTTCTCAAAGGTTATCATGAGGAGTGTGGAATTTTTCGTGGACCTCGCGAAGGCGCTTGTTCGTGAGGTGAGTGTAGATCTGGGTTGTTGTTATTGAAGCATGTCCGAGCATCTCTTGAACAGCCCGAATGTCGGCGCCGTTTTGAAGGAGGGTTGTGGCGAAGCTGTGGCGCAAGGTGTGAGGCGTAACTTTTTTCGTTATCCCCGCGAGCATCGCATACTTGCGGACGATCGACTCGATAGAAACCGTCGAGAGGCGGCGGCGCTCGCCGAGCGTGATATCCGTGTCCGAGCGTGCCCGGCGCGCATTGATGAAGAGGGGATTAAAGGCATCCTCACGACTTTTGAGGTAGGCGCTGATCTGCGTTACGGCGCGCTCCGTCAAAAAAACGATGCGCGGCTTGCGTCCTTTTCCTCGAACCATAAACTCGCGTCGCTGCAGGTCTACATGTGCTCGATCGAGCCGAGCCAGCTCGCTGACTCGGAGGCCGGTTGAGTAGAGCGTTTCGAGGATTGCAGCATCGCGGAGGCCAGCTGGAGCATCTGTTGGGATCGCCTCAAAAAGGCGTGCCACTTCTTCGGCACTAAGAAACTCGACGGTGCGCTCGGGAATTTTTGAGAGCTCGATCTTTTCGGGAGCGAGCGTCTGGATGTCGTTCTTAATAAGGTACTTAAGGAAAGCGCGGAGGGCGATGACGTGATAGTTCTGAGTTTTTTTTGAGAGCGTCTGCCCCTCGGTTGTTCGGCGGCTGGCGCGCTCGTCGGTAAGGCGGTTGAGGTGGAGGCGGTAGCTCTGGACGAGCGGCAGCGTTATCTCAGCCGCACTGATCTGCCCGGCAAACTCCGAAAAACGTCGAAGGTAACGATGGTAGTTCTCAATAGTCTTAATCGACTGATTTTTCTCGATCTCACAGTGTGCCAGGAAGCGGTCGATAAGAGCAGGAAGCAGGAGCATAATGCTTCCATTCTAGCAGAAAGCGCCGCGGGCCGCCTTCTCTGCTCGAGCGCGAATGAGAGGAACAATCCGGCTTTGCCGGTTGTGAGTCGAAGTGAGCCTAAGATAAAAACGCGCTCCCTCCAGCGGGGAGCGCCGCCTACACCTCACGCAGGCTGCTTCAGCAAAGCTGAAGACCTAGCCAGCCTGCGCTCCGGAGTTGCCGCTCTATGAACACACCTCGCACCCAAACCTGAGTTCTTCAACACCCCGCGCCCACTTCCGCTTTGCAGAGAGCTGCGGTAGTATGGTGGTACCGATGATTTTTGGTAAGAAAGAACTCGAGCTCCATGAGCAGAAAACGCTCGCACCGTATGCGGTCTTGAGTATGCACTCCCGCGGGCGCACCTATCTTGAGCCGATCGACGAGACTCGGACTGAGTTTCAGCGTGATCGTGATCGGATTATCCACTCAAAGGCCTTCCGCCGACTTTCGGGCAAGACGCAGGTTTTCATCGCTAAGTATCAAGATCATACCCGTGACCGTCTGAGCCACTCGCTGGAGGTTGCACAGGTTGCTCGTGATCTGGCTCGCTCGCTCGGACTTAATGAGGATCTTTGCGAGGCGGTTGCACTGGCTCACGATCTTGGCCATACCCCCTTTGGCCACTCCGGCGAAGAGGAGCTGAATTCTATTATGCAAAAGTTCGGGGGCCACTTTGAGCACAACGAGCAGAGCAAGCGGATCGTTGAACAGCTGGAGCAGGCCTTTTCTGAGTTCAATGGGCTGAACCTAGCGCACGAGACGCTCGACGCGATGGCCAAACACCAGTCACTCTACGACCAGAAGACCAAGAAAATCCGAGGGAAGACTCTGGAGGCTCAGGTTGTCGATAAGGCTGATGAGATCGCCTATCACAATCACGATCTCGACGATGGCCTCCGCGCCGGCCTTTTCACTATCGATGATCTCTTGGAGCTCAAACTGGTTCAGGAAGCTTACAAGATTGTCGTCGCCAAACACGGAGACGATATCCCCGAGGCGATCCTCCACTCGCGTCTGATCAGTCAGTCGATGTCCCTGATGATTGGTGATCTCATAAGTTCGACAAAAAATCTCCTGGCCTCCTCCTCCATTACGACTCTTGCCCATGTTATCGACCATGAACAGGATCTCGTAGACTTCTCGCCCGAGCTCACCCCTCACATTCAAGAACTACGAACCTTCTTGTGGGAGCGCATGTACCAGTCGCCGAAAGTTCTGACAATGATGCACCACGGGCAGGAAATCCTCCACACTGTTTTCGACTACTACTACACCAACCCTAAGGAGCTGCCGGAAAAGTTTGGCGGTTCGATCGACACGAATGAGCCTCTTGAGGTCGTCGTAAAAGACTACATTGCCGGAATGACCGACACCTTTATCACCTCAATTTATGCGCTGTCCAAAATGTAAACATCATGATACGAAGGTTGTCGACTCACGTGATACTCTCGAAGAAAAGGAGATTCGCCGCCGCCGTCAGTGTGAGGAGTGCGACTTCCGCTTCACCACGTTTGAGCGTATCGAAGCTGCAAACTTTCTCGTTATTAAAAAAGGAGGATCGCGTGAGCCGTATCGTCGTGAAAAAGTTCTTACGGGAATCTGGAAGGCATGTGAGAAGCGTCCCGTTACCGAACAGCAGGTGAGTGAGCTCCTCGACGAGCTTGAAGGGTCGTGGGCCGCTCTTGGGCGAGAGGTCGAGGCGCAGCGTCTTGGTGAGGATGTGATGGAGGCTCTCAAAGGCATCGACGAGGTGGCCTACATTCGATTCGCTTCCGTTTATCGCCAGTTCAAAGATCTCGAAAGCTTCAAAAAAGAGCTGGCAAAACTGCTCGACTAACGTTTAGACATTCTTCGGGTCGTGCTTGCTCTTTACCGCGCGGGCGATCGTCTGAGCGACATCTTTATCGAAGACGCCGGGGATGATCTTGTCGACACGCGGTTTTTTTACGAGCTTGGCCAGGGCGCGAGCCGCCGCGACTTTCATGTCGTCGGTGATGTAGCGAGCCCGGCAGTCCAGCACGCCGCGCATCAGTCCCGGGAAGACGAGTACGTTGTTGATCTGATTTGGATAGTCGCTGCGACCTGTGGCGATAATTTTTGCACCACCCTCAAACGCCTCCTCGGGTGTGATCTCGGGCGTTGGATTTGCCATCGCAAAGATTATGGCATCGCGGTTCATCGTCTTCACCATAGCTTTGTTGGCAATTCCCGCATGTGAGACGCCGATTAAGACGTCCGCCCCCACCATCGCATCGGCGAGCGTTCCTCGACGGCACTCCCTATTGGTCAGCTTAGCCATCCGTTCTTTATAGAGATTAAGATCATCGCGCCCTTCATAGATAATGCCCTTTCGATCGGTAAGCATGATATTTCTTGCCCCCTCATGGAGGAGGAGTCGCGCTGTGGCAATTCCCGCCGCACCTGCTCCCGCAATCACAATCTGTGCCGTCTCGAGCTTCTTCCCCACAAGGGCCAGCGCATTGAGGAGTCCCGCCAAAATAACGATCGCCGTACCGTGCTGGTCATCGTGGAAGATGGGGATGTGAAGCTCCTCCTTGAGCCGCTCCTCTATATAAAAGCAGTTTGGAGCCTTGATGTCCTCAAGATTTATCCCTCCGAAAACCGGTGCGATATTTTTCACGGTTTTAATGACCTCGTCAGGATCTTGAGTGGAAAGACAGATTGGGAAGGCATCGACATCGGCAAACTGCTTGAACAGGATTGCCTTCCCCTCCATCACGGGGAGGCCCGCCAGCCCGCCAATATTTCCCAAGCCCAAAACCGCAGAGCCGTCAGTGACAACAGCGATCGTATTGCGCTTGATGGTGAGCTCGTAGGCGGCCTCGGGATCTTTTGCAATAATCTCACAAGGAGCGGCAACTCCGGGTGTGTAGTAGACGCTCAGCTCATCGCGATTCTTGACTGAGACTTTCGAGCGGATCTCAAGTTTACCGTGGTGTTTTTTGTGCTGCTGGACGGAACGCTTACCGAAGTCTAAAGACATGGACGTTAGTTAGAGGGAGGAGGAGTTGTTGGAGTGGAGATGTAGGGCGCGCCGACGGGGCCGGTACTCACCGGTGCCTCCGCGCTTGAGAATCCTCCGATGAGGAGGAAGACGAGAGCTGCCCCGAGCAGGAGGCCGAGCAGAGCGAGGCCGGCAGTCAGAGGAGATGGTGTGTATGATTTTTCCATGGGAAGTTAAAAGGCGCTCGTCTCGCCGTCACGAATATTTAAGATTGTGTTGCTCTCTCGCTCAACTTTAATAGTGGTCGCCGCCTCGGCAGAGAAGAAATAGTCTACCGGGCCGGTTCCCACGCCAATACCGTCTGTGTGAATAAGCCGCTTGTCCGGGAAGTAGCTCATGAGCTGTTCCCATGCCCCCTCAACCAGAATTTTTTCTCTGAGCTGAGCCATCCTTTCTTCAAGGGGCGGAAGTGGGGGAGTGGCCGGCGCCTCAACGTACTTGTAGCTGCCAAGTACCAGCTCGAGCTGTTTCTTGTAGAACTCGGCAATGGGTGCCTCTCCGTACTCGCCATATATAATAAGGTACATGCCGTTGGGAAGCTGAACGTAGGTGTCTATAAGATGGCGCTGAGGAACGACGACGCGAAGGGCCGGTCGCTGGCCGAGAGTGAGTGAGGAGCTGCTGACTGCCAGCCCGGGATACTCACGCGCATAACTCGCCTTCACCTCGTTAAAGTAGCCGT
This sequence comes from Candidatus Peregrinibacteria bacterium CG_4_9_14_0_2_um_filter_53_11, assembly GCA_002788775.1. Lineage (GTDB taxonomy): Bacteria > Patescibacteriota > Gracilibacteria > UBA1369 > UM-FILTER-53-11 > UM-FILTER-53-11. Next base: position 20,806 of record PFRX01000021.1, on the reverse strand, counting down.
TCGCCGTCAGCCCCCCCGTATTCTCGCTGAGTGAGACCGAAAGGCGTACACCGCGTGGCCAGAGCCGGCTGATAAAGGCCGAGGGTTCCTGATACCAGAGCCCACTATTTGTCTGTCCCTTAAAGAGCTGCCAGTTTGCGGGATGACGGAAGCTCCAGTAGTTGAGGTTGTGCTCGCTCGTCGTCCACTCCGTTGTTATATCAAAGGCACGCCCACTGTTTTTCACCTGACGCGTTCGGAAGACGATCTCGGCCAGCTGACCTCGTGAGATGCTCGCGGTTGGATCGAGAGTTCCGTCGGGATTGGGCTCAATAATGTAGTTGTTCTTGGCATACTGGGCGGTCTTCCCATACCACTCAGCCGGATCGAGCCCCTTGTAGATGGTCGACTCCACATTTGTACTCGTCGTTGAGATGTTCTGAAATGAGAGTGAGAGGGCGAGCGCCTCGGGGAGGGTAACAGGCAGGCCGGGGCGGAAGGTCTGGTCGGGATAGCCTTTGAGCTTATTAAGCGCGACACCCCTCTGGATCATCGGGTAGAACCAGTCGGTCTCGACCACGTCAGAAAAAGGTAGTTTTTGAGTGCTGCTCTGAAGCGGAATTCCCGCAGCTTTAAGAACCATCGCGGTCGCCTCAGCGCGGTTGATCGCCTGGTCCGGTTTGAATGTTCCATCGTTATAGCCAGTCACCAACTCGGCATCTTTAAGCGCCTCAATAGCCGCCGCATGAGGATGATTCGCCGGCACATCAGAGAAGTTCTCAGCCGAGGCGACAGGCACACTAAAGACCAGCCCGCTGAGCAGAACTCCCACGGCGAACGGTAGAATTGTATCGTGTGTCAGCTTCATATGAGTACGATTATTCTACACGACCAAGGTGTGAAATGCACGGTTGCAAAAACTCCGACACCCTTTTGCTTCTCGTGGTGTTTATCACTGTGCGGAGGCGGTCACTGACACAGGCATGCTCGCTCATGCGAACCTTGCTTAGGCAATACCTCGCTCATGCGAAATAGAGCTTGTGCGGTAACTTCAACCTCCGCCACATTAGTTTTTAAACGAACCCCGTATGACTATTCCGGTCAAAAAACGTACGAGTAGGGAAGGAAGGTCGTTGGAGAAGAGTGGCTCATCGGTGAGCGACATCGCCCGGAAGATGTGGAGGGAGGGCTTTAATCCCTGGCCTCTGAGTTGGAACTCTCCGTTTGAGCTCTCACCTTTTCAGGACCTGCTGCCCGATGAGAGTCACTGGCTTCCTAAGGCCGACTACTCCGAGACCGACAAGGAGGTCTGTATAAAAGTTGATCTGCCCAACGTCGATCCCAAGAAGGTCTCCGTCGAGGTTGATAACCATGCACTTCACCTCAGCGGTGAGACCGAAACCGAGGACCACGAGGAAGGGGAGACATGGTACCGTGCCGAGCGGTCGTGGGTCTCCTTCAAACGCAGCTTCTCACTTCCCACAAATAGCACCATCGACGGCATTCACGCCGAGGCCAAAAACGGAACCATCTTTATCCGCATACCTAAAACGCAGGCTAAAAATAAGCGTAAGGTCCTTGTGGAGAGAGGTTAAGGCGGCCGAGGGCGGCTAGGCGATTCGGCACATCTCAATCAGGAGACGTGCCGATTTTTGAATGCGGAGTTCGTCGTGTTTTACCGAGAAGGTAACAGGCGCTCGGTGGGTTCGGAGTGTAAGGCTGAGCATACTCCAGAGGCGCAGCGCTGTTGGGTAGCTTACGTGGAGGGTTCGCTGGAGGTCGCTCGGCGTACAGCCTCGCTTGCTGCTCATACAGCTCAGTGCACGGCACCACTCGGCCAGGGGCACCTTACTCGACTCCAAGAACGTTCCACTTACGTCTGAGAATATTCGGCTGCACTCGAGGCATTCGTACCTGTAGACGCCGCTTCTCCTCTTGCTGTGATAGCGTGACTTTCGGTCTCCGCAGAAGGGGCAACTTCTGCCTTCTTTCCATCGTAGTCTCCTGAATGTTTCAAATGTTTTAGTCATGATCTTGAGGGTTAAGGGCTGAGGAGGCGGCCCTCCGCATAATCTCCGTAAGTGTGTTAGCCGCGGCTGAGCCGGTGAAGAGGTTGAGATCGTGTCCCATCCACTTGTGCCGGGCCGCATAGGCGGGGTCGTTGGTGAAGAACTGGTTTTCGATAATTTCTTCACCCGCCTCGTTGAGGACGATCCGGTAGAGGACAAAGAAGCAGAAAGTGGGATTTTGGCGGTCTTTGTAGATCTCCATCCGTGTGACCTCCCCGAGCTTTGCCTCCGGTGCAAGGACGACCCGGCATGAGATGTGCGAGGTCTGCCGGGGAGCTGAGGAGTACCAGTCCCGCCCGCAGTCGATCCCCGACTCACGGAGCGCGCTTATCGGTATGATGCCGCTTTCGGTACGCTCGTCGACATCGCACCTCATAAGAGGGTCGTTGTCGGCCGGGCCTTCGGAGAGGCGCCGCTGAAGTACTGTTATACGGGAGGTCATGACGGTCGGAAGAAGTAATAAAAAAAGCCCTCGTGGTGGCGAGGGCTAGATAGTGATCGATCTTAGTTGGTGTCTTTTAGACTGTAGTGACTAGCCCACGCCGCCGAATTTTACCGAGTACGAGAAAGAGGTCCACAAGAATAATGTGGACGTTCTTACGCATGACGGTGGCGGCGGATGTGCTGTTCATTAGCGCTATTGTGTACGCTATTTAATGTTTTGGCAAGTATCGGGGCCGGTTCTATAAAGAAAGAGGTGGGCCACGAGTTGTTTTTTTGTCTAGTGGGAGGGCTTTCTCTCCTCCGCATATTCTCCGGAAAAGAGGTAGAATATGCTTATGAAACGCTCTTTCTCGTCTAAAATTCCGGCTCAACTCCCTATCTTTATCCTCGCGATCCTCCTTCCTCTGGCCATAGGATTTGCGGGCTCGTGGTTCACTATTTCTGAGATTCCGGGCTGGTATGCGACTCTCCAGAAACCCGTCTTTAATCCACCCAGCTGGCTCTTTGCCCCCGTCTGGACGCTCCTCTATGTGCTGATGGGCTACGCCTCCTTTCGTATCTGGCGCCGACTGGTCCACTCGTCAGATCCTGCCCGAAAGGCTGCGGCGCGCAACGCCCTCAAGCTGTACGGCCTGAGCCTGGTTTTAAACGGCATCTGGACGCCACTTTTCTTTGGCCTTCACCTTACCGGGGTGGCTCTCGCCGATATCATCGTGCTTCTCTTGGTGATTGTGCTTATGATTGTGCGCTTTTCAAAGGTGGATCAGCCCGCGGCCCTCATCCTCATGCCCTACTTGGCTTGGGTGAGTTACGCAACACTCCTCAACGCCGCGATCGTTTTTTTGAACGGGTAGCCGGCTTTTGAGTACTGCCACATTCGTCAGCCTTCATGAGCTTATTATGATGCTTTTCGGCGGCCTCCCAGGCGAGTTCGAATGTCTGCTTGAAGACCTGGGCGATCTCGTGGCTTTCGATGATGATGCCGAGCTTTTCCTTCCAGTCGGCGATCATGATCTTGTTATCGAAGAAGTTTATCTCGGGGGAAAAGTTGAGGATCTGCTTGGGTAGGATGCGGCTCTTGCGGAGCTCTTGTGCGTCGCGGGAGTGGCGCTCCCGGTCTTTTGGTGTATCGGGAAAGAGCGCTCGAATGGGGATTTTCTTTGCGGCCCGGCGGGCGTAATACTGGGGGAAGTACCAGGGGATCGCATCTTGATTGGCCTGGTCGCTGGCATAGGCGAGGATCTCTTCGGAGGAGGTGAGTGTCTCTTCGTAAACCCGTATCAGCCCCTCGTCTCCTTCATAAAAATAGATGCGGGGTCGTTTTGTGTCGGTGCGATGGTGGGCTTTTAGCTCGGGCATGAGCTCGTGAGCCTGCTCCGCAAGCCTCGAAAACTTCTCGCTCTGCTCGGCCAGGTAACTCTGTAATTTTTCGGGAGGAAGTGCCTCGTAGTAGTGGAGGCTTTTGCGCTTGTACTCAATTATTAGCCCCTTTTCTACGAGCATCTTGAGCACGTCGTAGGTTGTTGTCCTGTTGAGTTTCGCTCGTTGTGCGATGGTCGAAACGGCCGATCCGGTTCCCATCTCGAGTAGTGCCAGATAGGCGGCGGCCTCCTTGTCGCTCAGGCCGAGTTGTTGAAGAAGTTGTGTTATGACCATTGTGTGGAAAAAGTTCGTCAAGAAAAGTATTATCATAATTTTTCAGATTAAAACATATAGATTTACTGTCGACTTTATTCGACAAAATACGTCCGGTGCCTTGACTCCGGGATGAGTCAGTTCGATAATGGGCATCTTATGCAATCAAGATGTATTACATGTCTACTGCCCCTTGTGGTTGAGAATGAGGCGCTGGCTTTCCTCAAACGGTGTGAGCCTACCTTCGCCGGTCAACGTTTTGAGCTTCCCGTGAGGCAGTGTGCTTCTTGCAAGCTGAGGAATAGATCTCTTCACCGAAATGAGTGGAACCTCTATAAAAATACTTCAGCCCGTTCGGGCACCTCCCTCGTGTCAATCTACCATCCTGATGAAAAGCTCCCCATCTACTCAACCGAGGAGTGGTGGAGTGAGTCATGGGATGCGCTCGAGTACGGCCGCGACTATGACTTTTCGCGCTCGTTTTTTGAGCAGTTTACCGAGCTGAGTCGAACTGTTCCTCGTCTGAATCTGATTCAGGTTTCGAATGAGAACTGCTCCTACACAACAGGCACGGCCTACTGTAAAAACTCCTACCTTATAAACTGCTCAGAGTACTCCGAGGATTGCTACTACGGAAAACTTTTGCAGAGCTGTACCGATGTTGTTGACTCGAGTTTCGCTTACAATTCAGAGCTCTGTTACGAGTGTTTCAATGTTAGAAAGTGCTACAACTGTGTGTATGTTTCCTATAGTGAGAACAGTCGTGACTGTTGGTTTTCAGAAAATCTGAGCAACTGCAGTAACTGTTTTCTCTGCACAAACCTCGTGGGAAAGCAGTACTACTTTATGAATAAACCGCTACCCAAAGAACAGTACGAGAAGATGGTTGAGACTGTCCGTTCCTCGTACACACATTTTGCCGAGGCGATAAGTCGCTGGAAGGCTGTTCGTTCCCAGCGCATCCACAAGTATGCGAATGTCATAAACTGCGAGAATACTACGGGTGATTTTCTCTCGAACTGTAAAAACTGCTTCGACTCCTACGATATGAACGACAGCGAAGACTGCCGCAACGTGACTGTAGGGGTTGAGGTCAAGGACCTCCTGGACTGCTCTAATATGTACTTAAAGTCGGAAGTTTGCTACGAGGTATTGAGCACGATCGCGGCCTACAACTGCTTCTTCTGCCTGCGGGTCTACCACTCTCAAAACCTCTACTACAGCGAGCTCTGCTACAACTCTAAAAACCTCTTCGGCTGCTTTGGTCTCCGTAATAAGGAGTACTGTATTTTTAACAAGCAGTACACGAAGGAGCAGTATGAAGAGATGGTTGCGCGAATCATTAATGATATGCGAGAGCGAGGTGAGTGGGGAGTCCACTTTCCGCCCTCTCACTCACCTCTGGCGTATAACGAGTCCCTTGCGCAGGAGTACTTCCCCCTTACCCGTGAGCAGGCTCAAGAGGCCGGCTTCCGCTGGCGTGAGGTGCAGGCTTCCCCTTATCTGCCCACACTGCAGCAGCTTCCCGATTCAACTGCGGGCACTCCGCCCACACTTCTCAGTGAGATCTGTGCCTGTGCCTCATGCGGAAAGGGGTACCGTATCATCGAACAGGAGCTCGCCTTCCTCAAACGTCAGCGTTTGCCACTCCCACGGCGCTGTCCCGACTGTCGCTATAAAGAAAGGCTAGCCTTACGCAATCCACGCGAGCTTTTTGACCGGCTCTGTGGTAACTGCGGTGTCGCCATCCGCTCACCATTTGCAGAAAATCGGCCGGAGGTTATATACTGTGAAACCTGCTATCAGCGGGAACGTGCCTAACTTTATAACAGCCACTAGCCATGCCCATGCCCATGCCTTCGCTAAAATCATCTGCCGAGAGAGCTCTTCTAACTGCAGCGCTTGCCGCAGCGCCTCTTCAGCACGGATGTAACCGTCAAGATAACTACGGCCCTACGATGGCGGTTGCTGATGTAACTCGTCAGATGGCTGATCTTGTGGCCAGCCTTGAGTCGGGGACGGACTGTGAGGTCCGTGATCTTAATGGAACTGGCTACGGTCGTTGTGTCGGTCCTTTTGCGATTAGCTGTGGCGACCAGCAGACGACGATCAACCTTGATGATCGCGCGATCATGGGGGAACACGTGAGCTTTGGCGGCCCCGTACAAGACGTGGATGTCACTTTTACTGAGTGGGATCCGGACCAGTTCACGACACTCGCGATCGCGGGTAAGGTTGAGGGAGTTACAACTGCTCGGTGTGCCGCTGAAAATACACTGCAGGGCACCGTTTATCGGTGTGTAGGGAAAAAAGGCGAGACATTAGCTGATGCTGATGCGATGCGCCGCACCGTAAACAGCCTGCGCCGTGGGAGCGAGAGTCTCTTTCGTCAGGCTCAGAATATCTGTCTTAGTAGAGCACCTCTTCCGGTGAGTACCGATCCAACTGATCTTCCCCTAGAACTTCGATAAGCTCCTCCAATACCTTGTCGTACTTGACGATCTTCTGACTGCCGCGCTTCATGTCGCGGATTATTGCCGTACCATCCCGAACCTCGGTAATGCCCATGATGACCGTATAGGGCACGGCAAAACGATCGGCTACACGGAGCTGATTCTTGATGGCTCCCTTGCCGAGTGCACCGACACACTTGATTCCAACATTGCGAAGTTCATTCATGAGCTTGAGTGCCTTCTGCTTGGCGGTGAAGCCGAGCTGAGCGACGAAAACGTGAATATCATCTTTGGTAGGGACGGTAATTCCCGCCTCTTTCATCGTGTCGATGATGCGCTCCATCCCTGCTGCAAAACCGATTGCCGGAGTTGGCTGACCTCCCATCTTTTCGACGAGACCGTCATAGCGGCCTCCTCCTCCAATAGCATTTTGTGCTCCCGTTGAGGCGCTCCAGAACTCAAAGACGGTCTTGGTGTAGTAGTCGAGTCCGCGGACGAGTTTCTGGTTTTCGACATACTCAATGCCCAAGCCCTCGAGCAGTTTGAGGAGCTCTTCGTGGAACTCTTTGCACTCCTCGCACAGGTAGTCTTTCATCTGTGGAGCGAGTTTTGCAAGGATGATGCAGTCTTCCTCTTTGCAGTCCAAAAGTCGGAGGGGGTTTTTTTCAAGGCGTGTCTGGCACTCCTCGCACATGCTGCGCTCTTTGCCCATGTAGTAGTTGCGGAGATCTTCGATAAAGTGAGGGCGACAGTTTTTGTTCATACAGCCGATCGAGTTGATCTGGAGGGTGAAGAGGTCGGCAACGCCGAGATCCTCAAGAATTACTTTAAAGAGCTGAATAATCTGGGCGTCGATGGCCGGATCGGTCTCACCCAATACCTCAAAGCCGAACTGCCAGAACTGACGGTAGCGTCCCTTCTGAGGGCGGTCGTAGCGGAAGTGAGGCTCGATATAGTAAAGTTCAACGGGCTGAGGCCAGGTCTGCATGTTATGTTGCAGGTACGAGCGGACAACACCGGCTGTTCCCTCGGGTTTGAGTGTGAGTGAGCGGCCTTTGCGATCCTCAAAGCTATACATCTCCTTACTTACGATGTCACTTGTATCACCGATTGAGCGCTTAAATACGTCGGTAAACTCAAACGTAGGTGTCGTAATGCGGCGGTAACCGCTCTGTCGGGCGCGGTGGCGGATGACCTTTTTCAGATAGGTATAAAACTCGTGGTCATCGGGAAGAATGTCGTGGACGCCCTTTGGGGTTCTGAGATCTTTCAGCGTTGGCTTTGGCTCCTTCTCTTCTGTCTCTTTGGGATTTTTACTCATAAGTACTGATTTATTGTACTGCTATTTCCAAATTTTGCAAGTGTGGTGGTGGCTTTCTAAGCCTCTTGATAGGGCATAGGGGAGGCGAGGTTGCAGTTGGGGAAGTTCGGGGAGAGAACTTTAGCTAGTTCGTAAGCGCGCCAGCCGTCATCTCCTGGTTCCAGCCTATCTTCCGGCGGTGGCAGCTCTTCTCGAGCCAGGTGGATTCCCGCGATTCCTGCACGGAGGTCCACGCAAAACGCCCCAATTGTCCCTTCGGTGCGTACGCCCGGCCAGGCGTCACTGAGCCTGTTGCCTAAAATCTGGAGTGCCACGGCGAAAGGCATCTCTGGGGCTACTCTGCCACGGGGCTGGTGGAACTGATGCAGGTTCGAACTTGCCACTGCCAGCCTTCTTCTTGTCGTCGTCCCCATACTTTCGGCGCTCCCTATCATACCGGCATTTTTATCGGCCATCGCGGGGTGGATATGATGGTTCGAGTGGGCGAAATGCGCTCGTTGTATGTGGATTGCACTCATCCTGTTAGGGCTCAGCTCGGCACTGAGGATGCTGTGTCTGCCGTCGGGATCTTGTGTGACAAACGTGTGTGCGTAGCCGCCGCTTCTCTTAACCGGGCGCAGGGTTTCGAGGGCCTCCTGGGGATCGGTGGAGTCGCCCAGGAAACGTGCAACAAGATGACGAGGAACGCCGTCGGCATTGGGATTGCGGTGGCTGAGTGAGTTGATCAGCTGAACCGTGGTTCTGTCACCTTCGCGTACAACCGAGGCTCCGTTTGAGCCGAGAGTTCCGGCATAGTGCAGTTCGAGCTTTGTGCGTCTAACTCCCTCCGAAGGGCCAACGCAGGTGCGTAGGACCCAGAGTTTGTGAGCGCTGTCGAGCTCCCAATCTTCGCTGTGGGCAACGAGCCGCCCACCGTTTGCGACCATCGAGGTGCAGCGTTCGGGAGGTCTCGAAAGCTCAGTTTCAGATGGGTATTCGGTGGTGCCCGAGTCCGGCTCAAGGTGGCGCATCTCACCGTCGGTTACTTCGTGTTCCAGGCTGTAGGTCCAGAGCTCCTCAAAGGGAACACCCGCTGCGTTTGCAAAAGCGTCCAGCTCATCGAGGTAAGGGGTGAAGATAGCGTGGCGCTCTGTCGCGCGGAGCATGGGTTGCGCGCGTCTGCGCCGTCTTTCCCAGTCGGGAGCTTGGGACTCCTCGTTGATGAGTGCTCGGACCGCCTCGCCCAGCTGCCTACCCAGCATGGCACCAAGTTCTTGGTGCGTGGCCGCATTGACTGAGATGAAATGTTTGTGGGGGATCCGGTCACGGCCACCAAGTGAGTGCAGATTCTCTCTCATTCTCCTATTTAAAGTATTTTTTATTTTTTTGTCAAAAGGAAGAGCGGCGTATACGTATGAGAAGGTGTTTTCTGCGACTTCAGATCAGTAGGGAAAGCAACAAAGGCAGCGCTGTTGACTTTTACCGACTATAGTCGTATAATATACTTGCAAATTGAACTTAATCTAACGTAACTGAAACCATATGACTGATTCCGGAGGTAGACTAAATCACGTGAGAAATGAGAGACGTCAGTACGAGGAGCGTCTCAAGAATGCTCCAAAAATGCCTTTACATACCCCTGAAAGCATTCGTGATTACTGGCCGGCGGGAGCGCTCATAGTTGGTGGGACGGCACTGGCAGTGTCGTCAGCTGCAGGGCTTGTTCGTTCATGTACAACTCCAGCGGCAGCAGAAGCAGATGCAGGTGTTCAACAAAACGGAGCTGCAGTTCAGCATCAAGCCCAGCCTGATGAGATGCAGGAGTCCGATCATACGGCGAGAGCGCGAGACGCGGAAACGCCTGCCACCAAGAGCCATCTGCCGGCAACACAGCCTGCCGATCTTCACAAAACACATTTGCGCGGATATCCCCCCGTTAATCCAAAGAGAGGCGTACAGCTCCCTCCTGCAGATGGTGAGAAAAATCCGGAAAATTAACTATAGTTACCAGCTTGTAATCTCTAAACTTGGGTTCCCGATTATGGGAGCCCATTTTTTATACTGGTCGGGGGTCTTTGTGTACTTGTGGAAGCCCGCGCAGGCGATCATCGCGGCGTTATCGGTGCAGAGGCGGAGGTTCGTACAGAAGCGGAGGGGGAGTTGGGGAGGAAGAAGTTCGCGGGCGTAGGCGCGAAGGCGGGCGTTGGCTGAGACGCCTCCGGCAAGCTGAGCCTCTTTCGCGCCGAACTGCTCAACCGCGCGGGCAAGCTTGGTCGCCAGCACCTCACAGACCGCTTCTTGAAAAGAGGCGGCGACGTCGGCAATAAACTGCTCGTCGAGTGGCTCACCCTCCGGCAGGCTCTCGCGGTACTCGGTCACTAGGCGCCGGACGGCCGTTTTGAGGCCGGAAAAACTAAAGTCCCACTCGCTGACCCAGGCGCGGGGAAGTGCATATTTTTTAGGATCGCCCTTTTCTGCCGCTTTTTGGATCTGGGGGCCGCCCGGGTAGGGAAGTCCCAGCAGGCGGGCAACCTTGTCGAAGGCCTCACCGGCCGCGTCGTCGAGGGTCGCTCCCAGGAAGGTGTAGCGGCCGTGTTCGTGCCAGAGAATCAGCTCGTTGTGGCCGCCCGAGGCGGTTAGGACGACCAGCGGGAAGGTTGGCGGCTCGGGAGCCTCTTCGCCCTTTGTGTAAAGCCAGTTCGCATACATGTGGCCCTCGATGTGGTTGACCGGAACGAGCGGCTTGTTATGCACGAGCGCAAGCGTCATCGCCGTGTTTATCCCCGTGAGAAGAGAGGTCAGGAGCCCCGGGCCGTAGGTTACGGCGATCATATCGATCTGCTCCATCGTCACACCCGCTTGCGAAAGAGCCTCCCCCAGAACGGGGAGGATTTTGAGGACATGCTCGCGTGCAGCCACCTCGGGAACGACGCCCCCCGTCTTTCGGTGAAGGTCTATCTGGGAGTGGATGATGTTGGTGAGGATCTCGCGGCCATCTTTTACGATGGCAATTGAGGTCTCATCACATGATGTTTCAATTCCAAGAGTCAGCATTGGCGCAAGTATAAGGGCGGAAGGTCTTCGCGTACATAGTTTTTGCGCTTGCTCTGGCGTCGCGGGCGTAATTTTCCTATGCTAGCGGCATGCGTGGAAGTGCTGTCGAACTTGTGCAGATTTTGCAGGATGCCGGTTATGAGGCCTACTGGGCCGGTGGCTGTGTGCGCGATATGCTTCTGGGCGTCGAGCCCAAAGACTTTGATATAGCCACAAACGCCCGTCCCGAGGAGCTCAAGAAGCTTTTGAATAAGACTATTCCTATCGGGGAGGCCTTCGGAGTTATCTTGGCCGAGCACGGCGATCAGCACTTTGAGATCGCCACCTTTCGCTCCGACAGCGGCTATTCCGACGGACGCCGTCCCGATGCCGTCTTGTTTACCACTGCCGAAGAGGACGCCCAGCGCCGCGACTTCACGATCAACGGCCTCTTTTATGATCCGATCGCGGACAAGGTCCTCGACTTTGTGAGTGGCCAGAAAGACCTGGATAATCGACTCATACGCTTTATCGGGGAGCCACACGAGCGCATTCTTGAGGACCATCTTCGCATCCTCCGGGCTGTTCGCTTTAAAAATACGCTGGGTTTTCAGTACCATCCCGAGACCTTTGGCGCGCTGAAAAAGCACGCCAATCTTGCCGGGAACGTCTCATCCGAGCGCATTCGGGACGAGCTCAATAAGATGATCGTCCATCCCTCCTTCCCAGACGCCCTCGAGGATATGGAAGATACGGGTGTACTCGCTGAGATTCTGCCGGAGGTTCAGGAGATGAAGGGATTTGCCCAGCCTCTTCAGTATCACACTGAGGGCGATCTGTGGGACCACACTATTCTGGCGATCAAGGCGCTTAAACCCGATGCGCCTCTCAACCTTCGTTGGGCCGTTTTTCTTCACGATGTGGGCAAGACTCGTACCTATGACGACACCAAGGAACGTATTCGTTTTGACCACCATGCCGAGGTCTCCGCTGAGATTGCGGGCGTCATCCTTCGCCGCCTCTCGTTTTCAAGGAAGCGGATTCACGATATCTGCTGGCTGATCGAACACCATATGAGCGTCTACAACGTCTTCGAGATGGAGGTGGGGCGTCGTCGTCACTGGTTTTTGCAGCAACTTTTCTTGGAGCTGCTTGAGCTGAATCGGTGCGACACGCTCGGTACTATCCCAGCTGATCTTACTCAGCATGGCAAGGTTCTTGAGCTCTACAGGGAGGACCTCGCCTCGATGCCCAGGGAGCCCGATCGTCTCCTTACCGGTGAGGATGTCATGGAAATCCTTTCTCTTAAGCCGGGGCCGCGCATTCAGGAGGTGCTCGATGCGGTGCGTTTTGAGCAGCTCGCGGGCCGTCTGAGCGAGCGTGATGAGGCTGAGAACTGGGTTCGAAGGGAGTTTGAGGAGTAGGAGAGAAACATGCTGCGCTTTGCTGAGTATTGAGATCCGGCTGCCGGGCTTGCTTTTTGCGTATTTAGTGTTAGAATATACGCTTATGCATGCGTTTACCACCCCGGAACCAACAGGAGCAGAAGACGCTGATTTGGTTCAGCGACCTAACTCAGCCACCCCACACTTGCGGAGTCGGCGTCACGTTCCACTCACCGCTGATTCTGACGAGTTTGGCTTTCGTCGTGAGCTTTACCACACCCTGGGCGGGCTGATCAGCGGTTCCTCAACTCGTCCTTTCGGCCTTGGAGCCTGTGGGCACGATGCCCTTGTTGAGACGCGGGATGGCTCTGTAGCTGCCTTCTCCTCACCGGGAGGCTATCGTCGTCGTGGGATGCCGAATCAAGACGGGCTGGTACTGTGTCCGGGAGAGGGCTGTGTGGTAGTTGATGGAACCGGCGGTGGCAGGGCGGGACGGGCTGCAGCACTGAATGTTGCGGTAAACTCAACGGCCGCCCTTGAAAAAGGGCTGAGGGGTCTGGATGTCTTCAGATCGGCTTCAGAGAGGCTCGCTCAGACTCAGGCGCTTGAGGGAGCGAGTGCCGCAATGGGCTATGTTTGGAAGGATGCCGAGCGGCCACTTCTCCACGTGGGGCGTTGTGCCGATATCCGCATCATGCTCCTTGATGGTGTAAGTGGGCGCCTAAAGTATGAGAGCCGTGACAATAGCCTGGTTCAGCAGCTGATTGATGGGCGCGTTCAGCCCCGGATGCTCTTCTTTGCTCTGCACTATCTGTCGCGCAAGCAGGTTGTGAAGCCGCTTGATCTTTTTCGGGAATCAGGACTGCCGTTGCCGGCCCCCTCTGCTCGGTGTACCGAGGAGTACTTCAGACAGATGCCTGAAGATGAGCAGCGCAGTCTTTCCCACGGCCTTATTCGCATCCTTGCTCGCCACGAAGACGCGCTCCTCAGTGGCTTGATCGCCGATAATAAGTATCGTTGTTATCCGGAAGAGGCCGAGCTCTACTCGAGCTACAGACACATCTCGGGCGTTCCTGCCGGGGAGGGGTTTGTTGATGAAGATGCCTCATGCGATCTGGTTAGCTACCAGCCCGGGGACCGGGCTTTTCTCTGTAGTGATGGAGTGACGGCCTATCTTGATCGGAGGAGTATCCTGAGCTATCTAAGAGGGGGAGAAATTTTGCAGCTTGTTCAGCTACTCGAGAGGATAGAGGCTCACGATAATCTTACGGGCGCGTTGATAAGGCTCTAGGGGTGTCGCCTAGTCTGCCCGGCCCTAGTAAGCTGTTGAGTCCTTACTGAGCCGTCTCGTCGAGCTCGATCAGACAGACCGTCTCGACGTGGTAGGTCTGAGGGAACATGTCGACCGGCTGGATTTTTTTAATGGCATAGCGAGGTAGGGAAGCTCCATCGACTTTGGCTGAGGTCTCGCCCGTCGCTTCGGTCGGGGCTTCCGCTCCGGCCAGCTCGGCTTCAGCCTCGGCTCCTCCGCAAATGAGTTTTAGGTCGCGTGCCAGAGTTGTTGGGTTGCAGGAGACGTAGATCCAGCGAGGGATACGCAGCTCCATAAGTTTGAGGAGGTTTTTCTTGTCGATTCCCGAGCGGGGCGGATCGGTAATCATCAGAGTCGGTTTTTCTGTGAGCCGGTTGAAGAGCTGGCCGATATCACCGCAGAGGAAGTCGATGTTCTCGAGGCCGTTGAAGGTGGCGTTGCGTCTGGCATTGTCAATTGCCGACTTGTTGATGTCGATGCCGAAAACCGCTCCTCCCTGGGCGGCAAAAAACATTCCGATCGTTCCCGTTCCACAAAATAGGTCGAGGACGCGGTCTTGCTTGGCGCCCCCGGCGAACTCCACAACAGTGCGGTAGAGCAGCTCGGCTTGGCGGGTGTTTGGCTGGAAGAAGGCTTGAGGAAGGATCTCGAAGGTGAGCTCCTTTTCTCCGGTGACGTGCAGCTTCTCCGAGAGGGTCGGCTTGCCCGCGAGCAGGTACTCTTTCTGAACGGTTCGGTGGCCTCGCTGAACGCTGACTACCGTGCGGTAGAGCGAGGTTATCTGAGGGAAGGTGCTCGTGGCCCAGGAGGTGAACTCTGCCTCGGGGAAGTCGTTGGAAGTTGTTATGAGGTTTACCAGGAGCTCGCCGGTGTTTTTCCCCTCACGGATGATCAGGTTTCTTACCACCCCATCATCGCGGCGGGAGTGGTAGACGGGCAGCTTGTGTTCGCGAACCCATGCCTGAACTCCCCGGGCCACCTCCACCGAGAGAGGCGACTCCAAAAAACACTCCTGCAGCTCAAACACCTGATAGAATTTTTTAGGTGGATGGAGGCCCAGAACCGGCTCATCGGTGCGCCCCTCGAGCGTCTCGTCCCCAAAGCTGTACTCCATCTTGTTGCGGTAGAACCACGGCTCGGCGCAGCCCAGAATCGGGGCGATTTTCAGGGCGGGGAGCTTATCGCAAGTCTGAGCCATGCCGGCCTGCTCTGGGGACGTGACCGCTCCACTGCTCCCCATCTCAAGCCTAAATCCCCCAATCTTCCGCAGGGCGTCGGCAACGGTCTTTTCTTTCCAGCCGAGCTGGTTTGGATAGTCGAGCGACTGAAAGGTGCAGCCACCGCAGATCTCAAAGTGCTTACAGCGGGGCGTAATGCGCTGTGGAGAGGGGGAGAGGACCTCCTCAAGCTGGGCTTCTGCATAGTTTTTCTTGATCTTGGTGAGCGAGGCGCGGACCTTCTCGCCCGCAAGGGCTCCACCACTCACAAAAACGACATAGTCGGTGAGTACGTCGTCGGAGTAGCGGCCCACAGCCACCCCCTCAAAGGCGAGGTCGTGGATGGTTAGCTCGATCGAGAGTCCTTTTTTAAGATGCATGGCCGTAGGATAGCACAATCGAGGCGTTAAGCAGGCTGGCTTTACGGGGTGCATTATGTTATAATAGCTAGATGAAATTACGTTTTTTTGGCGCAGCCCAAGAAGTAACCGGCTCAAAGCATCTGATCGAAGTGAACGGGAAGCGAATCTTCCTGGACTTTGGAATGGCTCAGGGCAATCGCAAAAAATCCGAGGAAAAAAACAAGACACTTCCCATCGATCCAAAGACGATCGACGCGGTGATCTTGTCTCACGCTCACATCGATCACAGCGGAAACATACCTTTCCTGGTTAAGTCCGGCTACACGGGCCCGATCTACTCCACCCATGCAACGCGCGACCTCTGTGCACACATGCTCAGCGACAGCGCCTACATTCAGGAGCGGGAGGCCGAGTACATCAACATGCGCAACGCCCGCAAGCACAAGCCACCCGTTGAGCCTCTCTACACGATGGACGACACAACTCAGGCGCTCAGCCAGTTTGTCGGAGTCAGCTACGACCATCCGTTTGAGGTGGTTCCCGGCGTCTTCTGCTCTCTCCGCGAGGCCGGTCACATTCTGGGCTCCTCACAGGTAGTTCTGGTGGTTGATGACCAGGAGACCAAGAAGCAGAAGATCCTCGTATTTACCGGTGACCTTGGTCGCAAAAACCTGCCCCTCCTCCGCGATCCGTGGCAGCCCGAGCGTGCGGATATTCTTATTATGGAAAGTACCTACGGAAATCGCTTTCACAAGTCGATTCTGGACGTTGGGGAGCAGCTCCGCGATCTTGTAAACGAGACCTGTAACCGTGGTGGAAAGATCATTATTCCCGCCTTCGCTCTAGAGCGCACGCAAGAGATCGTCTACCACATGAACCTTCTTTTTCAGGCCAAGAGTATTCCCGAAATTCCCATCTTTGTGGACAGTCCGCTCGCGGTGAACCTTACCGAGGTCTTCTCATCTCACCCCGAGTCACTCGACCGCGAAACCTGGGAGGCCTTCCTCGACACGAAAAAAGATCCCTTTGGATTTGGCCGCATCAAGTACGTCCAGAGTGTGGATGAGTCCAAGGCACTCAACAACTACAAAGGGCCCTGTGTGATCGTCTCATCTGCAGGAATGTGTGAGCACGGTCGCATCTTGCATCACTTGAAAAATACGATTGAGGATCCCCGTAACACCATTCTGATCGTCGGCTACATGGCCGAAAATACAATGGGGCGCAAACTTTTGGAGGGAGAGAAGATGGTCAAAATCTTCGGTGACCCCTATAGCGTTCGCGCACAGGTAACGGTGATGGACGCCTTCTCGGCCCACGCCGACCGCAGCGACCTCCTGGACTACGTCGCACACATCAAAGGCCTCGAAGACATCTTCCTCGTCCACGGCGAGGAGAGTCAGGGGCTGATGTTCAAAGACATCCTAGGCGAGCAGGGCCACGCCAGAGTCCACACCCCCGGCCCGGGCGAGGAGATTGAGCTGTAGGGGGCTAGATAGTTAGCAGGTCATCTTTCGGAGTACCCTTTGCTTTCCGGGCCTCATTTTTTAGCTTTCTGCTTACTTCGTCATGGCTAAGCTCAATGAGTTGGGTGGGGCATTTTTTCGGGCAGGTTATTCCTGTGCACCTTTGATCGATATATTCCGCTCTGGTTTCGGCTTCGTTCATAAGCTAGCGGATGATTTTTATTAATTCAGGAAAAGCATAAATCTTATTCCGCTCTTTTTCGGGAGTAATGTCGGTTATTATGCCAGCTTCAAGGAATTTTGCTATCAAAGTGTACATGGTTTGCGGATTTGCGATACGGGCCTCTTTCTTCATGAATTTTGCCGTAAATCTCGGTCTAATAAATAGACCTTCTAAAAGATTATTAGCATATATTGAATTAATTCCAGGCATTCTCTCTTTCAACCATTTGTGAAGGGTTTCTATTTCGCCAACCTTTTTCAATGTAGACTCCGTTTGCTCCTTTACCGCCTGTAGAAAAAAACTAATCCAGGATAGCCAATCGCCTTTTTTGCTGACATTTTTCAGAAGCTCATAATAATCATCACGGTGTTCTTCCAAAAATTCACTCACATAGATATTAGGGTAAGCTGTGATTTTTTTATCATATAGGAAGAGAGGAACAAGCAGTCGTCCCACTCTTCCGTTCCCGTCTAGAAAAGGATGGATGGCTTCAAATTGGTAGTGGGCGATCGCAATCTGAACCAGTGGATCAATTTCTTCATGCTCATTAATGTATTTCTCTAAATTCCCAAAAAGTTTATTAATGTGTTGAGCCTCCGGAGGGATAAAGGTAGCCTGCTCAATTGTAGTGCCTTTTTTCCCTATATATACCTGTATTTTTCTAAATTCGCCCGGGGCTTTATTACGTCCCCTCACTGAATTTAAAAGAGTTTTGTGCAATTCCTTAATGAAATTTTCGGTGATAGGGTGTTTTTCCAACATTTTTTTCCCTTGTTCTATGGCCAGGCGATAGTTAGAAATTTCCCGATAATCTTTTTCTCTCTCGTTTTCCTCCTCTTGCACTTCTTGCGCATCAAACATCAGCACTTCATCCAAAGTGGCCTGAGTTCCTTCAATTTTAGAGCTTAAAACCGCTTCCTTTGTCTCAAAAGACCGCTGAATAATTTCCGGATTGGGCAATCTCTTCACGGCTTCATCGTAACGAGCGACTATATCTCGTGTTTTGACTATTTCAGGGAATATCTTGAGATAGTCTAGTTTCGGTGGCAGGAAAAGCGGAATGAATGGTTTTGGAGACATATGATTGATGATATTTGAATGCACTGTAGCATATCTTATTCTAGGAAACAAGACTATTCTAGAATAAGGCAAAGGTTAATTCCAGACTCTGGAATTACTGGAAGTTTAATTCTGACCATAAGGAGTTTTCTGGAATTAAATCGAGAGATGTAAACTAACTTTTTAGTTCCCTAAAAGTAGAAACAGAATTTTTCATCCTAGGTGCCTTGCAGGGTTCTCCTCCTTTGTATGGCCGAACCAGAACGGTTTGGGGACCTTTCCGGGGCTTAATAGCTGGTTTACATGGAAAGTAACGGGAATCGGCCTGCGCTCACTGCGTTCGCTGCGCTGTCCTTAATAATCCGATTCACACGGCGTCCTGCGGACTTGTGCTCATCGCATTCTTAAGGCAACCCTACGGGTCCGATTCTCGTTTTCTTCCTAAACAAAAAATGCCAGCCAAAAAGGCTGTCATGTTTCGTTTGGAGCGGGTAACGGGAATCGAACCCGTATCTCCAGCTTGGAAGGCTAGCGTACTAAGCCATTGTACGATACCCGCGATCGGACTGCAGACGAAATGATAGCAAAGTTTCGTAAAAAAGCTAGGGGCATTGCGGTCAACTTTATGTCACGAACTTGCTGCACTTCACGACATATCCTCGGGGATATATCGCATTTTTGGGAAATATGCGATATGACTTTTGGGGTACTTGCCTACAAAAGTAGAAATCCAATACAGATATTCAACTCCGAGGGAGGTGTACTATTCCGCCCATCTACAAAAGTAGAAATCCAATACAGATATTCAACGTGTCGCCCCGGTCAGCAGCATAGTGAATCTACAAAAGTAGAAATCCAATACAGATATTCAACCTTAAAGAATGGGGTAATAACAAGTTGATCTACAAAAGTAGAAATCCAATACAGATATTCAACAGTTAATTATAAAACTACCATGCGAGATCTACAAAAGTAGAAATCCAATACAGATATTCAACTGAAGATGTCCAGCTGCAGGGCACCGATCTACAAAAGTAGAAATCCAATACAGATATTCAACTAGAGTGCCATGTCACGATGGGAGACGATCTACAAAAGTAGAAATCCAATACAGATATTCAACCGCTATTTTCTAATTGTACCGACAGATCTACAAAAGTAGAAATCCAATACAGATATTCAACAAGATGGCCGAGGAGTTTAACGAGACAATCTACAAAAGTAGAAATCCAATACAGATATTCAACGAAACTTCCCGCTCCGATAGCACGCAAATCTACAAAAGTAGAAATCCAATACAGATATTCAACGGACAACAGACGATACAACAGACGGACACATCTACAAAAGTAGAAATCCAATACAGATATTCAACTCGTGCCTAGCCAAACGTAAAGGCGAAATCTACAAAAGTAGAAATCCAATACAGATATTCAACCAGTGTATCACGGAGTACATGCCGCGTATCTACAAAAGTAGAAATCCAATACAGATATTCAACTTGCTGAATACGTGGCTTAACCGGCAATCTACAAAAGTAGAAATCCAATACAGATATTCAACGGCGAACTGGTCAAAGTTTTTGAAGAATCTACAAAAGTAGAAATCCAATACAGATATTCAACTAACATTGCGCCCATCTCAAGATGAGATCTACAAAAGTAGAAATCCAATACAGATATTCAACCTCCTTATTTAGGCGAGAGAGGCAACATCTACAAAAGTAGAAATCCAATACAGATATTCAACTGTGAGCAGGCAGGTTATATACGATTGATCTACAAAAGTAGAAATCCAATACAGATATTCAACATAAACCCCCTCCACGTCAGCCTTTAAATCTACAAAAGTAGAAATCCAATACAGATATTCAACAGAGAGAAAGGGTAGCGAAAGCAATTTAATCTACAAAAGTAGAAATCCAATACAGATATTCAACTGGTCCACTGGATTATGGAGGGTAACAAAATCTACAAAAGTAGAAATCCAATACAGATATTCAACGGAGGAAAACCCTGAGAGATATGAACAGATCTACAAAAGTAGAAATCCAATACAGATATTCAACAAGGCCGACTGACACGGGCAACTCCAAATCTACAAAAGTAGAAATCCAATACAGATATTCAACGGCCGAAATGGCTTCAGTAAGCCAATAAGATGCAAATAGCAAGTTTGATTGACTACGACTTTTGGGCTTACTGAGGACATATCGGGAAAATAGGGATGGAGGTTTGCAACCTCGAGGTGAATATCAACACCAGGATTTATACTTTACTGCTGGTTTTTAAAGATCATTACTACAGGAAAACTATATCATCATCCTCTGTTTTCGCATAACCAAATTTGAGTGTATTAGCGGTGCATCCTTTGCAGGTTTGGAAGACGACTATGCTGTCACTGCCCGTAAATCTCTTCTCAAAACGATACTGGATTTCTTTCTTGATATTCTCCAAAACTCGAGGGCTATTACTGATTCTAAAAACAGAATACTGCATCCTATTCCCGAATTTCTTCAAGAACTTTGAGAATTTAGTGCGGAGCTTGTCATCTGAAATATCGTAAGAGACAATAAACATGGTTATCTGATTGAGAAAAATGGGAATTCCTGGTTTCCCCTTATCGCAGCTCTGTAGAACGATTGAATATAAAGAAAAATCTCGTCTTTGTGAGCCATAATTTCCTTAAGAAAAATCTCTGAATATTTGCGTGCCTCTTTATATTTCAACTCATAATTACCACGTTTGGTACTGAAATCTTTTTCATTTATTTGTCCAAGGTTGTGCGCTTTTAAAAGCGCCTTATCTATAATGCAGCGAAATGGTTCTTCTACATCGCAAACCAGTGATTTTCTTTGGTAAAAAAGCCT